>JBBQPO010000167.1:0-13407 GCA_038217285.1 Chthonomonadales bacterium
CGTCGACACAGGGTCAGATAAGGCGAACAGCGTTTAACGAGTCGAGAGATCAGGCAAGGGGTGGGCCGCGGGAGGAGGAGCGGAAAGACGGCAGAGCCGGCAGACGGAAATCCGAGAGCGTCAGATCGACGCGCAGAAACAGAGGCTGCGAGACCTGCGGTGCGACGGCCGGAGGCATCACCTGAAGCGACTGCCAATCGCAGACAGGGCAGTGCGCGGGCGCCGAATAGCTCGGGGGCGGCGCGATGGAAGTCTGTCGTGCCCCACAAGCTGTGCTGGAGTTCGGGGCCGTTTCCACGGGGGCGTGCGAATGCGTCATGGCGCCGAACGTGCTGAAAAACAGGTACAGCAGCGACACAAATGCGGCTATTCTTCGGTTCCGTGGCGAAATATGCGACAAGAACAGGCTCCCGGAAGTCTCGATACTACTTACTAATACGGTCGTTTCGTTAGATTATAGCACACCTGCAGCGTCCGATTGAAAAAATTTGATGGCCGCCGAGGACAGATGCAGGAACCGCGTGGAAGCCTGTCGAAGTGTTCCGACAGTTTCGGCAGGGGATTTCGATCTCTTTCCGACCCGTTTTCCCAAATACAAACCTCCTTTAGAAGGATGCAAAACTCAATGGCGAAGAAGAAAATCGGCGTGGCTGTCATCGGCAGCGGCAGCATCGCTACCTACCGGCATGCACCCGAATATGCCGCGCACCCGGATGTCGAGATCGTAGCTTTCGTAGACCGTGTGCCGGAGCGGGCCGAGAAGCTGGCGAAGAAATATGGCGCCAAGGCCTATTCCAAGGTGGAGGATGTCCTGGAGCTAAAGAGCGTCGATGCGGTGAGCATCTGTACTCCGAACGCCTTTCACTCCTCGCTCACCGTCGCAGCCCTGAAAGCTGGCAAACATACGCTGTGCGAAAAGCCTATTGCCACCTCCGCAAAAGAGGCGCAGGACATGATTGCCGCCGCCCACAAGTCGGGCAAGTTCCTCATGATCGGACACAATCAGCGCCTCATGCCCCTGCATGTGAAGGCGAAAGAGTTGCTCGAAGCGGGCGTCATCGGCAAGGTAATCACGTTCCGCACCTCCTTCGCCCATCCTGGCCCGGAGACCTGGAGTATCGAGGGGCCGACCGGCTGGTTCTTCGACAAGAAGCAGGCGTTCGTCGGCTCCATGGGTGACCTGGGGGTGCATAAGGCCGATCTGCTGCGGTTCCTGCTCGGCGAAGAGATCGTCGAGGCGGCCGCCATGGTAGGCCACCTCTACAAACCGATGGGCGATGTGGACGACAACGCTGTCTGCATACTTCGTACCGCGAGTGGAGCCATCGGCAGCCTGACCGCCTCCTGGACCCATAACCCCGGCGAGGACAACACCACCACACTCTACGGCAGCAAAGGCATCCTGCGCCTCGGCTCCAATCCGCAGTACAGTGTCGTGGTCGAGCTGGCAACCGGCGAAAAGCAGTTCTACTCTGTGGGCAAGGTCCAGACCAACGATGCGGGTGGCCAGAGCAGTTCCGGTGTGATAGACGCGTTTATCAACTCTATCCAGACTAACACGCCGCCGACAATCAGTGGTGACGAAGGCCGCAAAGCCCTCGCCATCATCCTGGCCTGTCTCAAATCCTCCGAAACCAAGCAGTTCGTCGCTGTCGAGCTCTAGGCGCAAACCTAACCCTCAGCCCCTTCCCGAGACGGGAAGGGGCGCCCCACGAAGAAACGACCGAAAATATGCAACCCAATAATCTGGAGGCGGCCCGCGCGGTCGCCTTGCGTTTTCTGGGCTATTCGGCGCGCAGCCGCAGCGAGATGCAGAAGCGCCTCGAAAGAGACGAGTTTGCGCCGGAGATCATCGCGGCCGTGCTGGCGGAAATGGAGGCGCGGAACTGGGTCAACGATGCGCAGTTCGCACGGGACTGGGTCGAAGACCGGGCGGAGCGCAAGAAGTATGGGAAAGGCCGATTGGCGGCGGAGCTGCGGCGCAAAGGGGTCGATAAGGACGAAGTTACCGCCGCGCTCGATACCGTCGAGGATGCTGACGAGCTGGCCCGAGCACGGTCGGCGGCGGCCACGCGCTGGAAGTTGAGCGAGGACGAGACGGATCGGGAGGCCCTTCAGGCGGAAAAACGCCGTGTCGCCGCTTTTTTACAACGGCGAGGATTCGGCTGGGCAATAATCACGCAGGTATTGGCGGAGCGCGCGGCGAATCAAGATTAACTCTTTGCACTTCTCGCGGCAAACTCTCCTCATTGGACGGTAGGCCGTGCAAAGCTATCTGTCAGTCAACGGCTGGCAACTTTCCGTGATCGGTTGTGTTTGGCCCGATCCAGCCCTTTCTCCGTAGAACCCGTACGGACGCGGGCGTGGCCTGCACAGGCTGTTCGGTTGTCTTGCCTTCGCTCTTCCTCGGACAGAGGCGCGATTTTCGCCCTTACCCGCTGTCTGGAGGTGAGTATTGTCTAATACCGTCATCGCTTCTCTTGTTCTGGCGCTCCTGCTCTGTGCGCTGGTAGGATTTGCCGTAGAACACTTCGTATTGATTCGCCCGATGGAGGCGCGTGAAAAGGCGCGCATACAGGAGTTGGTGCAGGCACAGATCGCGGAAGCCCACCGCCTTAAAGAGGACGCCCAGAGGGAACTCGAAGCGTCCCGGCGAACGGCTCTGCTGGAGGCCAAAGAGGAGACGCTCCAACTCCGTGCTGATGTTGAAAACGAAAACCGGGAGAAACGGGCCGAAATCCAGAGGTTAGAGCGAAGGCTGACACAGAAAGAGGAGAACCTGGACCGTCGTACCGATGTCCAGGAGGAGAAAGAGCGGGAGTTAAGAACCCGGGAAGTGACCCTTCACACCGGTCGTGCAGAAGTAGAGGCCCATCAGCTCCAGCAGAAACAGGAGCTGCAGCGCCTGGCCGGGCTCACGCGGGACGAAGCGCGGCAACTGTTCCTCAAAAATGTCGAGGAGGAGAGTCGCCACGATGCTGCGAAGCTGATGCGTGAGATCGAAGCCGCCGCTAAACGCGACGGTGAACGTAAGGCCCGTCAGATCGTCACGGACATCATTCAGCGCTGTTCGTCCGATCAGGTCTCCGAGACGACCGTCTCGGTCGTGCCGCTGCCGAACGACGAGATGAAAGGGCGCATCATCGGGCGAGAAGGCCGCAATATCCGGGCCTTCGAGACGCTCACGGGAATAGACCTCATCATTGACGATACACCGGAAGCTGTCGTGCTTTCGGGCTTCGATCCGGTACGGCGTGAAGTGGCCCGGATCGCCCTGACCAACCTGATCGTGGACGGTCGCATCCATCCCGGACGCATCGAAGAGATCATCAAGAAAGCCCAGGCAGAAGTCGACATCCGGATCCAGGAGGCCGGAGAACGCGCGGTTCTGGAAACAGGTATGACGGGGCTAGCCCCCGAAATTGTGGCGCTGCTCGGTAAGATGAAGTACCGCACCAGTTTCGGGCAAAACGTGCTGAACCACTCGATCGAGGTTTCTCATATCTGCGGTATGCTGGCCTACGAGGTCGGTGCGGATGTGCGAATCGCCAAACGCGCCGGACTGCTGCACGACCTGGGTAAAGCCGTCGATTTCGAGATCGAAGGCCCGCACGCGGTCATTACAGGTGACCTGCTGCGCAAATATCGGGAGGCCGAGCCGGTCGTCCACGCGGCGGAGTCCCACCATTACGATGTGGAACCGCAGACCGTCGAAGCCATTCTGGTCATCTGTGGTGACCAGATCTCCGCCTCGCGGCCGGGCGCCAGACGAGAGTCCCTGGAGACCTACGTCAAACGCGTCAAAAAACTGGAGGAGATCGGCGACGGTTTTCCCGGCGTCGAGAAGACCTTTGCGGTACAGGCGGGACGCGAAATTCGTGTCATCGTCCGACCGGAGCAGTTGGACGACTTCGCCGCGTTGAAGCTGGCCCGTGACATGGCCCGACGCATCGAGGAAGAGATGGAGTATCCGGGGCAGATCAAGGTCACGGTCATCCGCGAGACCCGCGCCGTCGATTTCGCCAAGTAGGGCGAACTCCTCCGTGCCACCCGCCGTTCTTTTTGCGGGGCACGGCTTCACAACAGGGGTGCGTGTAACGTCCAACGGCGATAACTCGTCTAACTCGGTGGCTGCCCTTGTCAGGAATGGAGGCGCAGCCTTAGAAAGCCGGAACGCTCATGCGCGTACTGATGGTCGGCGATGTGGTCGGCAAGTCCGGACGAAAAGCCACGCAGGAGTGGCTGCCCATTCTCCGGGAAGAACATAGCATCGATTTCGTGATCGTGAACGGCGAAAACACCGCAGGCGGTATCGGCATTACGCCGGAAATAGCCCGCTCGTTTTTCACACAGAGCGGCGTAGACGTCGTCACTCTGGGCAATCATGCCTGGGGCAAGCGCGAAATATTTCCCTATCTCGACGAAGAACCGCGGCTCCTGCGTCCCGCCAACTATCCGCCGGGCGCGCCGGGAAACGGGTACGGGCTCTATCCGAGCCGCTTCGGCCCGGTTGCGGTCGTGTCGCTACAGGGGCGCACCTTCATGGAACCCGTCGACGATCCTTTTCGGGCTGCCGACGCCATCCTGGAAACCCTGCACCACTCGACGCGCATGGTATTCATCGATTTTCATGCGGAGGCTACCTCGGAGAAGCAGGCATTCGGCTGGTATGTGGCCGGACGCGCCAGTGCGGTCGTCGGGACACACACGCATGTGCAGACGGCGGATGAGCGCATTCTGCCGGGGGGGACGGCCTATCTGACCGATGTCGGAATGACAGGACCTGTAGACTCTATCATCGGGATGCGTCGCGAGATCGTCATTCCGAAATTTCTCAGTCTGCTGCCCGCACGTTTCGAGGTCGCAGAAGGCGAATCGCAGCTTTGCGCCGTATTGATAGATGTGGACCCGACGACAGGATATGCCACGGCCGTCCGTCGTATTCAGACGCCGCTGCCTCAGCAGGCGTATACCGATGCCAACACGTCCGATGACCAGGACGTTGCCTTTACGGACCGAGCCTACTCGATCAAGGAGACATCTCAAAAATGAACCTGAAAACCCGAACTTTTCGACCTACAAGGCGGCGCACTCCGCTGTTGACCGGCCTAGGCCTTCTCGCGCTGGGCTGGACCGCCGCGATGCCCGCCGCCGCCCAGGTCGTGATGAACGGCCCTGTGCTCTATCAGGGCGATCCCTCCGCGAAGTCCGGCCTCAAACTCAGCAGTTGGGGCAGTGGCACGGTGGAAGAGGACACGAAAGGCGTCTTCGGAACCGGGACCATGTCGCTGCGCATCATCACGCATGGCCTCTACCAGGGCGCGAGCCTGCAGCTCGGGAAGTCCGTAGACCTCGGCCCCTACGTGGACAACAAGTACGCCTACCTCAGTTTCGTTCTCGTTCCGCCCGCCGCGCCTAACGCTACGAGCCCTGCCTCGGGTGGGTACGGTGCTCCTGGCCGAGGCGGGAAGGGCCTGGGCGGCGGTCCCGGTGGTTTCCCTGGGGGACCCGGCGGCTTCTCTGGCGGCTCGGGGGGGCAGGAAAGTGGACCGGGCGGCGGCAGCTACGGCGGCTATGGGGGCCGGGGCGAGAGCGGACGCCTTAACTCGACCACGCTCTCCGTGAAATATCAGACCCCACATGCCCTGCAGAACGTCCGAGTCGTGCTGGTGACCTCCACGGGACACCAACTCGAAGCTCTCCTTCCGCTCGATTCGGCGGTCGCGGAGGGGCAGTGGAAGCGGCTCAGTATTCCGATTTCGGTCATCCCTGGCATCAAGACCGACGACGCCCGAATTAAAGAGGTTCGCCTTTTCGGCGATACGCCCGGCGTCATGCGAATCGGCAATATCGGCGTTATTGTGGACGAAACCCCCATCACCGTCGATAGCCTGCCCAATCGTGATCTCGCGCGTCTGTCCGCACACGAATTCCGCATCGTGGCCCGCGGCGGCATTACGCCTCTGGCGGCCTCGTGGGACTGGGACGCTTCCGACGGCATTCAGGACGAAGCGCAGGGCCTATTCGTAACGCATCAGTTCCGCAAGGAATCGGGTTACGATCGGAACTCCAATAAGATCCTCGACAACGTCGTCACCGTCACCGTCCGGGATCTCTATGGCATCAAGAAGCCTGTAACGACGAAATTCTCCATCCATGTGACTCCGTAGCAAGCGTAGGTTTCAAGGATGGTGTCTATTCTGACAAAAGCCTCCCTCTGCGATCTGCAGAGGGAGGCTTTTGTCCTGCCGAGATAAGGATCGGGTTCACGCGATCAGTTCAGGAACCACTGTACCGTAGACATCGGTCAGGCGGAAGTCTCGGCCGGCATAGCGATAGGTCAGTTTCGTATGGTCGAAGCCGAGCAGACGCAGGATCGTGGCGTGAAGGTCATGGACATGGACGGGCTTGTCTTCCGCATGGAAGCCGAACTCGTCGGTGGAGCCGTAGACCTGTCCGCCCTTGACTCCTCCCCCTGCCATCCACATCGTAAAGCCGTGATGATTGTGGTCGCGTCCGTTCTGCTTGCCTGCGTTCGCGCCAGGAGTCGGCAACTCGACGGTCGGAGTACGCCCGAACTCACCGCCCCAGATGATGAGCGTGTCCTCCAGCATCCCGCGCTGTTTGAGGTCTTTCAGCAGAGCGCCGATAGCCTGGTCCGACTCACGGGCGAGGTTGCGGTGGCCGGATTCGATGTCGTCGTGATTATCCCACGGCTGGCCCGCGCCGTGGTAGAGCTGAATGAATCGGACGCCGCGCTCCAGCAGGCGCCGTGCGATCAGCACCTGACGCGCATAGACGCCCTCGCCGTACATCTTGCGCACGCTTTCCGGCTCTTTGCTGACATCGAAGGCGTCCGTGGCGTCCAACTGCATCCGGTACGCCAGTTCGAAGGACTGAATTCGTGATTCCAACTGCATGTCGTTCTGGTGGGCATGCAGATGTTTGAGATTGAGTTCCTGCAGCAGATCGAGTTGGGCGCGCTGTTCATGCGGCGCGGTATAGTTGTTCTTGATGTGCTCGATGATCTTCTGAATATCGGTCTGCGACGGGTCGATATAGGTACCCTGGTAGACTCCCGGTAGGAAGCCCGCCTGCCAGTTCTGCGTATCCTGGATCGGGTAACCGTGCGGACACATCGCCATGAAGCCTGGCAGGTTCTGATTTTCGCTGCCAAGGCCATAGGTGACCCAGGAGCCGAGACTGGGCCGAATCTGC
The DNA here is from genome assembly GCA_038217285.1 of Chthonomonadales bacterium. Classification (GTDB taxonomy): domain Bacteria; phylum Armatimonadota; class Chthonomonadetes; order Chthonomonadales; family Chthonomonadaceae; genus JANXLO01. The sequence continues at coordinate 7,219 of JBBQPO010000167.1, forward strand.
CGGCCCTCTCCACAGTTCATCAGCATGAGGGACGGCTCGTGGTTCGGCACATCGGCGTGCATGGACCGAATGACGGCGATCTCGTCGATGTTCTCGGCGATATGCGGAAAAATCTCGCTGACCTCGATGCCGGACTGCCCATGCTTCTGAAACTGGAAGGGCGACTTGAAACATGTTCCGGTCTTGCGCTCGGTAGGCAGGTTGCTGTAGGGCAGGGGCTTACCGTGATACTCGGTCAATTTGGGCTTCGGGTCGAACGTATCGACATGCGACGGGCCGCCGTTCATAAAGAGGAAGATCACGCGCTTCGCCTTCGCAGGCAGCGGCGGATGTTTGGGCGTGAGCGGCGTCATGAGCGTATGCGTTGCCTTCACGCCTTCGGCCTGCGCTTGCTCTGCCAGCAGTCCAGCAAGGCCAAGGGCCGCAAATCCATTCCCCATACGCCCGAGCAGTTGGCGGCGGGTCAACAGGAGATCCTGCCAGTTGTTATCATGATGCGACATATCTGAAATTCTCCCAAACAGCCGAACGACGACGGCGTACAGAATGGAAACGCACGGTATTGTATCACAAAAGCGGTCCGTTGTTCTGTGCTGTATGACACGCCGGAATGGACAGTGTGACGTCGATTTTCGTCTGGGAATGCAAACGTTGGACAGTGGTCAAAATCGGGGTTGACAGCGAACATCAGGTTTGTGCGATAATGACAACTGGTTGCAACACGATCACCAGGAGAAGCCTCTTGAAATTATTGTCCCGCTTCCCGGTGGCGAATGGCGTTCGTCCCGCATGGTTTCGCACTCTTAGCCTCGGCCTTATGGCCCTTTGTCTCGTTTGCGCCGTTCCCACCACTGCTCAGAATTCGGATCCGAACTCCCCGTCTATCCGTAACGAAAACTTCTCGCCGCCTCCGGAAGCGCCCGATCTCCCCTCGGAGATGCGCGGCCTCTGGGTGGTGCGCGACAGCCTGATCTCGCCTGCGGCGGTGCATCAGGTCGTTCTGACCGCCGTGAAGTATCATCTGAATGCGTTGTTCGTGCAGGTGCGCGGCCGGGGCGACGCCCTGTACAACTCGCCCTACGAGCCGCGTGCCGAGAACCTCGCCCACCAGCCCAGGACATTCGACCCGCTGGAACAGATCGTGGTCGAGGGGCATGCCAACGGCCTGCAGGTGCATGCGTGGCTCAACACCTATCTCACCTGGAGCGGTCGTTGCGCTCCGACCGCCTGGCAGCATCTCTGGAACGCGCATCGCGACTGGTTCGCCTGTGATCGGCACGGCCACTGCTCCTGCGTGGGGAACGATCGGGTCGAGGGCGCGTTTCTGCAGCCGAGTAGCCCGCAGGTCCAGCAGCATCTTTTCAACGTCTTTACCGACGTCGCCTCGCGTTACGATGTCGATGGCATCCATTTCGACTACTGCCGCTACGGCGGGGCCGAGTACGACTTCAGTGCCGCCGCCCTGCAGCGCTTTCGCGACTTCATGCAGCCGCAGTTGCCGCAGGACCGCGCCGCGCTGTACGATGCCCGTCGCAAATCCGACCGTCTTGCGTATGTCCATGCCTTTCCAGACCACTGGGCCGATTGGCGACGCACGCAGATCACCGATCTGGTGGCGCGTATTTCGCACAAGGTGAAAGAGGACAAGCCCTGGATGCAGGTCTCCGCCGCGGTTTTCCCCGACGTCAGGGAAGCCTTCGTGGTGCGCGGGCAGGACTGGCAGACATGGCTGCAGAACGGCTGCCTCGACGCCATTGCGCTCATGTCCTACGACCGCAACACGGCGCATGTGCTCGCACAGACGCGCCGCGCCGTCGCCATCGCCGGGGAGCGCCACGTCTACACAGGGATCGGAGCATGGCGGCTGCAGGCGCACGATGTCGCCGGCAAGATCGCGGCTTTGCGGGGGAGCGGCGCGGCTGGCGTCAATCTCTTCTCCTACGGCGGCGTCCACAATCGCCCACGCTATCTCGATACGCTGGCCCGAGGCGTTTTTGCCAGTCGCGCCGCCCCTCCGCGCATGCGCTGGCTCCCGAAACGTGAACCCGCGCCAGCGAAGTTCCGTCCCTGAAATAAGGTACTCTCTCAGAGTAGAGAGAGGAATTTTTGTGTCCAAGCAATAATATAAGATCATGGCACAAAGAGTGCGAACATAACATCTACTGTACATTCAAGGTAGGATAGTGCGCCGGGCGCAGTCCTCCACGGAAGGAGATCTATTGCAATCAACACCCCCTCCCGTTCTCTCCGCCCTTGCTGGCAAGCGAATTGTAACGGTCGAGGACGAAAGCATCACTCAGATGCAACTTCGCAAGGTTCTGACACGGGCGGGGCTCGTCGTCGTGGGACAGGCTATGAACGGTCGAGACGGAGTAGAACTCATTCTGCGCGAGAAGCCCGATCTGGTCACGATGGACATCACTATGCCGATCATGGATGGCCTGGAAGCGACACGGCAGATCATGGAGAAAGACAATACCTGCGTGGTCATCGTGTCAGCCTATACCAACGAAGAATACCGAAAAAAGGCGGCGGAAGTCGGGGCCTGTGGATATGTCGTCAAACCGATCGCGGCGGCCTCTCTGCTTCCGGCGCTGGAATATATTTACGAACATAGGGCTTCAAAATAGCGGCGCTGTAGGAAGCCTTGCAGCTTTGCAGCGTGGCTAGATCCAGCGCTTCCACCGAGCCAGAATCAAGGTGGCGAAAGCGATCACGCCGATCACTCCAAGCATGGCCCAGAACCCTGGAGTTGAGGCAGGGTTGACGGGTACTTTCACTAAGAGGGCTGTGATTCCCACGATGACGCTGGCAGGAAACCAGACGAAGGAGACGAGGGTCAACACTTTTATCACCTCGTTCGTGCGTAGCGTCGTCTGAGTCGTAAAGATATCGAACGAGCCAACCAACAGCTCACGCGCGTTCTCCATGGCTTCGATGGCGCGATCCAGGCGATCCGCGAGGCTCCGGAAATGGACGGCTGAACTGGAATTCGCGATGGCCTGAAAATCCGGCCGCGTCATGGCCGCGTAGACTTCGCGGTGGGGGGTCAGAACCCGGCGGACAAACGCGACTTTCTGGCGCAGTTTCGCAAGTTCGGCCAGGAGGTCGCGGGAATGGCGCGGTCGCATGGCATGCGCGTCGATCTTATCTACTTCCTTTTCAAGCTCTTCCAGTAGCCGAAAGTAGCTCGTCACATGCCAGTCGAGCAGCCCCGCGAGAAAGCCCGGTGCATCGAGTTCGCCTAAATCGCTGTCGCCCTTGACCCGCTGATCGAAGCTATCCAGGAAACCGACGGGTTTGCGATGCACGGTTACCACCAGGTTCGCGCCCAGAAGGAAATCGACCTCTACCAGCGTATATTTCCCGTTTGTCTGCTGAATCGTCTGAATGTTGAACTGGGAGTAACCGGTGTAGTGTTCCAGGCGAGGCCGCCGCCCCGTCTGAAGCAACGTATAGAGCGACTCGCGGTGGAGTGACAACTGTGAACTGAGAAGGCGCAACTCGCTCTCTTCGTACTCGCTGACATCTATCCACAAGAGCTGCTTGTCATGCAGATCCTCAACGCGCTGTTGCGTCAGCGCGACCTCCTTGTCCGTTCCTGTCGCATCGTATAAATAGGCCCGTGTGGCCATCTTGGTTTCTCCTTCACCCCGTTGCAGCAGGGCAGGGATACGACGCGCCAGCTAGGAGAACTGTTCACCTATTACTTCTGAACCCCTCGGAAGAGTCCTCATGGCTTCCGATCCTATGTTAGGATCCACAAAGGGCATGCCCTCGCGCACGGAATGGATGGCATTCAACAAGACCTCGAGGCCGGACGACTTCGCCACAAAGGCATTGGCGCCCAGCCGCATCGCCGCTTCGACATAGAGCGGCTCGGAGTGATTGGAAAGGATGATGATCGCGACCGCATTCTTTTCGTTGCGCAGATACTGCAGCACCTCCAGGCCGGTCATTTGGGGCATCTTGATGTCCACCAACAACAGATGGGGCTGCAGGGAATGTACGGCCCGGATCGCCTCCAGTCCGTCAGCGGCTTCGCCAATCAGCTTCAGGCCGAAGTCACATTCCATCATCATACGCAGGCTCTTGCGAACCATCGCATGGTCATCGGCGATTACGACTGTCATAGGTGACACGGGTTACCCTTTCTGGATTCTGCACACATTATCCCACCGAATACATCCCGACGAGGAGAACGAGGCGAGGCCATCCAGGGCGATTCGAATCGTGTTGGCTTTCTGCAGGGAAGGAATGCAACTGTTCCGTCAGATCTGGAGGCGTCTACCCGGAAACGAGGTCGCCGTGGCGAGTGTCGTCGTTTCCGCGATGCCCGCCGACATTATACCTCGTGAATGCGTGAAAGCGTGTACGTGGAGAGAGGAAGGGCTGTTGTAGACAAATTGCTAGAAAGATCAATCAAGCCTGCACATGCAGTGTCAAAGGCGACATGGAAACAGAATCGTGGTCGATCAGAGGATGATTGTGGGTAAGGCTACACTGCCCGACCCAGAACGGACCTGATGGCAGCGGAGGGCTTACTTGCGGCGACGTCGCAACAGATAACCGCCGCTCAACAGCGCCGCGCCGAATAGAGCGAGCGACCCAGGTTCCGGCGTCGCTGCACCCGTGACGGAAGGCAGGTTCCCGGCGAACTGGAAGTTATGGGATTCACCGCCGCCGTCGCCGCCGTTGATCAGGTTGTTCGCGATCAACGTCCCGTCGATATGGCCGCTATTGAAAGTGAGGTCCGAGAAAGGAGCCAGGAGACTGCCATTGATGCCCACGTGATTGACGACGAGCCCACCGGTCGCATGAGAAAAGTTGTAGAGCACGTGCATCTTGTCCGTGCCGTTGACGGTGATATTGATGCTGGGGAAGGTGTTGGTATTGTCGGCAAGGGCGGTAAAATTCACCAGGACACTGTAGCCCGAATTTGCATTGATGGTAAGGCTGGAACCGTTTTTCAGTTGGTCGCCGCTCACGAGAAAGATGTCGGTTAACAGGGCATTGGTAGCACCGTGCTGCAGGGTGATATCGTTCGTCGTCAGGTTGGTCACGCCGTTGGCCGCTAGCGCTCCCCAACCGGTGGAGTGTCCGGTCAGATAGCTTGATGCGGAACTGAAATAAGCCGGAATAGTCGTCTGCGCGCCAGGATTGCCGGTTGCAATGGATCCAGCCGCGATCTGATAGGGTGAGCCGACCGTATTAGGCGTCGAAAACGGGGCGTAGCCCTCGTTTTGGGTGTAGGTTTTGCCGGTAACAAGGTTGATCGAGCCGCCCACCGAACCGCCTCCGCTAAACGTTACATTACTATTACCGAACAGGCTGCCCGTGAGCGTTGGCGTGGACCAGGTCGCGTTTCCGTTCACGTAAGCTGTACCTTTGACAGTATTGCTATTGTTCGTGTACGCGCCGCCTACCAACAGACTTGTGCCGGAGAGGGAGTTATTGTTGACGGTATATCCGCTGCCGCCGCCATGGGTGAAGTCTGCCGCACCTCCGACGCCCACACGCCCCTCGGCGTCGGTCCCGAACTGGTAATCGTTGCCCAGGGTGAATACGTTGAAATCGTTGGCGACGCCTAGGTTGTCGGCTCTGGACGGGACGACCCCAAGCGAGAGCGCCGCGATGCCTGCTATACCGAGAGCAAATACACGTTTCAAGGGGAGACTCCTTTGATCGATCCGGTTCCACTATTCAGACTATATTCTATCAGAGGGGGAGAGGGGGGCACATCCGTACAATTACGTAGATTTGTGGAGAAAACCACTTATCTTTTCGTTCGCTGAAAACAAGTACCCTCTCGGAGAGTCGGAGCCGTGGGACGGATCTGCAGGTATAATCAGAGAACAGGCTGTGATCGGCAGCAGAAGGCTTCCGCCCTCTGCACCGAGTGAGAACGGGATGCCGTTCCCCTGAAACGCTAACACGCGGGCTGAGAACTCCCATGGCAAACTCGGAAACCGAACCTGTAGCACAGACGGAAAAAGTGTCCGCCGCCCGCCTGTCGCTGCTTTCGAATGCGCTCCTCACGGTCATTAAATTGACCATAGGACTGTTGACCAACTCGGTAGGCGTGCTCTCGGACGGCGTGCATTCCGCCTCCGATGTCATGGCTTCCGCCATCGCCCTCTATACCGTGCGAGAAGCCGACCGCCCACCCGACGAAGATCATCCCTACGG
>JBBQPO010000168.1:0-13361 GCA_038217285.1 Chthonomonadales bacterium
GATTCGCGCCGCGTCCTTGACACTCTTTTTCTCTTTTGCTGCGGTCGCGAGCGCATCCTTGATGGCGTCTTCGACTGCGCCGACGCGCAATCCGGTGAGGTTGAACTTCGTCAGTTTGTTCAGTTGCCAGGCCAATCCGAACTGATGCCGCGCCAGACCGTGTTCGTTGCCGAGCTGGGCGCGCTCCACGTCGGAGAGGTCGGTCAGGCGGTTAAAGTGGCTGTCGATGGTCTGATCGAGCAGGTTGAACTGCAGCGTCTTGCCGGTGTAGCCGAACTGATAGCGATGCAGAGTGGCGAGGGAATCCTTTGTCGTGCCGCCATTCAACTGGGCCAGATCCATGTGGTTGAAGGAGAGGAAGCCGCCCTTCCCAGCCTTGCCCAACCGCATTTTGGCGTTCAGAAAATCGCGGGAGAGGCCCGCCTCCTTGCCGACTTGATCCCGGTCCTTCTGGACCACCTGGGCGGCGGTGGCGGTGGGATCGAACTGACGGCGGATGTCGAGCGCCAGGGCGGTCTTCTCGATGTCGGCGAGGTCGGTGATGCGGCTGAAATCTTTGTCCGTTTTGCGGCGGGTATAGCCCAGGCTGAACGCGCCGGCATCCAGGTTCAGGCTGTCGCGCTGCAGACCGGTCGCCAGTGATTTGGCATCCTTTGCGGCATCGGAGAGGCGCAGTTGGGAGAGCGCGAACCCGCCTGCCTTGCCAAACGAAGAGTGGAGGAGAAGGGAATCGCGGCTGAAACCGGCCTCTTTCGCGACCTGCGCTTTGTCCGCTGCGGTCACCTGCTCCAGTTTGGCGGCAGGGTCGTACTGGTGATACAGGTCGAGCGCGAGGGTGGTCTTGTCGGCGTCGCTCAGGTCGTTGAGGCGTTTGAAATCTTTGTCGGCTTTACGGTTTAGGCGCTGAACGCTGACTCCGGCCAGGTTGAAGCCGATACTCTCCCGGCTAAGCCCTCCGCTCTTATCGCCGAAACTCTGGCTGGAGAAGTCGAATGTACCGGGGGCCGCGCCCTTTTTGGCGGAGCCGAAGTTCAGCCCGAAGCCTAGGCTGGAGGCCCGCATTCCCTTCTCTTTTTCCCACTGCGCTTTGTCCGCCTCCCGCAGTCCTTTGAACTGGGAGAACTTCTCGTCGATGGTGCGGCTGGCGTAGTTGAAGCGCAGGTTCTGGGAGAGAAAGCCGAGGCTCTGCTGGCTGATGGACCCTTTGTCGCCGTGAATCTGGCTGAGGTCGAAACTGAGGCCGTCCGGGGTCTTGCTCTTGGGGCTCAGGCCGAAGCCAAAGCCGAATCCGATGCGCTGGATGCCCTTCTCGCCCTCCAACTGAGTGAGGCGGTCGAGCATGGCCTTGTCGTTAGCAGCGCTGCCTTTGAGGGCGGTAAAGCCGCTGAAGTTCTTCCCGATGTCCTGGAAATCGGCGTGGGCGCGCAGACGGCCCGACTGTGCGTTCAGGCTCTGAGTGATAAGGTGGTCCACGCCGCTGAGCGCCGGATCGGCTTTGGCTGCGGACTTCACCCCCGGTTTCGTGCCATCGATTTTGAGGTTGCTGGTCTGGGTCGTATTGGCGAAATAGGCTAGCCCCGAATAGGTCGAAAGCCCGCCGCCGCCGAACTTGCTGCTCAGATTGAGGCCGTAGAGAGAGGTGCTGGTGCCGTCGCCCATGCTGGTTCCGAACGCGAGGTTCAGGGCTGTGGAGCCGCCGAAGTTCATCTGCAGTCCGGGCATTCCAAGCGAGGTGCGATGGGCGCTGTCCCCGTCCTCATACCGATAGTAGGCGCTGATGCTGTCGCCAGGGCGAACGGTCTGGGAAAAATAGAGGGCTCCGCTGTCGGGGTCGAGGAAGTAGTCCTGGCCGGATTTCAGCAGTGAGCCATTGACCCGCAGGCTGATGGTATCGGTCAGGATGTTGCCATGAGAGAGGGAATAGCCCAGGCGCGACCCGTTGCCGCGCAGCACTTCGGAAAACGAGTGGCCAGCGGAGGCGCCGGTACGCGCTTTGCCGATGTTCTGGCCGAGAACGCTCAGGCCGGAGTTCCCCAGTCCTGTGCTGCCCAGTCCAGAGATTCCGCTGATGTGGGGAGCGTCCAGCGGAGCCTGCGCCTGCACCGCGCCGGACAGGACAAACGGCAAGGTTACAGACAGAACGACGCCAGCGGAAGCAAAAACTCTTCCTGTTCCACTTCCGCGCTTGCGGGCGCGAAGCAGTCGCCTTGTCATTTTGTCGTACCTTGCCGTCATAAGCCTGGCATCGTTTCTATATATCAGTGCTTACCAAGAAGTTTCGCCTTCGGGGGCGAGACTAAAAGGTTCCTTTGATCACATCGATCGTCACTTCATGCCGCTGAATGTTTTCGGCCACGTTGCGGTCGTAGCCGCTGTACTTCGCGGTCATGTTATGCCGTATCACGGCCGCCGCAATATTCTGGCTGGCTCCCGGCGGCAGCGTCGCGACATGTACCGTGGTTTTCGGCTGCGGCGCAGGCCCCTCGCCTCCGGAAGTCCCCATGCTGGCGGTCGGCTTTACGGCGTTATCCGTTAGGGGAGTGGAGGTTTCGTTATTGGCGACAACCATCGGACCAAAATCATCGGTCGCAGGGGGAACGATGGTCATCGCCGTGTGGGGCGCCGTGTTATTGTCCATCTTCTTGTCATAAGGGTAGCCTGTCCCTGTCCCCGTTGCTATCTGAACGCCGTCGTTGTGCGGCGCGTTGTTCTTCGGCAGATAGTGATGGCTCGGCAGATGCGGCCCCTCCACAATGGAGGCGGCGTTGCGGTCAGGCCGTAGATGCGTCGGACCGATAGCCGGAATGAGGTTTGGCCGGATGTTCGACTGGTGATAGACGAGCGTGGGCGACATTTTCTTAAACGGAAGAGGCGGTTTCGGCCCAACTTTCGACCCCTCCAGCTTTGCCAACTCATTAGCAGGCGGTGGAATGGTGATATTGTACTGCGAAGAACTCGGACTGTTAGCCGCCACCTGAGTCGGCAGGGCGTTGTGGGAGTTCGTGGAATTCAAGCGCGGCAGGACGAGCAGAGCGCCGATTGCGGCGACTGCGAACGCGCCGCCGACCGTCGCATAGCGTCCAAAGGCAGGGGTGGTCGCACGATTCCAGGCGGCGCGAAGACGACCGGCCAGGGTGGGGCGGCGAACTGTACCGGCATAGATGGCGTCCCGCAGAGCGATGGGCGGAGCAACCTCTTCCAGCGTGTGCATGGTCTTGGAGGTCTGCATCAAAAAGTCGAAGTCGCGTCGGTAGGCCGGATCGGAGCTGAGCATCTGCTCTACGATCGTCGCCTGCGCCGGGTCCGCTTCGCCGTCCACATAGAGACTGAGCAGATCCCAGAGCTTCTCCTCATCGGTCTGAGGAGCCTGTGCGTCGAATAGATTGTCTGAATGGTTGTTCGTGGGCATGGTAACCCTTTTCCTTCTGTCAAAAAACTCCGCGCAGACAGCGCGCGGACGACGTCCGCAAATCGTTTAATTCTGTCCGGTGAGACGCGACGTGAGCAGGAAGGTTGCAGTTTTTTCTTATGCAGTCCTGCCTGTTGCCGCGTTCGGAGGCTCGTCACGTAGTGACGGAGGGTCAGACAATCAAAACGGCTTGAAGTTGCAGGGGATGTCCGTACGTTGGAAGGGATTGAACTGTGCGGTGAAGAAAGAGGGATCGACATTCGAAATCGAGGAAGAATGGCGTTTTCACGCCTTCAAGAAGGAGACTGCTGTGCTCAAAACGCCTCTGCTGCATCCCGACATTCTGCGCGCGGTCGCAGGAGCCGGACACGGTTCCCGTATCCTGATCGCGGACGGCAACTACCCGTTCGCCACAACGGCCGGTCCCAACGCCGACGTGGTCTATCTCAACCTTGCACCGGGCCTGGTCAGCGCCACCGACACGCTTCGCGTCCTGGCCTCGATCTTGCCGATCGAGGCCGCGCATGTGATGCAGACGGCCGACGGAACCGAGCCGCCCGTCTTCGGCGAGTTTCGGCGCCTGCTGCCGACAGGAGTCGATATCGCGTCGATAGAGCGCTTCGCTTTTTATGAAACGGTCGGACAGCCCGACGTCTGCCTGGTCATCGCTACCGGAGAACAGCGCATCTATGCCAATATCTTGTTGACCATCGGCGTCGTCATGCCCGAATAGAACAAGTGACCATCGGCGTCGTCATGCCCGAATAGTCGGCACTATTGGTCGGTGAGTATAACGGCTCGGGCGGCGGGTTGCCCTACCGTCGGATGGACCAGTCCCAGAACCAGCAAGGAGTACGAGTGCCCACCGGCGAGCGTCACGCTGCCGGGCGATGCCAGAACATTGCCCGCATTGTCGCGTACCGTCAGGTTGTAGCCTCCCGCCGTCAGGGTGACATAGTTCGTGCTGCCGGAACTGGAGACACTGCCATAAGCGACGTTGCTGAGGCCGATGATCGGGACAGCGGTAGGAGGCGCGACCGCCGTATTGTAGAGGGTGACAGGCGGCGAATCGGGCGAGAGGTTGACGACACGCACCGCAACGCTGCCGGTCGGCACCGAAGCTGCAAAGTTGTCGCTGATCTGGATAAGCCGGGGCGCTGTGGCACCGGAAGTTCCGGAGATGCCGGCGATGACTTCGGTATAGAAGAAATCACGTGTCATCGTCACGGAGCTTTGCGGCGCGAGGTCGGCGGCGGTACCCGCCTGGAAAGCGTCTGTCGTGATCGCGATCCCACTCGAAACAGCGGCATAGCTGGTTCCCTGTCCGAACGCCAGCGGAGCCGGGTTGAGAGGGATACCGCGCTGTGTGATGTCCACCCCTGCGCTGGGGGAACCGACGAGCGCGTTCAGAACCCGTTCTTTGTTCGTATCGTTCGGATCGGTACCGAACGGCTTGGAAATGCTCGTGCCGCCACCGCAGCCCAGCAGCGCCAACGTGAGGACGCAGACGGTTCCGAGCAGCATGCAGCGCCCTATCTTATGCGAAAGCATGGCAACCTCCTCTTGCATGGAAATGGAAGTAGTCGGCACAAAGACTACCTCCAAATAGACGTATGAACCTGACGAACAGGCAAAGCAACAGCGACGGTCTGCCGCGCGCGGCTAACACCGATAAGAGACGACGTAACTGGCTCGGATGTGACGACAAAATTGAAAATAGGGCCGGTTCGCCGGTGTGCAGCCTGACCGGAACATAAATTTGGCGTTCGGCGTCGAAATTGACACCCGAGACATTTTGGATACGTATAGGGATACAGAGGCGCGTTCTCTTACCAGGGCGCGCAACCCGGTCGGCAGGCACGGAGCGCCGCCGCAGCCGCGCACGACCCTAAATAAGGGGAGGAGTTACCTACGATGACTTGGCTTCTTGGTCTACTCTGGCCGCTGTTGGCCGGGGGCGGAATGTATTTTATGTCGAACCGTTGCAAGGGCAAAAATGCGAAGCTGTTCTTTCGCTATGGCGCCTGGGGCTTCTGGCTCCTCTATCTATTCGTGATTCCCGGGCCGTTCATGTTCCCCTTCAGTTTGCTGAACTACGTCGTCAAACTGGCTCCCAGCGTGGTCTGTTTCTGGATGGCCGTAAACAGTATCATCAAAGAGATGCGGGCGCAGGCGCAGGGTCAGTATACCGACGCGGTCTGATGTTCCGGAAGAGAAAAGGGGCGGCGAACATCAGTTCGCCGCCCCTTTTCGACGGAAGGTATGCTGCTTCTGCGTTGACTCAGGACTTCTTAACCAGATTTTCACAGAAGAACTGCACCACGCTCTGGCGGGTTTCGTCCCGCAGGCTGTGATGGATGCGCCTGTGTCCGGAGCGCGGGATAATGTGGAGTATTTTGGGATGACCGGCGGCGGCGTGAAGCGCATGCGCGTCTGCCAGATTGACGACCCGGTCCCGACTGCCGTGCAGCAGCATAAGGGGGCGCGGAGTCAATCTGGAAACGACGTTGATCGGTGAGACAAGTGTGGGGGAGACCGGAAACCAGCGGGTCGCCAGCAGCAGCGCGCCCCAGGAGACCACCGGTGCCAAAGGCCCGAAGTGCTTCCGGCACCGCTGTCGGATCGCTCCATTCAGTGTCGCGAAGGCTCCATGCGTCGCAACGGCCTGAATACACTCCTCATCGGCTGCGGCGAGAATGGCCGTCGCACCGCCCATCGAGAAGCCGAAGACTCCCATCGGCACATCGGTAACGTCCGGACGCGAGTTCAGGTATTTCACCGCACCCCGCAGATCCTGCGTCTCGTAATAGCCTGCCGAACAGAGCTCGCCGCCGCTGTTGCCCATCGCGCGGAAGTCGAAGAGCAGCAGCGCAAATCCCTCGCGCCATAGTCGCTCCGCCCAGGGCAACGCCTCTCCCCGGTTCGCCATCATCCCATGACAGAGAATAACGACACCGCGTGCCGATTCCCCTTCCGCCCCCACCGGCGCCGGAATGAACCAACCGGAGAGCATAGTACCTTCCAGGGAAGCGAAAGCCACCTCTTCGTAAGCGGCTCCGAACCGTGCCGGAGTGCCTTTTACGCGCCGCCGCGGAGGATGAGTCGCAAACCACGCCAGTAAAAAGGTACCCAGTACCACGAAGGCTGCTGCGCCCAGTGTTCCGGCTCCGGCGACCGCGATCAACCACGCCCAGAAGGAATGCAATATGGAATCCTCTCACGTCGAACTTGCTTCCGGATGCGAAGCGCGTCCCGTTACTCTATTCTTAGTTTACCATGTCTCCATCGGGATTGCGCTACGCCTGCCATAGAGTTTCGACTATTGCTCCGATAGGCGGACCGTGGACCGCCGTTCAACATCCAACAATAGGTTTTACTCCAATGCTGCCGTGCCCCACATCTCCGGACGACCCCAGACGCCGCCCCAGAACGACCAGGCCAACCGGGACTTGTTCACGTCTTCACCGACGCGCGCGTCTCTTTTGCCCGCATGGTACAAAATGACATTAAAACCCAACTTGCGGCCCTTCACGGGGTGGAAGGAGGGAGAGGTATGCAGGGCTTTCCAGGGAATGCGCGCCTCCACGACATAGCCCGATGCCGTGCGGCGCGAAGCCAGTCGAATGCCAGGCTCCTTCCTATCAGTAGGACCGGGATTCGCGTCAGCGTCGCGCGCGCCCCGAACATGCCCGGTCGTATCAGCAGGAAAGATGCCTAGTTTGAGCGTACCAAACGTGTTTTCAGATCGCGGACTTGGATCGATGCAAATTTCTGTACTGGTGCTGCGCCAGTGTGCTTTGATGTCGTCAGGGGCGATGTTGCTCACTACGATGTCATCGGTGACCTCGACCAACACCTGTATGCCGGCGTCGTCATATCCGACGAAAAAGCGTCCACTCACCTCCTGCGCACTGCCCGGCGTTCCTTGCGCCGTATTACCGGGGGGGATAGCGACGGGCTTCAGGGACAGTTTTCCCCATTTGGCCACGTCCGCATCGACAGGCATCGCCTGCGCCAGGCGTTGAACTCGCAGTTGCGGCAGTGCATCCAGTTTGCCTGTATCGAAGTCCGTCCCACCTTCAATCTGCGCCGTGATATCATAACTGGCAAGAGGGGTCGTCGAAGGAGCCAGGACTTGAAACGAGACCAGAACGGTTCTGCCCGGCGCCACCGCAAAAGGCTTTCTCGTCGCCTCGGATTTCCAGTCGGTCGGCAGTTTCAAGGCGACAATGCCCTGCTGTTGGGTTAAGGAACGATTGGTCACTTCTACGATGACGGGCGAGAAGGCGCCAAGGGTGACAGGCACATGTGCAGGAAGACGCGTCATCAAGCGTTCAATTCCATTGGTTCGCAGCCAATTCCGATAGTTGCGCACTGCCGGGCTGGATTGGATGCGCGCCTCGACTGATCGGGTAGAATTGGGCGTTTGAAACGGTTCCTTAGCGGAGAAGGGGACTTCCCCCTTTGTATTGGCAAAGAGATCGGTTTCCCCGTGCGGATCATGGGCGACCCGCGACTTTACCAGGATAAAGCGATCCGGACGTGACCGAGCGTTCCCGGTTGGAGCCGTGCCAAAATACTTGTCGAATCCCTGACTGCGGTGATTGCTTTCAGCAAGACGGGCTATGTCCGTATAATGCTTGCCCGCCGACAGGATCGCCAGCGCCCCCGTTGCCACTCCATCGGTCTCTACCTGTGTCTCACTATTCGCTCCGCCCCCCGCCCAGTAGAGTTTTTGGGCGCGCCAGGGAGCCAATCCTTCCTCTCTCCATAGTTCCGGGAATACTTTCGGGTCTGCTGCCGCTTCAAAGGCCTCCGTCGCCAATCTGCCAGCCGCTTGATGATGCCCATGCTGCCCGCCGCTCGGAGCCGCATCCATGGTGGCGATGACGTCCGGCTTTAGAATGCGCACCAACCGCACAAGCCGCCGAAGTGTCTCGTCATGTCCCCACTTCGCCATCGTTGCCTGGACGCTCTCCGTATAGGCCCAGTCCGGCTGGTTGAGAAAGTAGAGATAGCGCGTACCGAGCAGAGTCAGGCAGCGTCGAAGTTCGGCCTCCCGCACGATCCCTAAGGCCGCGTGACTCTCTTTGCCTGCGCTATTTCCTCCGCCTTCCCCGTGTGTGCAGACGACCAGGGAGACAACGCGCCCTTCATCGGCATAGCGCGCCATTGTAGCCGCCATCATGCTCTCATCGTCCGGGTGCGCCGTGACGATAAGCAGATCGGTCTTCATCATGGAGGTGTTAGGCGGCACGACCTCCTGCGCTCCCACCCACTTCAGTGCGAGAAACAGCAGGAATGTCGTAAACCACACCGAAAGTTGATATTTCAAAGGTGTTCCTCTCTCGAATTGCTCATTGTAGCATGAATACAAATTAATGGCGACAGGACTGCCTTCCGTCTGCACAGCGGCTTTCGGCAGGAGAAGACTACCGCCCCGGCGAACTCTGGGGGGACCTATAACGGAAAGTAAACAGGTAAAATGAATAGGATTTCACCGCCTAATGTCCTCCGCTGTCACCACTGGGTGACAGAGATGGAAGGACAAGCCCCCGACGTTTACGTGGGGGTATCTGACTCATCCGTATCTCGACCCGTCGCGCCGCCGACACAACCCTGTTCGCCGAACTGACGGAGCGGGAGATCGAAGTGCTGAAAGAGGTGGCGACCGGCAAGCGCAACCGGGAGATCGGCGAGACTCTGTTCATCAGCGAAAAGACCGTCAAAAACCATATCAGCAACATTCTGGCCAAACTGAATGCCAACGACCGTACCGAAGCCGCAATGCTGGTCGCCCGACACGGTCTGACCGAATAGTTTTCCATCATTATCAATTGACCGAAGGAGACGACGCTTTGTCTGAAACACCGATCCGTGTCACCGTGTGGGGCGAGAACCTGCACGAGAAGTCCCATGAGAAAGTCAAAGCCGTCTATCCCGATGGCATGCATACCGTGATCGCCGCCGGAATTCGGGAGAATCTAGGAGAGCGTGTTACGGTTCGCACCGCGACACTGGACCAGCCCGAGCACGGCCTTACAGACGAAGTGCTGCAACAGACCGATGTCCTGACCTGGTGGGGACATATGGGGCATCATCTGGTCGATAACGCGGTCGTGGACCGGGTGCATGACCGCGTCTTGTCTGGCATGGGTTTGATCGTGTTGCACTCCGGGCACTGGTCGAAGATCTTCACGCGGCTTATGGGGACCACCTGCGCCCTGCGCTGGCGCGACGATGACCGCGAGACGGTCTGGACAGTCAACCCCGGCCATCCCATTGCCGCCGGCGTACCGCCCGTTTTCCAGATACCAGAGCAGGAGATGTATGGCGAATATTTCGATATTCCGCAGCCCGACGAGCTGGTCTTTCTCAGCACCTTTACCGGTGGTGAAGTGTTCCGCAGCGGCTGCTGCTTTACGCGCGGGCAGGGCCGCATATTCTTCTTCAGTCCCGGCCATGAGACCTATCCGGTCTACTATCAGTCGGAGGTGCGACGCGTGATCTCCAACGCAGTCGGCTGGGCCTACTCCGCGCCGCGCCCGCGCTATGCGACCTCCACCTGCGTTCAGTCGCCGCTCGGCTGGTTTCAGCCGAAAACCGACAAGGCCGAATAGAAGGAGAACGTATCCGATGGCAGCATTCAAAGCCGTTCTCGTGGGTGCAGGGGGGATGGGCAAGGCGTGGGGGCGCAATCTGGCCGCCTGCGATGAGGTGGAGATGGTCGGGTGGGTGGACATTCGCCCGGAAGCGGCGGCGGCGGCGGCGGAAGAGCTAAAGCTTGCGCCCGGCTATACCGGAGACGATCTCGGCAAGGCGATCTCCACCATGAAGCCCGACTTCGTGGTCGATGTGACCATTCCGGAAGCGCACAAAGGAGTGACATTGACCGCTCTGGCGGCCGGAATCCCGGTGATCGGGGAGAAGCCGATGGCGGAGAGCATGGCGAGCGCTCGGGAGATGGTCGCGGCCTCGGAAAAGGCGAACAAGCTCTACATGGTCAGCCAGAGCCGCCGATACGATGCCCGGCTGCACGCCTACCGCAAACTGATCGCCGACCATGTCGGGCCGCTCGGCATTCTCAACTCCGACTTCTATATCGGCGCGCATTTCGGAGGCTTCCGCGACGAGATGCCGAGTCCGCTAATGCTCGACATGGCGATTCATACCCTCGATGCCGCCCGTTATCTCTGTAATGCCGATCCGGTTGCGGTCTACTGCGACGAGTTCAATCCGGCCTGGAGCTGGTACAATGGTGATGTCAGCGCGACCGCCATCTTCGAGATGAGCAGCGGCCTCCGCTACACCTATCGGGGCAGTTGGTGCGCGGAAGGACGCCCCACTTCGTGGGAGGCGGACTGGCGGGCCGTGGGGCCGCGCGGCACGGCGACCTGGGACGGACACAGCGCGATCCAGGCCGATATCGTCAAAGAAGTAACCGGCTTTCATGCCACGACCGAGCCGCAAATCGGAGCGGTCGAAGAGGGCGCGCCTTCCGGAATCGCAGGCTCCCTGCGCGACTTCCTCCACGCCCTCAAGACCGGTGCGACTCCCATGGGAGAGTGCCACGACAACATCAAGAGCCTCGCGATGGTCTTCGCGGCCATCGAGTCCGCCGCCCTCAAACAGAGGATCCCGGTGCAAGTCTAACGGCGAGCGTGCGTCTTCAGCCTGTCCAGCAGGGCGAGAGGGGCAGGCTGATCGCCTTCGACGTGTCCGAGGAAGACCGTGGGCTTGACGGTGGGGCCGTGGAAGTCGGAGCCTCCGGTCGTCAACAGGCCATGTCGGTCGGCCAGGGCGAGATAGTGGGCGTTCTCTGCCGGAGTATGTCGGTTGTAGCGGGCCTCGATGCCGTCGAGGCCCAGGGAATGCAGGTGCAGGATCTCGGCCTCTGTACCGGCCTGGTCGCGCTTCAAATTGTTGGGGTGCGCCAATAGTGCGATGCCGCCTGCGCCGTGAATCAGCGCGATGCACTCCTCGGGAGTCAGCCGGTCCCGATCTACATACGCCTTCGCGCCTTTGCCCAGATAGTCGTCGAAGGCTTGCTGCATCGAGGTCACGTAGCCTTTGCGCAGCAGCACTTTGGCGAAGTGGGGCCGCGCCACGACCAGCCCGCCCGACTCCGCCTTGACCTCCTCCAGCGTGATATCGAAATGCAGTTCGTTCCGCATCTTCTCGACGATCAGCCCGTTGCGCTTGTCGCGGTTTTCGATCACCTCCCGCAGGCGATCATTCAGCGTCGGATCGGCCGGGTCGATCAGCAGTCCTAGAATATGGCACTGTCCGACCTCGACCTCCGCGCTCAGTTCGATCCCCGGCACGATCTCAACACCGAATCGCTGGCCCGCCTCCAGCGCCTCCGCCAGGCCCGCAGTGGTATCGTGGTCCGTGACGGCGAGAGCGGTCAGCCCGATCTCGCGGGCCTGTTGAACAAGCTGAGTAGGGGACTGGTCGCCGTCGGAGGCCGTGGTGTGTGCATGCAGATCCAGGGTTCGGTCGTTCAACGTGCGGTACCTTTCGTGGCGGGCGGTGGGCCGTTCAGCGTCCGCCGATGATGCCCTGTTCAATCAGATAGTTCAAGATGCGATCCGCCGATTCCTGGATGCTCTCCTGGCTGGTAAGCGCCGTCACCTCTGGATTTTCCGGTGGCTCATAGGGATCGGACACCCCCGTGAAGTTCTTGATCTCGCCTGCCAACGCGCGTTTGTAGAGGCCCTTCACATCCCGTGCGACGACCGCTTCCAGAGGGGCATGGGCAAAGATCTCGACGAAGGCGGCACGGCCTTCGCGCTCGGTTTCGGCGCGGATCTCCTCGCGAATGGCGCGGTAGGGGGAGATGGCGGCGGTGACGGCGAGAACGCCGTTGCGGGCCAGCAGACGTGCTACCCAGCCGATTCGGCGCACATTGGTGTCGCGATCTTCCTTGGAAAAACTCAGGCCCTGCGAAAGATGGGTGCGTATCTCGTCACCGTCCAGCAGTTCTACCTTATAACTGCGGCTTCGAAATTCGGTGACCAGCGTTTCGGCCAGTGTCGATTTGCCTGCGCCGGACAGGCCGGTGAACCACAGGACAGCGCCCTGATGGGAACTCATCGTCGCGTTTCCTTACCCAGGCCGGAGGCGGGAAACCAACCCCTTTCCCGGCGCGTATTGACTAATAGAAGAGGATTGTACTATAATCCTATTGATTTAGTCAAGATTGAATCAAGCACGCTAAATAGCTTGGGAGTCCAGAACGCGATGACGACGTTAGAACGCACGACCGCTCCCTCTCCGGAGGAGTTGAAGGCCATCAGCGACCGGTTTGAACGGAGTACTCCGGAAGAGATACTGCAGTGGGCTGTCGAGACCTACGGCGCTGGCCTGACGATGGCGACGGCCTTCGGGGCCGAAGGTTGCGCCCTGCTTGCCATGCTCGGGGACACGGTGCCGGACGGCCGTTCGGTGCATGTCTTCAACCTGGAGACGGGCTACCAGTTCGCGGAGACGCTGGAGCTGCGGGAGCGCATTAAGGAAAAATACGGGATCGAGGTCGAATATGTGCGCGCAAAGGAGACCGTTGCGGAGATGGAGGCGCGTTTCGGCGGCCCGATCTACGGCACGGATCCGGACCTGTGCTGCGGCATCCGCAAGGTCGCTCCGCTGAAAGACGCGCTGGCTGGGCACACCGCCTGGATCACCGCTATTCGCCGCGATCAGACGTCACACCGTGCGCAGGCGGACATCGTCGAGTGGGATCCCAAATTCAACCTTGTCAAGATCAACCCGCTCGCCAACTGGTCGAAGGGTGAGGTCTGGGCCTATATCGCCATCAACGAAGTGCCGTACAATCCGCTGCACGATCAGGGCTATCCGAGCATCGGCTGCTGGCCCTGCACTCGCGCCGTCGCAAAAGACGAAGACGATCGATCCGGGCGCTGGGCCTCCTCCGCGAAACTGGAATGCGGCC
>JBBQPO010000169.1:0-13304 GCA_038217285.1 Chthonomonadales bacterium
CCGGCGGAAGGGCGACTGTCAAGAAATTTCATGCCATCTCCTGCTCCGGTTCCCATACTGTCGAACGGGCAGCAGACGACACAATTGCACTGATTTCCTGGTGGCTTGTTCCCGCACTGTAGCAGGGCAGTAGAAGGAAGATAAAGAATCAGATGGCCTGCCAAACGCTGCGCCAGTCGCGCGGTGGCAGTAAGATTCTGAACAGGCAATGATGCGAGCCTCAATTGGGGTTTTGGGGCACCTGTGCGATAGCAGGCGTTTTTGAAATCTGTCGCAGCGAAATTTGTAACGCCTGTGCGGCCGAGCTACTGGGTAGACAGACGGCAAGGTACGGCCCGGCCTCCATCGCTTTCCATTGCTTCCAGGTCACCTTGCGCTCGCCTCCGGGCCACAGGCCGCAGTCCGAGCACAGATAGGTAACGCCATGAACATCGGCATGCGTCAGCGCGACAAAGTGATCGTGCTCCACAAAAGCTACCAGCGGAGAATTGAGAGTCTGCAATCCGATTGGGTCGGCCTGAAAGGCGATCGACGTGAGTTTGAGTTTGGTGGCGGCCTGTATAACGTCTGCGAGGCTGCTGCCTTCTCCCGTCACCCGGCAGAGGGGACGCACGGCCTTTTTGTCATAGGGCAGATGCAGTCCGCGCAGACACGCGGCCAGGGCTTCGACGCCGCACAGAGGGTCCAGACGCAGGGGTTCGGTGATCCCCATTTTCGAGCGCTCGGCGTGATAGCCCGCGCAGGCGGAAGCATGCCGCAGGAAGAGGGCGGTTTCGCGTCGGTCGACGCCGAGCAAGGATTTGTGTGAGGTGAGGAGCGTGTGCAGAGTTGCGGCTGACTGGGCATACTGTCCAGAGTAGAACAGTCCGAAACCTATGTCGCGCCGGGCAGTCATTATGACCGCTTCGGCAATT
Source organism: Chthonomonadales bacterium (assembly GCA_038217285.1). Classification (GTDB taxonomy): domain Bacteria; phylum Armatimonadota; class Chthonomonadetes; order Chthonomonadales; family Chthonomonadaceae; genus JANXLO01. Next base: position 915 of record JBBQPO010000169.1, read on the forward strand.
GCCTTCCCCCGTGCAGACTGCGCGTGCCTGCGCACGGCTCGGCTCTTCGCCACTTGCACCGCTCTTGCAAATTGAATGGCGGAAGTGAAGTGCGCGATGGCGTCCAGCGGCTCCTCGTCCTTTGCCAGTCTTGCTTCACCCAGCGACAGTTGCAGGCGAGCAGACTGAATAGCAGAGAGTTTGGGGTTCGCGCTCGGACGCAATCGGTTCTGCCACTGTGCGATCTGACCCTGGGCGAGACTGCCTTTGAGGTGCCCAATGTTGTCGAGAAGCGAAACGTTGTCTGTTACCAGGCGGTGTTTGGCAGCGGCCTGAAGTTTGTGCGCTTCCTGTGGGGAGAGGGGCCGCAAGTTCTCGCGTAGGGACTTCGGGGGCGGAATGGGATAATGAATCGGGGAGACCGGCGGCCGGGAGAGCTTCGTACGGCTCACAGCGGCTTCGTCTGACAATACCCGCGAGGGTAGAGCCAACACAAATGTTCCGGCGAAACAGAGTGCGCTGAGACCGGCAATAAACCGAACCCGGCGGGGAGCATAACTGTTGTTCCTAGACATAATCAACCCTTCTTCGGATCGTATGCAAAACAGTGAACACTCGATAAACTGCGCTCATTTTTCTGTGTTTATTCAGTTTTTCAAAAGATTGCGAAAATGTTGTCTACATACTTTGAATTCATTGACAAGCATCGCAACCGTTCTATGATTGCAGTATAACCGAGAATTGATCAATTGCCAACAATTTTTTTATCGTTTTGATTCGATGATAATCCGGCTTGAGATGACGTTGCTGAACTGCGTTTTTCCTGCATAATCGGTTACGTTCGTTTTGGTGCCCTCTAGCGGGCTTTGGAGGGGACATGCCCAGGATTTGTAGGCGTCCTTGTCGCCGCTGTTTGCGGAAGTCCAAAAGAATAACAGAGTAATGTCTTCTCGACGTGCAAGCACGGGCGCTGGAGGGACGCGAGTATGTCACAATAGTGTTTGCGGGTGTGGCTCGCGGTGGTTCTCTTTGTTTTCCGGTCGAAACTACGGTGCCCGAGGGGATAGTCTTCTTTCAAAATGTGCAGGGTCGTGAAACGTAGGTTGAGAGTAGAATCAGGCCGGCAACGACATGTTGTCTCTGCTTCAGAAAAGAGATAGTGAAACGTACTAATGGCTCCGTCTCAGACACTGGAACAGGTGAGCAGTGGTCGGGAAAACAATCTCGATTTCCTGCGCTTTGCGCTGGCAACTCTCGTCGTGTTCTCCCATAGCTTCGCGTTGCCGGGCTACGCGGCCCTCGAACCGCTTCGCCGTCTCACCAGAGGGCAAATCGATGGCGGCTCGTTGGCCGTCGATTTCTTTTTTATCATCAGTGGATTTCTGGTCACACAGAGTTGGCAGCGCAGCAAGGGGGTGGGCGACTATCTCAAAAAGCGGGTGTTGCGTATCTATCCCGGCTTTCTTGTGACGGTGGCACTGTGTGGGCTGGTCGTGGGACCGTTGGGAGCCGACAGCTTTGCCGCCTACTGGCACACATTTCATCCGGTACGCTTTCTGTACAACACGGCCCAACTGCAGTTCGTGCTGCCGCCTGTGTTCACGCATCTTGCCTATCACAGCGCCAACGGATCCCTGTGGACGATCCGCAATGAGTTTCTGTGCTATCTGATGGTGGCCGTCTTCGGCTTGCTGGGCCTGTATCGCTTTCGGATCGTCCTTCTGGGACTGTTCGGCGCGACGCTGTTGCTGTACATGCGCGAGGTCTATGGACATATCCCGTTCTGTCGCGGTATTGTCTTCCCCGTGATCGGGCAGTTGGATATGTGGCCTCGCTATCTGACGCAGTATCTGGCGGGCATGTGCTTCTATCTCTATCAGGATCGCATTCCTTATGCCCCGCGCTGGATCGGGATAGGGGCGGTCATCGTGGCGACTGCATGCTTCCTGCCGGTGCTTGCGGCGGTGTTGCCGCTCTGCGGAGCGTACCTGCTGTTTGCCTTCGCGTTCCGTCGCAAGCCGGATTTGCACCATTTCGCGGAACGGGGCGATCTCTCCTACGGCATCTACCTCTATGCCTTTCCCATCCAGCAACTGCTTTTGTTGTTTGTCGCTCCACACATGGCTCCACTGCTGCTATTTGGGCTGGCGTTCCCGCTTACCGCGTTGGCGGCCTGGGCAAGCTGGCATCTCATAGAAAAACCCTGCCTACGCTTCAAAACCACGACAGCTCCGCAGCGTGTCGCTGTCGAGCAAAAGTGAGGCTGAAGCGCCTGACCAGCCAGCATGAGCGGCATTTTAGCCCACGTCCGAGGATCACCCCGAAGTCCTCACAGGCACTCTGCTGCGTGAATCTTCTGGAGGGGCGCACACTCTGCTATAATGTTAGCGGGAGCCGCGCGCCTGGAAAGACGGCGCCTACAGCCACTGGGACTGCCCGTCAACCACGGGGGCCTGTCGTAAGGCGACTGCCCTCTCGGTGATGCGAACACCAATCCATCAACTTTACCAGCAAGAAGGACCATCCGTATTCGGAGTCGCTATGAATCGTCTTGAATCGACAACGCCTCGGTCGCGCCGCGCCATCGGAAAACGCAGGATCCTGACTCTGTTCACGCTCTTGCTCGGTATCGCTGGGCTGGCCTATGCCCGAGACCAGAAGAGCGATCTCCACCTGGGCAAGCAGGCGGACGGCAGCTTCCTTGTCTCGACGGAACAGCGGATCGAACCGGGAGCGATCGCTTTCGACGGTCGCCCCATCGACATGGCCCTGCATCCGACGAAACTGCTTCTAGCGGTTCTGAACCAGCACAGCGTGCTACTGATCTCGCCGAAAGGCGTCGTGCCCGATTCCAGTGTATTCTTACGGCACGGGGCGGGATTTCGAGGCGCTCTCTGGTCACCGGACGGCAGTCGGCTGTTCGTCAGTGAGGCAGACGGATGGGTCCAGGAACTGGACCTTCAGGGCACACAACTCGTGCTCGGGCCTACTCTCCCTGTGGCGCCGCCGGGAGCGAAGGGTAATCCACGTCCGGGCGGCATGGCCATCACCCAGAACGGCGCTCGCCTGTTCGTCGCGGTAGCCGACCGCAACGCCGTGGCCGAGATCGATCTGGTCACGAATCTCTGGGTGCGCGAATATCCCGTTCAGAACCTGCCGTTCTCGGTGAAATTGAGCCAGGACGAAAAGACCCTGATCGCGACCAACTGGGGCGGACGGGAGGTCACCGACGACGACGATCAGGCGGAGAGCGGCAGGGCCACGATCGTCGTGGACCCGCGAGGGGCCGCCGCCTCGGGAACGGTCTGCCTCATCCGACGCGACAGCGGGAAGACGAAATGCCTGAAGGTCGGGCTTCATCCCACCGCCATCGCGATCCAGGACGACCGCGCCTTCATCACGAACTCCGCGAGCGACAGTCTGACAGAGATCGATTTGACGGAGCGGAGAGTGGTGCGCACGATCCCACTTCACTGGGGCGCGATGCATCTTTTTGGCAGCATGCCCTGCGCGTTGGCAATTCGCGACGGGATCGCCTATGTCTGCAACGGCGGGGACAACGCCGTCTGCGAAGTAGACCTGACGGAAGGCCGTGTGCGTGGATTTCGACCTGCCGGCTACTTCCCAGTAGCCATAGCGCTAAGCAAAAACAGTCGCTTCGCGTTTGTGCTGAACACCAAGGGCAACGGCTCCGTCCGCCGAACGAGTATTGGTAAGCCAGGCAACGCACACGATTTTCAGGGGACCGTCTCTGTCGTGGATCTGTCGGTGGATCTGAAAGCCGCGACCGCAAAGGTCGCCGCCGACAACGGCTGGAATCGGGATCGGAGCGCGCTGCATCCGCGTCTGGCGGTCTACCACGGCGCGATACAGCATGTGCTCTATATCATCAAAGAGAACCGAACCTACGACGAAGTGTTCGGGGATCTACCCCAGGGCAACGGCGACCCGAAACTATGCCATCTCGGGGAGAAGTACACTCCCAACCATCATGCCATCGCCCGGCAGTTCACGCTGTTCGACAACGCCTATGTCGCCGGAACCAACAGCACCGATGGGCATCAATGGTGTACCCAGGCTATGGCGAACGACTATATAGAGCATTTTTATACCGGCTACCGGACCTATCCATTCGGGGGCGACTGCGCTATGGCGATCTCCAGCGGTGGGTGCCTGTGGGATGCGGCGCTGAAGAAGAAGCGGACATTCCGGGACTATGGGGAGTTCTGCGACTCTCATCTGGCCTCTTTCACGCCGAGCGTGAACACCTGGCTGGAGGTCTGGAACGACCGGATGAGCGGCCGACATGCCATCGAGCCTCGCTGCGGGACACGGATCGCCGGCCTCCGCCCCTATCTCTGTCGGCGGGTCGTGCAGTGGCCCCTGCTGCAGAGCGACCAGGCGCGTGCCGACGTCTTTATCGGGGAGTACGAAAAATTTAGCCAGTCGGATACGGTGCCGAATCTGATGATCCTCACCCTGCCCTGCGACCACACGGAAGGGCGCAACCCGAACTATCCCAAGCCCCAGTCGATGATCGCGGACAACGATCTGGCCCTTGGGCGTGTTGTGGAGGCGGTATCGCGTAGTCCCCAGTGGAAGAACACCTGTATATTTGTGATCGAAGACGATGCGCAGTTCGGCCTGGATCATGTGGATGGCCATCGGACCGTCTACTTCGCCCTCAGCCCCTACACACGCCGGAAATATGTCGATCACGAGCTGGCCAATACGGTTTCGATGGTGCGCTCGATCGAGATGATGCTGGGACTCGACCCGATGAACCGCTTTGATGCGCTCACCCCTCCACTCGCCAACTGCTTCACGGACAGTCCGGATCTTTCGCCGTACACCACGGTTCCCAATAACGTTCCGCTGGATCAGATGAACCGTTCGCTCCGCCATCTGCACGGCAGTGCGCGCCTCTGGACGCAACGGTCGTTGGCGCTCGACTGGAGCGGGCTCGACCGCGCGGATCCGCAGAAGCTCAACGAGATCGTCAACTATACACTGCGCGACCAGGAGAGTGCGTACCTCGCGCGGGGAGGGGCTTCAAACGCCGGTCGTGAAAAGCCGGGACCGCTTACGCGCGGCGCGGCGCGGCAAGCCGGGTGTCGAGGGGTGCCGACCTTGCAGTGCCCGTAACTCTTCCTCGCTGAACGGCTTCAGCGCATGCCACCCATACTGTTGGAGGATCATAGCATTGAGTTCCAAGCTTTACAATTCGGATACTGGGGAGAAGCCGGAGGCAGTCGTGCCGCCGCATTCTGATAAAAAGCGCAGGGTTCTTGCCATTCATCCCCTGTTCTTCGCGGCTTTTCCCCTTCTGGCGCTTTACGCACAGAACGTCGGCCAAATACCGTTCCATGAGGTCCTCCGGCCGCTCGGGATGGCGTTGCTGGGAACGATGGCGGTCTGGCTCGTCTTCCTGCTGCTTACCCGACATGTGCGGAAGGCGGCTCTTGCCGCTTCCGTCGTCGTCCTTCTATTTTTTTCGTATGGGCATATTGTTAACCTGCTGCCGCAGGGGCTCCAGAGCCTCGTTATGCCAGCCTCCGTCCTCGTACTGGCCGCTCTGCTTTTCATTATCTTGAGGGGACGGAAGCCTCTCTACGATGTGACGGCCGTCCTGAATCTGGTTGCTGTCGTTCTCCTCATTCCGTCCTGTTGGACCATCGTGAGCGGTCTCGACAGCAATGCACGGTCGCTGCACGAGGCTAAACATTCGGAACTCGATGAGTTCGTTCCGGGAGTTCGCGCCGTAGCGACGATCAATCGCCATCTCTCCGACGCCCCAAAAGATGTTCCGGATGTCTATTATATCATTCTGGACGCTTACGGCCGGGCGGATCGACTGCGCACGTATTACGGGTACGATAACACTCCCTTTATCGATGCTCTGAAGAAACGCGGCTTCTATCTCCCCAGTCATAGCGAGCCAAACTATAATCAGACGCCTCTCTGTCTGTCAAGCGCCCTCAGCATGAACTACCTGGTGGATCGTCCCGGAAAACGCCTGAGCCCGGAAGTGGTACGGCAAATGGTAGATGACAATGCAGTGGCGGCTTGCCTACGCAAGCAGGGATATCACTACGTCGTCGTCTGGTCCGGACTGGAAGTATCGCGAGTCACAACGGCGGATCTGGTGTTCAACAACTCGCCCGATCTCTCGATCCTCGAAAGCGAGTGGATCAGCCGGACGCCGATCGGCACGCTGGCTTCGCACCGGAAGGCCCGCTACAATCGGCACCGCCTCCGTATTCTCGGCGGTTTCAGCGGTCTGGAAGATGCGGCCAGTCTGCCCTACCCGAAATTTGTCTTCACGCACATTCTGGCCCCGCATCCCCCTTTTGTCTTCGGCGCAAACGGGGAACCACACGATCCGGTAGGCACGCTGAATCTCTCGGATGCGTCGGATCTACTCAAACTCATTACCAAGGACGAGTACCGCCGCGGTTACATCGCCCAACTCCAGTATGTCAACAAGCGTACCCTCGAAGCCATCGACATGATCCTGCGAAAGTCCCGCCACCGACCGATCATCATCGTGCAGGGAGATCATGGTTCCCGCATGAGCCTGAACTGGGAGAGCCTGGCCCAGACAGATTTACGGGAACCGTTTTCGAACCTCAATGCCTACTACGTACCCGATAAGGTGCGCCGTGATCTCTGGGACACGATCACTCCCGTCAACTCGTTCCGCGTCGTGCTCAACGATGTCTTCGGTGAGAAATATCCGCGTCTGCCGGATCGCAACTTCTACTCTACCGAGAGCCATCCCTTCGACTTTATAGAAGTGACCGATCAACTCGCCCGAATAGCGAGTACGTCGGATCGGATGCACTCCGCCACTGGCGCGGGCGGGCAAAACGATGGAGAAGCACCTCCTAAGAGCACGCCAAGGCGTGTCGATTCGATCCGGTTTGGAGGGGCGTCGAATACGGGGGATCCCTAGGGTGAGTTTGCAGTGCGCTCCCAGTATGCCGCGTCGGAATCTATCCTGACGAGTTCGTCTGTAATGCCATGCTCCTGACGGTAGTCATCGACGGCCTGTCTGCAGGCGACCAGATGGTAATATTCGTCGATGATCGCATAACCACCCACCGATAGCTTTGGATAGATGGACTTCAGACTGTCCATCGTGGACTCGTACATATCCCCGTCCAGCCGCATCACGGCAACCTGCTGCATGGGGGCGGTAGGCAGCGTGTCTTTGAACCAACCCTTGAGGAAACGCACCTGGTCGTCCAGCAGGTCATAGCGGGCAAAATTTGCCTGCACTTCTTCCAGCGAAACCATGAGATCCTTCCAGGTATGGTAAGGAATGTCGGCATCTAGCGGGTACTCCTTGTCGGGTGGGGGCAGACCAGCGAAGCTATCGGCCCCGTAGACGATGCGATCTCGCACGCCGTAGGCTTTGAGGACGGCCCGCATCAGGATGATCCCTCCACCACGCCAGACACCCATCTCGATCAGGTCGCCCGGCACCTCGTTTCTCAACACCTGCTCGATACAGAACTGAATGTTGTCCAGACGCTGGATATTCAGCAGTGTCTGTGACATCACCGGCCAATCGTTGCCTTCCAGCCGTTTCGCAGGATCGAACTGTTTGGGGATGACGATCCGCATGTTGAACGCTTCCGCAGCCACTTTGATCAATTTCTTGACCGGATGCCTCGGCTCGATATAGATGACCTCCTTGTCCCCATAGATCATATTAAGCAGGGAGCGTTTCATCAGATCCAGGTAGAGCGCACGCCCGTCGCCCGAATCCGTTGTAGAAGGCAGCCTATCAATCGTATTCATCTCTTGCTCCAAAAGGTGAGTTGGGTTGCACATTACCGAAAGGGCGATCACTTGTAGGAAAGGCACTCGAGGTTGAGGGGCATTTTCAGCGGCTGTAGGCGCTACCTTTCCAGTCGTGCGGCTTCCGCTAACATTGTAGCAGAGTGCGCGCCACATTCAGAAGGTTTACGTTGGAGGATGGCCGCGCAGGAGGTAGAGCGTACGTTCGCTGTCCGGTACGGGAATAGAGCGAACAATGTCGAAGCAGCGGCAGAAGGCCGTCTCGAAGCCGGATACGGTGTAGTCCGTAAAAATATCTTCCCGACTGGCGAGGAGACGCTGCACCTGGGAGTCGCTTTTGGGAACGAACTCGATGATCAGCCACTCCCCAAGGCTCCGAAAGAACCGCGCGACGTTGTCGAGGGGAACGTTGTTGGCGATCGCCAGATGATGGATCAGCGCGAGCGCCAGCAGCAGGTCGGCAGGCCCTCGGGCGCTTAGAGAGCGGCGCTCCCGGAGCGCCCAGCCCAGGTCCGGACTCGGGTTGGTGAGATCCCCCAGAAGAGGCAACAGATGTTTCTCTCCGTTCGCCCGACCCTCCAGATAGTTCTTCTCGACGGCCGCTGGATCGATATCCATGGAGACCGTCTGTATGCCACGACCACTGGCGACCCGACTGAACAGGCCCGTGTTCGCGCCGAGATCCCACGCGGTTTTGGGCGCAGGAACAACGGTGTCCAGTAGTTCGGCCACCAGTCGGCGCTTGCCGCCCATGGCCTCATCGGAGTAGTTTGTCTCGGTGTAGTATTCCGCCCAGGTGGTGCCGGAAGGCTTCCATGTCTGACTCCGAACGGCGCCCTCCAGGCTGTCGATCAGACCCAGTAAGGCGGTGCGGCTCATACCGCCCGACCCTCCGGAACGGCGTACCGCCTCACCCTCGTAGCGTTTCTGCGCCGCGCCGTGCAGATGAATATGTGTCAGCAGTCCGACCTGGAGCCAGGTGCTGCGTGGCAGCAGGCGACTGGCCAGGTCCAGCGGAATACCATCTATGTGGACGCGCAACAACTGCTGCAGGCGCACGTCAGTCCGGCTCATGAGGGCCAGCGGCGCCAGGAAATGCTGGCAGAACTGTTTGTAGGCCGTCCAGGGGCTGCCTTCTTCTACCTTTTCAAAAGAGAGCGTATCGATCAGCGTCGGCTTGCCGTCGCGGAACTGGATGTTGTAGGCGCTCGCGTCCTTGAGCGTCATCCCGAATCGAAGCGCTTCCTTCTGAATCTGCAGGGTCGCGTGGGCGGCGTCTTTGAGCTGACTGAAACACCATTCATAGGGATACGAGATAAAGGGAACCCGTTCCGGTCGGAGGATGCGGTAGGCGTCCGGAGTAAGCCGACTCTCGACGCTCTCCTCGATATGGGAGATCATCAGGCCCGACTCTACCAGCGCCTGATAGAGTCCGGACCCGGTGAGAAGATCATACTCTTCCTTATAGCTGCGCTGCACCTGACGTAAAAGCGTCTCTTCACGATAGAAGATGAACCCGCTGGGATCCCGGAAAGAGCCCGGGTCTACCGACAGGCTCATTCTTCGCCGCGCTTTTCCATCCCGATTTTGCCCGCAAACATTTTCGCCGTGGAAGCCTTGAGGCGCTGCCAGGAGAGTTTTATCGTGAAGGCCAGGCCGAGAAGCCCTGCCATCAACATTTGCAGCACGTAGCTGCCGCTGCCCGCGTCGATATAGGCGTGTGCCGGTGCGACGGTTCCGATCAATACGGCTGCAATTACTAGATATACCATGTTACTTGTACTCCTCGTCATTAGGATAGACGTACCACGCATAGCAAGAGTTCATCAACAGCGCGAACGAAGCCAGGAAACATTTCACGGAACTTCTGCATGTCGTACCGGATTGACGCGAATGCATGGCAGTCGTTACGGCGGCTTTCGCGCGGTTTGAGGGAACGTCGCCGTTTCCCCGGCTCTTTTGCGGAGCGTCGCACCGCGAATTTGACCGTCGCCGCTCCGTCTGCGGTACTATATTGTGTCAGGGAAGGAGTCGGAGGATGTATATACCAAACCCATTTCGAATTGAGAATAACGACGACCTGCACGCCTTCATACGGGAGAACAGTTTTGCAGCGTTGGTAACCATGGAGGCGAACGGCGCGCCGTTCGCCACGCATCTGCCGTTCCTGCTGGATGCCGCGGCGGGGGAGACGGGGATGTTACGGGCGCATATGGCGCGGGCCAATCCCCAGTGGCAGCATTTCCAGGCGGGCCGGGAGGCGCTCGTGGTGTTTCAGGGGCCGCATGCCTATATCTCGCCCTCCTGGTATGCGGCGCAGCCGGCGGTACCGACCTGGAACTATGCCGCCGTCCATGCCTACGGGACACCGCGCTTACTGGATGCGTCCGGCCTGAAGTCCTTGCTCTACGCGATGGTCGCGCTTTACGAAGGGGTCGGCGAGGAGAGTTGGCAGTTCGAGATGGGGCCGGAGTATGTCGAGCAGATGATGCGCGGCATCGTCGGGTTTGAGATTCCCATCGCGCGGCTGGAAGGCAAGCTGAAAATGAGCCAGAATCGCAGTGAGACGGATCGCCGTCAGGTCCGCGACGCACTGCGCGCCAGCGGGCGAGCCTCGGATGCGGAGGTGGCAGCGCTGATGCTGCCAACGGAATCGGCGCCGCGCCTGTCATAGAGGCCGGATGCGCTTGCGAGCGCCCAACAATATTGATGCGCAGGGAGCCCTATGCAAGAGAACGAACAACCAACGGAGTCCACGCTGCAGACTCCTGCAGCCGCCGTGACGATACAGATTCCCGACTTCGCGGTGGTGGTGCTGATCGGTGTGAGCGGCAGCGGCAAGTCCACCTTTGCCCGTAAGCATTTTCTGCCGTCCGAATGCCTCTCCTCGGATGCGTTTCGGGGAATGGTCAGCGACGACGAGAACGATCAGAGCGCGACCAACGACGCTTTCGAGGCGCTGCACTATATGGCGGAGATGCGCCTGCGTCGGCGCAGGATCGTCGTGATCGATGCGACGAATGTGCAGGAGGCGGCCCGAAAGCCGCTGGTCGAGCTGGCGCATCGCAACGACGTGCTGGCCGTCGCGATCGTCCTGAACGTGCCGGAGCGAACCTGCCAGGATCGCAATCGGGATCGCCCCGACCGGCAGTTCGGGCCGCATGTCGTCGGCAATCAGAGCCGTCAGTTGCGCCAGTCTTTCCCAAACCTGCGTCGCGAAGGCTTTCGGTACATCTTCAAGTTCAATGAGGCGGAGATCGCGAATGTCGGTATCGAGCGCGTGCCGCTCTGGACGGATCGCCGCAAGGAGGCCGGGCCGTTCGACATCATCGGCGACGTTCACGGCTGCGGTGACGAACTGAGGGCCCTGTTGACGCAGCTCGGGTATGCCGAGCAGGAGGGCGCGTGGAGGCATGCGGAGGGGCGGCGCGCCGTGTTCGTGGGGGATCTGGTGGATCGAGGCCCGAAGGTGGTGGAGACCGTGCGCCTGGTGCGGAGCATGATGTGGGCGGGCGCGGCCCTCTGCGTCCCAGGCAACCACGATACGAAACTGAGCAGGGCCTTGAAGGGCAATCCTGTGGCGAAGACGCACGGACTGATGGAGAGCCTCGCCCAGATCGAAGCCCTGCCGGAAGAGGAGCGGAATGCGTTCACGCAGGACTATCTCCGCTTCGCGGAGGATCTGGTGTCGCATCTCTGGCTGGACGGCGGCGCGCTCTGTGTGGCCCATGCCGGAATGAAAGAGGGTTACATGGGGCGGGCGTCGGGGCGTGTACGCGACTTCGCGCTGTATGGCGAGACGACGGGCGAGACGGACGAGTTCGGCCTGCCGGTTCGCTATCCCTGGGCCCAGGACTACCGGGGGAAGACCTCGGTGGTCTATGGGCATACGCCGGTGCCGGAGGCCGAGTGGCTGAATAACACGATCAATCTCGACACCGGCTGCGTCTTCGGCGGCAAACTCACCGCGCTGCGATGGCCCGAGCGCGAACTGGTGCAGATTCCGGCGGCGCGGACCTACGCGGAACCCGTGCGCCCATTCCTGCCCGTCGCTGCGGAACCCGAGTCGGTGGAGACGTCGGACGTCTCGCTGCAGTGGCAGCACGACGAGCTGCTGCGCGCGGAGGATGTGCTGGGCAAGCGGATCGTGACGACTCGCCTGATGCCGAGTGTGATCATCCCGGCCGAGAACGCGGCGGCGGCGCTCGAAGTGATGAGTCGCTTCGCGGTCGAACCGCGCTGGCTGCTCTATCTGCCGCCCACGATGTCGCCTTGTGAGACGGCTCCGGCAGGCGAACTGCTGGAACAGCCTGCGGAGGCGTTCGCCTACTTCCGAAATGTGGGAGTCACGGAGGTCGTCTGCCAGCGCAAGCATATGGGCAGCCGTGCAGTCGTCGTGATCTGTCGCGATGCCGAGGCCGCCCGGCAGCGGTTCGGCGCGACGACAGGCGAGATCGGGCAGTGCGTCACCCGCACCGGGCGTCGGTTCTTCGACGATGCTACGCTGCATCACGGGCTTCTGGAGGAGTTTGGCGCCGCTCTGGAGCGCGCGGGCTTCTGGGAGGAGTTCGGAACCGACTGGGCCTGTTTCGACTGCGAGCTTAT
>JBBQPO010000170.1:0-13246 GCA_038217285.1 Chthonomonadales bacterium
GAGGTGGCTCTGGCTCTTGCGACCGTGGCGCACCTCGGGATCAGTGGCCGAGGGCATACGACCGGGCGTGGTCCCTTCCTTTATAGTAGCCTTCGGCGGACCTGTCTCGGAGGGCTTCTCTTCGATGTCCTGAAGCAGCAAAGCACTCAGGAGTTCAGCGGCTTCCTTCACACTCTGGGAGCCTCCCGCTGCTTTCTGGGGCAGTGCGCGTGCCTCGGCGACGACGGTGGTGAGGAAAGCGTTCTGGGCCGCTTCGTCGCTCCAGTCGAGGTCGGCGCTGGCTTTGAGGCTCTGTTGTTGGTAGCGCGTGAGCCCTTCCTCTTGCAAGAAGGCGTCGAGTTGGGCAAAGTCCTCGTCTTTAAAGAGTCGGGGAGCGGCGTGAGCGAGTTGGGCATGGAAGGAGCGGGGATTGAGCTTGAGGTCGTAGACGTTACCAATATCGAACAGGTCGGCCTGGCTGCTTCGTTTTCCAATCATGGGAACATGGTCTCCTGGGAGCATTGTGTGATGGCTATAGATTCACCACACAACCCAACAATTCCTTTGGTTTGGAAGGCGACTTTTCGGCCGCGCTTCTAGACAATATCGACCAATCCAGAGGATCAGTCGATATTGTCCCACTCACGTATCCGAGTACAAACTAAAGCGCGATGCGAGATATGATTGGTCGCTGGTGACGCGACTTCTTGGAGGAGATCGTCTTGGCTTGACATGGAGCGCCCCCCCCAGGAGGCCCACTGGGCATTGCACCGCCCACGACAGACCAGTTAGCGTCGGAAGTTTTCGTAGCGGAAGCTACGCCACCACCAATGGTAGTAATTGCCTCAGTCACGTAGGTATTCTCGTAGAAGATGCCACTATAGGATTGGCTATCTGTAAAATCTTGTCCTGTACCTGGTAGTTGCGTGAAGGTACCGAACGCGCCATCCGTATGAGAGTATCCACCGGACGTGGCATGACTGAAAGAAAATGTGACATGAATTGTCACCGTTCTAGCCGGCAGAGTATCAAGGTCCATGTGTCAGATATTGAGCATCGTATGTAGCGGATCCCGCCACAGTAGTTGCAAAGTTGCCTGCGCCGCAAGAAAATATTTGTCCGTCAGAGGGGCTGGTGACAGTTGCGCTGGCCGTGACGGTGTCAGCGGCTCTTACGCCCTGAAAACCCGTCAGGAGAAAAAGGGCCGAAACGGCCGCTACAAGTTGAGCATTTCTTGCTTTCATGGAATCATCCTTTCGCGTACAACATTCTTGTGGCCGCACTCAAAACCAGTGAACAGAGGTTGACGGTTTGCAGTGCGGGCAAACAGCCCGAGAGCTAAAACAATCGTTCGATAATAAGCAAAGATATTCCTCTCTTATAGTGAAATAATAGATATTCCGATGAATAACAGGCAAAGGGCCGAAACACCACGATGGCCTATGGGAACAGTGCGGAGTTTTCATTGCCTCCAAACTTTACCCGGTCCGAAGGAAACGGATCTCGGTTTGGTCGATTACCTGAATCCCGGCGGCAGGAACTGCCATCCCGATCTGCCAGCGGACACTCTCTTTGGAGCCGCAGAAAACGAAGTCATCCGGAAATGTCTGCAGGCGGGCGCGTTCGCGGTTGGTTAACGCGCGGTCTTGTACCGTATGCCAGTCTGACATATTTCTACACCACGCTACCGAAACACACGAGTTCCAGAGAACGGATGTGAATTTTTTCGCATCTCCCTTGACAGAACCGCTCTGCCCTGGCCCAGGTGGTGCAGACTTTCTTTGCCAGCAATATTGAGCGGGTCGTCGCCACGCTGCTCTCCTCGAAAGATATCCAACTGACCCCGGAGGAGCTGGACCGGATCTCAACGCTGGTCGAGAAGGCCAAACAAGCCGAGAAGCAAGTGGAAGTTCCGAAGGAGGAGGACGAGGCATGATGACTTTAGATCGCGCCTGGGACAGCCTGGTGACGATAACGCTGCAGAGCGGACTGTTGTGCCTGATGGCAGGAGCAGGGCTTCTCCTGCTGTGCAAGGCCGCTGCCGCCATCCTCTCACCCCAGCGGAGGCAGAAGCCGCCGCGCACGGTAACGCTCCTCGCCTCCGCCGCCACGGCGGTCTGCGCGCTGGCGCTGGCCTCCGTGCAGGTGGGGGCCGGCCCCGCGCCGATTTCGCACACGGTCTCTTCTCTCTTCGCTCTCATAAACGCCGCGTCGGCACATGCCAGCGTCCCTTCGCAGCCGCAGAACACCGCGCACCTGCGACTGGCTTCCACGCAGACCAGCGCCGAAAAACAGCGCACTCTCCTCCGCAAACTTGGCGACAAAGACGATGCAACTCTACTGCGGCAAAGGCTGGATGCGATGGAAAAGCGTCTGGCGCAGAACCAGCAGGAGAATGCCACGCTACGGCAGCAGCTCAGAACCCTTGCGGCGCAGCAGCAGAGAAGCAAGGTCATGTCCAAAGCGCTGGAGGCTGCCCCTTCCGATGCCGAGCTTTCCGCGCTCAAAACCGTCTTGCGCGACATGAAGCAGCAGCAGGCTCTGTTGCGAACACAGGCGAACCTGTCTGAGGATCTCTACCGGAACGGCTCTGCGACCCGTGAAGAATCCTTCCAGCAGCAGGCGGAAATGGAGGCCTTCAAGCTCAGTGTGGACGCTATCAAACAGCAGATCGATGCTCTGAAGGCCGGGCACAGGCCCTCCGCGAAGGAACAGAGTCGGAATCAACTCCTTCTGCGTCGGGCCGCGCTCAAGGCCCATCTGCGGGCGGCGCAGGACAAGCTCACGCTGACAAAAGAGCGCCACAAGGCAGGCGCCGTCAGCGGCAGCGAGTTGACTGCCGCAGAGCAGGCGGTCGCCCGCCTGCAAGTAGAGATCGACGAACTCATGCTCGAACTCTCCCGGCCCGGCGCCTCCGCCAGGCCCTTCGATCCTTTTAACAGTCCCCTCGGCAAAGCCTTCTAGCACCTCGGACAGGTCCAGTAAGAACGAACAGGAGCCGTCCCCAACTTCGGGACGGCTCCTGTCTTGTTTGTTGCCCGGCTGTCTTCTTCCCTTGGATGGTGGCAGGATTGCGGAGGTGTCGGCGCGAATGTAGGGGGGCAATGCCATAACACCCTGAAAGAGGAGCCACTATGAGACAGCCGCTCGCCCTTCTATGCCGAATGGGCCTGACCGCCGCGCTTGCCGCCTGTGCCGCAGGCAGCTACGGGGCAGGCCAGGAAACTACCGACGCCCCGCGCCCAAAAAAACTTACTCTCACTGCCACCCGTCACAAAGCGCCGTCTGCGCGCGCATCGAAGAGGTCGAAAATGGAAAAGATGCTCGTCTATATCGGCACGTATACCACCAAAGGCAGCAAGGGGATCTACCTCTGCGAACTGAACATGCAGACGGGAGAGCTGACCTCGAAAGGGGCGGTCGCGACCACCCCGAACCCGACCTTCCTCGCCGTTGCGCCCAACCACAAGTATCTCTATGCCGCCAACGAGATCGATAACTTCCAGGGCAAAAAAGCAGGCGCGGTCAGCGCCTGGGCCATTCAGCCGAAGACAGGCGCGCTGCAGTTCATCAACGACGCCTCCACCAAAGGCGACGGTCCCTGCCACGTCTCGGTGGACAACAAGGGCCAGTATGTGTTCGCGGCCAACTACGGCGCGGGCAGCGTCACCGCAATGCCTGTCGAGAAGAATGGCGGCGTGGGCGCGGCAACAGGCTTCGATCAGCATACGGGCACGAGCGTCGATCCCCAGCGCCAGGAGGGGCCGCACGGCCACTCCATCTATATCGACTCCGCCAATCATTTCGTCTATACCGCCGACCTCGGTCTGGACAAGGTCTTCGTCTATCACTTCGACTCGCAGAACGGCACGTTCACGCCCAACGATCCGCCGTTCGCCATGGTGCCGCCCGGCTCCGGGCCGCGCCATGTCGCGTTCCACCCCAACGGCAAGTTCGCCTACGTCATCAACGAGATGAAATCGACCCTCACCTCCATGACCTGGGACCCCAAAGCGGGCACGATGCAGGAGATCGAAACCGTCTCCACCGTTCCAGAGGGCAACACCGTCTCCAACTCGACCGCCGAGGTGTTCATGCATCCCAACGGCAAGTTCCTCTACGGCTCCAACCGCGGCCACAACAGCATCGCGATCTTCTCGGTAGACGGCACGACCGGCAAAGTCAAACTGATCGACAACCAGTCGAGCGAAGGCAAGACGCCCCGCAGCTTCAACCTCGACCCGACCGGCACGTTCCTGCTCGCCGCCAACCAGGACACCGACAATGTCGTGGTCTTCCGCGTCAACCAGCAGACCGGCGCACTCACCCCCACGGGCCATAGCGTCCATCTCTCCATGCCCGTCTGCATCGTCTATATGCCCGGAAAGTAGAGACTCGACGGCGACGAAAATAGAACGTCCCGACTGCAAAGCTTTGCAGTCGGGACGAGGCCTGAAATCAGGCTCTGAAAGGACTGTGAAAACGATGAAATACCGACGACTGGGTGCTTCCGGACTCAAGGTCTCCGAGATCTGCCTCGGCGCATGGATCAACTTCGGGGAGCGCATCGACGACTCCCAGACCTTCGGAGTTATCGACGCCGCTGTCGAAGAGGGCATCGACTTCTTCGATACCGCCGACGTCTATGCGGGCGGCAAGGCCGAAGAGGTGATGGGACGCTGGATGCAGGGCAAAGACCGCCGGACGCTCACCATCGCCACCAAATGCCGGGGGCGGATGTGGCCAGGGGTGAACGGCGAAGGGCTGAGCCGCAAGCATATCTTCGATGCCTGTCATGACAGCCTGCGGCGACTGCAGACCGACTACATCGATCTCTATCAGGTCCACTGGCCGGACCCGGAGACCCCGCTGAAGGAGACCCTGTGCGCGCTGGACGACCTGGTAAAACAGGGCAAAGTGCGCTATATCGGCTGCTCGAACTTCGGCAGTGAGCTTATCGGTGAGGCGGCGCGCATCTCCGAGACCTATAATCTGAATAAGTTCGTCTCCTCTCAGCCCTACTACAACATGCTGGGACGGGGCATCGAGGAGCGCGACATCCCCCGCTGCGTGAAAGAGGGCGTCGGCCTCGTTCCCTACTCGCCGCTGGCGCAGGGCCTGCTCTCCGAAAAGTATCTGGGCGGGTCCGTTCCGACCGGCAGCCGCGGGGAGGGCAATAAGAGTATCGAGGAGAACCTGCGCAAACATCTGCCGACGATGCAGGCGCTGGGCGCATTCGCCTCGGCGCGCGACCTTACCCTCTCGCAACTCGCCCTGGCCTGGCTGCTGCATCAGCCTGCCATGGCCGCTCCGATCATCGGGGCCACCCGACCCGAACAGGTGCGCGAAAACGCGAAGGCCTCCGGCGTCAAACTCTCGGCGGAGGAACTGGCAGAGATCGAGGCTATTCTCAAACCCAAAACAGGAGGCTGACGAATTCCAGTCGAGCGCCACGACTATCGCCAGATTCTTCTCAACGCCCCTCCCGGATAGTTTTCTCTGCGTGGCGAACAGGAGCGTCGGCGAGACCACCTGAGCGAGCCGGAAAAGCGATAGCAGGATTTTTTCGGCGTTCCGACAGAACCTTTATTGGATTGCCGCCGTCTAAAAGCAGATGCAGTAGGAAAACATCGTTGCCTTGCTGTATGGTATACTAACGCACTGGCAGTCTTTGAATCAGGCTTCCTGCCTATAAACAGGAGAGGGGGTGAGCATTTACAAGGGCTATTCTGCCTCAACGCAACGATCCGCCTTCATACCATTCGTCCGCAGTGTAGGTCCTTAATCGTGTTTGTCGGCACAGCCACGCTGTTCCGTCTTCCAGCACTTCATAAAGACCATAACGTCGCGTGTGTCACCTCATGTTCGATATTCGTTCTTAGGAAAACTTCTGAAAATGAGGAGTAACAGATCCTGTTGCTCTGGTGCCAGTGTCTGACTCGATCTGGAGACGATCCTCACTAGTAAGATCAACGGAGATAAGATGCATAAGAAAGTCGGTTTCACCCTCATCGAACTGCTCGTCGTCATCGCGATCATCGCGATTCTGGCGGCGATCCTGTTCCCGGTCTTCGCACAGGCCCGTGAGAAGGCTCGGCAGGCCAGCTGCATGAGCAACCTCAAACAACTCGGTCTCGCCGAACTGCAGTACGTCCAGGACTTCGATGAACAGTTCAGCGGCTCCTATATCAACAGTCCCCAAGGGCGCGTCTACTACCCGGAACTGATCTATCCCTACACAAAGAACACGCAGATCTACTTCTGCCCGGATTCTTCGCCCACGGATCGATTCAACGACGATAACTCCCATCGCCAGTGTACCAACCCGAACACCTGGGGTCCGATCGCCGGCAAGACTTACGATCCCGCCAATACGTGCAATAACTACGGTTACGGTCCGACCGATTATGCCTACAACTCGATCTCCAGCGTCGGCGTCGGCAACAACAATGGCGACCAGGCGAACAATAAGTCGTCCGCCGTCACCAGTCCGGCCTCGACCCTGCTTCTCATGGACGGTCGTGGCAATGGCGGAGCTCGATACGGCTTTATCAACGCCTGGCGCACCGACGATACCGACATCAACGGCACGTTCTACGGCAGCACCTGGAAAGGTCAGTTGGACAAGACTAAGTCGGTCTCGCCCTATATGCGGCATCCCAAGGGCGACGGCTTCCTGGCGCTGTGGTACGATGGTCATGTGAAGTACCTGAAGTCTTCGGCGTCTCCGTCCACGACCTACCCGGGCGGCGGCTCCCCGTACTACTGGTACGTCCAGAAGCCCGATTAATTCGAAATGGGTGTGTTTCATGGTACGTTCTGATGCACAGCGCTCACCGGTCTCTACGACCGGTGAGCCTACCCCTCTCGATCAGGGATCGAAAAGCGATGCGCGCCGTTTTCCAAAAACGGCGCGTCTGCTTGTCCTTCTATTCCTGCTCGCTTTCGCCGCCGTCTTATGGCTCCGACCGGCCTGGAAGGAGACCACGCGCCGCGAGGCCTATCTTCCCCAACTCGAGGCCGAGGCGCTCCATGACCCGTTTGACGCCCGACTGGAGGCCCTGCTCGGCGGGCGCCTCATGCAGGCGGGCGACTATCCCCAGGCAGCGGAAGCCTTTCGTCACGCCTGGGCAGCGGGTGAGCAAAATAGCATGATCGCCCGTGCACTTGCCGCCTGTACCGCCGCCGAGCCTGCGCGCGCGCTAGCCGACCTGAAGCTGGCCCTACAGTCGCTGCCCCAGGATGCCGACCTGCGCCGGACCATGGAGGCTGTCAGCCGCCTCGATCCACACCCGGCTCCCGCGCTTCTGGCGCGAACGATCCTGCCCGATGGACCGGAGCCTCTCGTGACGCGCTACGCCCCCGGTAGTGGGCTGAACCGCTTCTCCGAATGGTGGGGGCGCGGTCATGAGGAGGCCAGCGGTTTTACGACACGCCAGCAGTGGGCGGCGGCGGAGCCCAACGACGCCCGCGTCCAACGGTTATGGGGCCGAGCGCTTGCCCGTAACCGGCGATTTCAAGAAGCCCTCGCCGCCTTGCAGCATTCCATCGCCCTCGATCCAGCCTCCCCAGAGACGCATCTCGCTCTCGCCGATACGCTGGATGCCGCCGGGTTGACCTCGGAAGCCACGCTCGAATACCTGCAGTGCCTGAAAGCCCGTCCCAACTGGCTGCCGGCCCTTCTGGGCGCGGGCAAGACCTACTTCGAGATCGGCCTGGCACAGATAGCAGGGGCCAGCTACCTTCAGGCGACTCAGGTCGCGCCGACCTCTGCAGACGCCTGGATCGGACTCGGGCGCGCTTACCGTAATACCGGCGTGGATCAGGCCAAGTCCGTGGCCGCTTTCCAAACGGCCGGACGCCTCGCCCCCGAGCGCGAAGACTATTTGGACGACTACGCCGATGCGCTCCGACAGGCGATTCAATGGCCGGCGGCAGAGGCGGTTCTGCGGAGACGACTGCGAACCTCCCCCGAGGATCCCCTCGCCCACTACATGCTGGGTATGGTGATGCTGAACAATACGCCGACCCCGGAGCGGCAGATCGAGGCGGAGGCCGAGACGCGCACCGCGCTGCGCCTCTACCCGCACAGTTCGCTCGCCGACATTCAGCTCGCGCTGATAGTGCTTTCGCACGCGCAACCGAAGGAAGCGATCCCTCTGCTCACCGATGCCCTGCAAACCGATCCCTTCAACCGCAATGCCATGACGATTCTCGCCCGAGCCTACCGGCAGACGGGCCAGTCCGATCTCGCCGACCAGATCTCCAAACAGGCCGACCAACTCTATCAGGATCAACAGCGCGCCCAGGTGCTGGAGAGCAAGGAGGCAAAGCAGGTGATGGATCCGGAGATACACGCCGCGTTGGCGGTGCTCTATCAGCGTATCGGACAGTCCAAGAAAGGACTCTATGAGCAGAGTATGGCCCGCCTTATTCGCAGCGATCCCAAAACGGCTGCGGAAGAGATGCGGAAGATCCGAAGTGTACGGGACAACGCCATCGCGCCACACTAGCGTCCCGCTCCGTCGCCTGGCAGCCGTCGTTGGAGCAGGCTCTCTGAGTCTGCTGATCTTCGGATGCCCGTCCGGCAACGGTGCGCCGAAGAGTGCGCCTGCCCCCGTCCCGCCTGCCGCGTCCGTGGGCCCACATTTCGTGGATGTCGCCGCCGCCGCTGGCCTGAACTACCGGTGGGAGATCGCCGGGAAGCGGCCGCTCAACATCCTCCAGACCATCGGCAACGGCTGCGCCTTTCTCGACTACAACGGCGACGGGAATCTGGACATCCTCCTGGTAGGACCGAAGACGGCCCTCTACCGGGGCGACGGCAAAGGCCATTTCATCGATGTGTCCCGCGAGACCGGCCTCAGCAAACTGTCCGGCCAGTTCCTGGGCTGCGCCGTGGGAGACTACGATAACGACGGCTACCCGGACATCTACCTCAGCGGATACCGAACCGGCGTCCTCCTCCACAACGATCACGGCAAGGCGTTCTCGGATGTGACGCGATCCGCCGGACTGCAGCCTCAGCCGTGGGGCACCTCATGCGCCTGGGCCGAAACCGTGCCGGGATCCGGCAGGCTCGACCTCTATGTGGCCAACTACGCGCGCTTCGACACCGGAAAAAGCATTCCCCAGTTGTGCGAATCCCGCGGAATCCTGACCTCGTGCGGCCCGCGCTTCTATAATCCGCTGCACGGTGCCTTCTACCGCAACCTGGGCTCCGGCCGATTCGTCCGCGCCGATCAGGCGCTCGCCGTGCCCAAAACCCAGGGCCGTGGGCTCGGTCTGGGCTTCGCGCCTCTCGATGCGTCGGGGCGGCCCTCCCTCGCCATCGCCAACGACGAGATGCCTGGCGATCTTCTGACTCCCGCTGGCGCGGAAAAGGCTGCGAAGTATGTCAACCAGGGCGTCTCCAGCGGGGTCGGCATGGACCGTGACGGCAACATCCACGGCGGAATGGGGATGGACTGGGGCGACTACGACAACGACGGCCGCTTCGATCTCTTTGTCTCGACGTTTCAGGGGGAGGCGAAATCGCTCTACCACAACGACGGCCACAGCCTCTTCACCGACTCGACCTATGTCGCCGCTCTGGCAGAGGCGACCATGCCGCACGTGGCGTTCGGATGCAAACTGTTCGACTACGACAACGACGGCGCGCTCGACCTGATCGTCGCGAACGGGCATGTTCAGGACAATATCCATGCCATCGATAGCAACGCCGCCTACCGGCAGGCGACGCAGCTCTTCCATAACCGCAACAACAGGCCCGCGACGTTCGAGAATGTGAGTCTCACGGCGGGCAAGGACCTCCAGAGGCCCATCGTCGGCCGGGGAGTTGCCATCGGGGATTTCGATAATGATGGTCGGGTCGATGTGCTGGTGGTGGATAGCGAAGGCGCCCCTCTGCTTCTGCACAACGAAACCACTGGGACGGGGCACTGGCTGGGGGTAAAACTCGTCGGTACGCGCAGCAACCGATCCGGCATCGGCGCGGTGGTCACGGCGACGGTAGGAGGCAACCAGCGGGTGCGCCTCTGCCACGCCGACGGCTCCTATCTCTCCTCTTCGGATCTCCGAGTCCACTTCGGGCTCGGAGGCGACTCAAGAGCAGCAGTTCTGACCGTCCGCTGGCCGAGCGGCAAAACGGATCTCTTCAAGGACGTGGCCGGAGATCGTTATATCACCCTGCGCGAAGGCGGAGGCCTCACGGCCTACCCGTGACGCCCTTGCCTTCGGTAACCGTCAGGATCCTATCCCCCTCGACATTCCGCAGCACCTCACGGCGGCCGTCCGGCCAGCGAATGGCGACCTCGTCGAGGTGGGTAAGCGCGCCCAGCCCGAAATGGACGCGCGGATCGCTGGAGGAGAGATACGAAGAGGCCGGAGAGACCTGCCCACTCCAGAGCTGTCCGCCCCCGCGTGCGCGCACCTGCGCCCCATAAGCAAAATGGTTCTCTCCGCTCGCGCGCAGATCCAGCGTGATCCAGTGATTCGCAGTGGTCGAGACGTTGTGCATCAGGATCGGCGCTCCTTCCATATCGACCGCCAGAAAATCCATGCGCCCATCGTTATCGAAATCTCCGGTCGCGAGTCCTCGTCCCAGAATCGGCTTTGCCATCGCCTCCCCGAGCGTCGGCCCAAGATTCTGAAACGAGCGCCCAGCAAGGTTGCGAAAGAGCATCATCGGCTGTCGAAAGGTGGACTGCGGGTCGGTGAGGTGTACGGTATCGTAGACATGTCCGCAGGTGAAGACCAGATCCGGCCAGCCGTCGTTATCGACATCGATCCACTTC
The DNA here is from genome assembly GCA_038217285.1 of Chthonomonadales bacterium. Lineage (GTDB taxonomy): Bacteria > Armatimonadota > Chthonomonadetes > Chthonomonadales > Chthonomonadaceae > JANXLO01. The sequence continues at coordinate 10,776 of JBBQPO010000170.1, forward strand.
GCGCCGAATCCAAGTGGCTTGTACGTCGGCGCGCTCAGCCCGGTCCTGTCGCTCGCCAACTCGAACGTGGCGGTACCGACATTGTGGAAGAGCGCGAAGGACTCGTCGGAGAAGCCGGTAACGATAAGATCCGGCCGACCGTCCCGATCGTAGTCGGCCCAGTCCGCGCCCATCGCCGCGATCGCATGGTCCAGCGCGCCATAAGAGACGCCGCCTGCCGTCCCGATATTGGTAAAGCGCATCTTGCCTTCGTTGCGCAGGAGTTCGGCGGGTGTGCCGTCGTTACCGATGTAGAAATCCATGCGCCCATGCTCGTCCGGGTCCGCAAACGCCACCACGAGCGCTTTCCCATGAGTCGCCTTCATTCCGGCGGTCGCAGGGATCTCCCGATAGCGGCCGTTCCCCACGTTCTCCCAGATCTCGCCGTACTCCGGACGATAGCTGGTCGGCGGGCATCCGGTCGTGACACCCGGCGCAGGGGAGCAGGTCTGCGGTTCTTTCGGCCCGAAGATGACATAATTCAGGATCACCAGATCGAGCCGCCCTTTGCCGGCCAGATCCATAAACCCCGCGCTGGCCCCCCAGTGGCCCCGGTTGTGCGGGTCTAACCCTGCCGCAGCGGTCGCATCGGCGAATCGTCTGCCGTGGTCGCTGCGCAGGACCGCGAGGCAGTGAACCCCCGTCAGCACGATGTCCAGGTAGCCGTCCCCGTTGTAGTCCCCGACAGCGCATCCCGTCCAGTAACCGGTCACCTTGTCCAGGCCGACTTCCGCCGTAACATCGGCGAACTGCCCGTTTCTCAGGTTGTGGTAGAGGCGGCAGAACGGACGGGCGACCAGCAGAACGTCCTGCCATCCATCGTTATCATAATCGAGGAACGCGCAGCCCATGCCGAAGGCTTCCAGGTTGCGTAGTGGACGCGCCAGGGGCGGCCAGACGTAGCGCAGGCCGCTCGCTGCGGCGGTCTCCTCGAAGCGGATGCCCGCCGTATCCGGCGTAAGAGCCGAGGGGTTGGGAGGGGGTGTTCCGGTGGCGCCACGCGTGTGATTGCATCCGCAGAACAGCCCGGTGAAGAGGAGAGTGCAGAGCGCGAAGACCCTGGCAGTACGATTCATGTTGCCTCACAAACAAGATCCGATGAAGTGCTAGGGCCTTATTTCGGTATGCGGGAACCTTCTTCCTGCCGCGCCGCAATCTCCTCCGGATGGCCCTGTGTCCTATCCCTGTTCCCCCCTCCCACAACAGACGACCTCCCACGCTTTTCCTGCAAGCCGGAAGAGCGTGGGAGGTCGTCGTACGAGGGCAGGCAGGACTATGGATGACAGTAGAGAACGCCGGGGTTCCGATCATAGCTGTTGTCAAGGTCTTGTGGGAACATACTCAGCTTCTGGGCAGCGGTAGAGAGGTACCACTTGCCGTGCCCGTCGGCAAAAGCGAGATTGTAGCCCTTCGAGTGCGGCATGTAGTTGGTCTTCGAGTTGTTCTTTTCGTAGGCCACGACATCGTCGCAGTAGCCCGGAACGGGCCGCAGATAGGCGCGATTGAAGACATAGCCGCGTCCGCTTTCACGCATGATGAACAGGCTCGCGGTCGCCACAATCGCGGCTTGCGCCAGGCCGGTTCGGGTGATGACATTGCCATTCATGTGGTAGCCGAGGTTCGGGGGCCGGGTATCCAACGGACCGTTGCCGATGTTGGTCGGGCATATCCAGATCTGCTGGTTCTTGGTATAGGGATAGAGCTCGTCTTTGTAGTTGGTGGCGCTCTCCCCCGCCACACCGGACCCCACGACCGGCACACCGTCATAACGATTGTTGCCGAACCAGGCTTCGACAGGGAAGGTCTCGTCGTAGTCCTGAATGTACATGATGGTCGCCAGCCCAATCTGTTTGTTGTTGGACAGACAACTGGTCTGACGCGCTTTTTCGCGGGCCTGCGCGAAGACCGGAAATAGGATTGCGGCGAGAATAGCGATAATGGCGATGACGACGAGCAGTTCAATCAGCGTAAATCCCGCGAAACGGCGGAGGCCGCTCACAGTACGCCGGTTCGACCCGGAGGGGTTCTGTTGTAGATACGATTGCATCTTGAGTCCTTTCATTGACGAATCCGCCGTTTCCCGGCGGCGTTAGTTTGCAGCGACATCGGCTGCGAAATCAGTGGATTGGCGGACGATAAGCTCCCCTTTAATAATCGCGTGACGCGGCGGCCCTGCGTAACCGTTCAAGCGTTCGCGCAACAAAGAAAGAAACACCTCCACCATTTTTTCGACCGGGTGAGAAACTGTCGTCAGAGGGAGGCGTCCGAAGCGGGCCGGGGGCTGGTCATCGTGTCCCACGACGCTGACATCCTCCGGGACGCGAAAACCCAACTCCTGCGCCGCGACGATAAAGCCCTGCGCTGTCCGGTCATTCACAATACACATTCCTGTCGGGCGGCTCTCCAGCGGCAGCGCCGCCCATTGCCGCGCG
>JBBQPO010000171.1:0-13189 GCA_038217285.1 Chthonomonadales bacterium
GGAGGGTTATCAGAACGACACTCCGGGGCGTCTGGTGGCGGCGGAAGCGGCGCGTATACCCGGTGTCAAAGAGATCGTCAACATGCTGGTGATCCGCGCACTTTAGAGACCAGGGTAGGTTTATACCTGACGCCCACGGAAGGTATCAAGCGCGGTATACCGGTGGAGGACACAGGCGAACCGCTGAAGGCGCCGGTAGGCAAAGGATCCTCTCGCGGATGTTCAACTTGCATCCGCAGGGAACCCTTTTGGCGCAAGCATTGTGATACCGTTGTATCCGCATGTTCGCTGCCGAAAGCAGGGGACAGGGCGCCCAAAGGGCCTCTCGCCCGAACCGGGGAAGGAACGAAAATGACAACACAGACAACCATGAAAGCGATTCGCCTCTCTGGCTACGGAGGACCGGAGTTGCTGCGCTACGAAGAAGTTCCGCGTCCACAGCCGTCCCAGGGTGAGGCGTTGATCCGAGTCCACGCTGCATCAGTGAATCCGATCGACTGGCATCTCCGCTCCGGCGCGATGCAGCAGATCATGCCGCTGCAGTTCCCCTACACGCCCGGCAGCGATTTTGCGGGTGTCGTCGAGAGCGTCGCCGACGGCATGACGACCGTTCACGTCGGGCAGGAGGTCTACGGTTCTGTGCCAGGGACGCGCGGCGGCGCCTATGCGGAGTACCTCGCGGCCCCTGTATTGGCGCTGGCGCCGAAGCCGCACACCCTGGATTTCTCCCAGGCGGCCTCCGTGCCGATCGTAGCGTTGACGGCCTGGCAGGCCCTCTTCGACAAGGCTGGGCTTGCCGCAGGCCAGTCGATTTTGATTCACGGGGGAGCAGGCGGCGTGGGAATGTTCGCGGTCCAGTTCGCCCGATGGAAGGGCGCCCACGTGACCGCCACAGCTTCCGCAGCGGACGCGGAGTTCGTGCGGAGCCTGGGCGCAGGGGAAGTGATCGACTACAAGGACGAACGCTTCGAGGAGAAGGTGTCCGGTCTCGATGTCGTCCTGGACCTGATCGGTGGGGAGACGCAGCAACGCTCCTGGCAGACGCTCAAGCCGGGCGGTATTCTCGTGGCGTCCACCGCGCCGCCGTCACAGGAAGAGGCGACAAAGCACGGCGTTCGGGCCGCCATGGTGCAGATGCAGGGCAGCAGCGCACTGCTGGCGGAGATCGCCGGCCTAATCGATAGCGGGCAGATCAAAACGCTGGTGGGCGCGACCTTCCCGTTGGAACAGGCTGCACAGGCCCAGGAGGCGAGCCGAACCGGCCACGTGCGCGGTAAAATCGTGATCGAGATCGCCTGAGCCGCCTGAGGAGGCCCTGATCCAGATAGGCGTCGGCCCACTCCCAACCATCCGGAACGAGAATTCCATCCACCGTCCACTCCAGAAAGAATGCGGCAGGCAGGCTCGATCTGGGCCGTCCGGGAGGCATATCCCAGATCGTCCGGGTATAGCCATGCCGCGTAAGCAGACCTCACCCCGAAGAGAATCGTCAAGCGTCTCCAACTTGCTCTCTTAAACTCCGGCGGGCCCCATCGGTAGAAAGGCCAGGAGAGGCTTTTCCCTGTCTGCTGGTAATGCGCCCTCCGGCGGGCAAGCACCCAGTTTCAGACCACTCTGCGACAGCCTGCAAACTGACGGAATCTCTCCTTCTGTCTCGTGGGTGGGATGGATCCTATACGGATAGCATTTCTGCAATTACACAAATAGTTTACATATGAATGGAACCATATGTATACAGCTTGCGTCACTCCCCTGTCCAGACGCGACTTCTGAGACGTATAAAGCGGAACGAGCCCGCGAGTCAAAACAGAATGGGGTGCGGCATGATAACCAGTGCCCTATATCGCGAGAAACCTGCGGCAGAGCAGCACGAGAAAAAGACTCCCTTCCGCCTCTACTTTGTGCGGCACGGTGAAACGACGTGGTCGCTCACCGGGCAGTACACCGGTTGTACGGACCTTCCCTTGACGACGCACGGTGAGGAGGCGGCGCGTGTGCCCGGTGTCAAAGAGATTATCAACATGCTGGTGATCCGTGCGCTCTAGGGGCTTGGGCTAGGGGCTTGGGTAGGCCGCTGCGTCTGCGTGCCTGCGAGGAGCCGATAGCAAACGAGGAAGGAGCCGGACATGCGTCAGAAATTCATCGTCGGCAACTGGAAGATGTATACCACTGCCACCGAGGCAAGGCAACTTGCAGAGGCAGTCGTGGAGGGGGCGGGCAGTGAAAACCGCGTGTCTGTCGCTCTCTGCCCACCCTTCCCCTATCTTGCCCTTGTCGGGGAGATTCTCAAGGGTAGCCCTGTTGCACTTGGAGCGCAAAACCTCTATCCCGCGAAGGAAGGCGCATTTACAGGCGAGGTCAGCCCGACGATGCTCCTCGATCTGAGCTGCAAGTACGTTATCCTCGGGCACAGCGAGCGCCGACACATCCTGGGCGAGTCAGATGCGTTCATCAACCGGAAAATACGGGTTGCCTTGACCGCAGGGCTCGATGTGATCCTCTGCGTCGGCGAGACTGCGGAGCAACGCGGGGCCCACCAGACAGAAACGGTGCTCGACCGGCAACTCAGCGAAGGGTTGGCTGGCCTATCGGCGGATACCCTGTCCCGCCTGAGCATCGCCTACGAACCGCTCTGGGCCATCGGTAGTATGGGACACCACGCCACCCCGCAACAGGCTCAGGAGACGCACGCCGTCATTCGGCGCCGCTTCAGCCAGATGTTCGGGGAGACATCGGCTCAGACGCTTATCATTCAGTACGGCGGTAGTGTCAAGCCCGAAAACGCCTCTGCGCTGCTCTGTCAGCCCGGCGTGGACGGTGGCCTTATCGGCGGCGCCAGCCTGCACGCCGAACAGTTTTTGGCCATCGTCCAGGCCGGGATCAATGCGGTGGGATAGGAGCCGATTTCCACGATTGAGACGTAGGCGCGGAAGTGGTTGGGAGACCGGAAAATCCGGAACTGAAAGCGGGCAATACAAGATGGATAATATGCTAAGTATTGGCATTGCAGCAGATCACGGCGGGTTTGAATTGAAATCCTACTTGACGACAGCCCTCAAGGCCGCCGGACATGAGGTGTTGGACTTCGGCGCCCATACTCTGGGGACCGGAGATGATTATCCGGATTTTGTGGTGCCCATGGCCAGGGCAGTGGCGAGCGGTGAGGTCACCCGGGGCGTGGCTATCTGCGGCAGCGGGGTCGGAGCCAGCATGGCGGCCAATAAGGTTTGCGGCGTGCGGGCAGCCTTGATCATGGATGCCTTCTCCGCGCATCAGGGGGTGGAGGACGACGACATGAACGTGTTGTGTCTGGGTGGCCTGGTCATCGGCCATGCGCTCGCTCTGGACCTGGTCCAGACGTTCCTGCACGCCCGTTTCAAGGGAGGAGAACGATTCAAACGCCGCCTGGCAAAAGTGGCGACGTTAGAACAAGAGCAGGCGTCGCCGGGATCGACAAGCAGCCAACCGAAGGAGAAGCCGCATGACAGCAGTCGCACCACTCACTAAACGCGCGGCATGGCAGGCTCTCGACGCCCATTACCAGAATATCCGAGATCTGCACCTCCGGCAACTCTTCGCGGACGACGCAACCCGCGGGGAGCGTATGGCGGTCGAGGCCGTTGGTATCTACTTCGACTATTCGAAGCACCTCATCACCGACGAGACACTCACACTCTTGCTGCAATTGGCGGAGGAGACCGGCCTACGGGCACGCATCGACGCCATGTTTCGTGGGGACAAAATCAACGTTACGGAACAGCGGGCCGTCCTGCATGTGGCTCTGCGCGCCCCCAAAGGCCAGGCCATCGTCGTGGACGGCGAGGACGTTGTGCCTCGGGTGCATGCAGTCCTTGACAAGATGGCCGACTTCTCCACCCGGGTACGCAACGGGCAGTGGAAGGGCCACACAGGCAAGCCGATCCGCAACATCATCAATATCGGCATCGGCGGGTCTGACCTGGGGCCGGTGATGGCGTACGAGGCATTACGATATTACAGCCAACGCGACCTGACCTTCCGCTTCGTCTCCAACATCGACGGCACCGACTTCGTGGAGGCCACTCGCGACCTCGACGCCGAGGAGACACTGTTTATCATCGCATCGAAAACCTTTACGACCCTGGAGACGATGACCAATGCGCATACGGCCCGCGACTGGGTCCTTAAGACTTTGAAACATCCCGATGCGGTTGCTCGGCATTTCGTCGCGGTCTCGACCAATGCCGCTGAAGTGGCCCGGTTTGGTATCGACACCGCCAACATGTTCGAGTTCTGGGACTGGGTCGGCGGGCGGTACTCCATGGAATCCGCGATCGGTCTTTCTACGATGGTAGCCATTGGCCCCGTAGATTTCCGCGCCATGCTCGACGGCTTCCACCAGATGGACGAGCATTTCCGCACGGCCCCTTTCGCACGCAACTTGCCGGTGCTCATGGGGCTCCTGAGCCTCTGGTATAACGACTTCTTCGGCGCGCAGACCGTGGCGGTGCTGCCTTATGAGCAGTACTTGAAGCGCTTTCCGGCTTACCTCCAGCAGTTGACCATGGAGAGCAATGGCAAGCACATCACGCTCAGCGGGGAGGCGGTTCTCCACCAGACCGGGCCGATCTACTGGGGCGAGCCAGGTACCAACGGGCAGCACTCTTTTTACCAACTGATTCATCAGGGAACCAGGCTCATCCCCTGCGACTTCATCGCGTTTGATCAGCCGCTTAACCCGCTCGGTCGCCACCACGACTTGCTCCTGGCGAACATGTTTGCGCAGGCTGAGGCGCTGGCTTTTGGCAAAACGCTGTCGGATGTCCGCGCCGAGGGCACGCCGGCTTGGCTGGCGCCGCACAAAACCTTCGAGGGCAACCGTCCAACCAGCACGATCCTCATGGAACGACTGACTCCGTCGGCGCTGGGGAAGCTCGTCGCACTGTACGAACACAGTGTCTTCACTCTGGGCGCCATCTGGGACATCGACTCATTTGACCAGTGGGGTGTCGAACTGGGGAAGGCGCTTGCCACGCGCATCATCCCCGAACTGGAGACAGGCGCCACAGGTGAACTCGGGCATGATAGCTCAACCAATACTCTGATACGGCGCTACCGAAAATCCAAGGAACTGCTGGAGCAGTTATAAGACCCGTACCGTGAACTCTGGCGCGCTCAGCGTCGGTGAAAGAGCCCTGGCAAACATGGCAGCCATTCCCACAAGGGAATCCCAACCGGCAGCCAAAGGGAAAAAGGATTGAAAGTATCATGCAAGCGACCCAAAAACTCCATGAAATGGGCCAGAGTCTCTGGCTCGATAACATTACCCGCGGCCTGTTGGCCAGCGGCACGCTTCGCCGCTACATACGGGATTTCTCGATCACGGGGCTCACTTCCAACCCCACGATCTTCGACCACGCCATCAAGAACAGCCACGACTACGACGACGCCATACGACAGAAAGTGAAAGCAGGCAAGTCGGGCGAGGCGCTGTTCTTCGAGCTGGCGATAGAGGATCTAAGGCAGGCAGCCGATCTATTTCAGCCAATCCATGACCGGACGAACGGCGTGGACGGTTGGGTGTCTCTGGAGGTCTCTCCGGCGCTGGCCCACGACACGGCCGGCACTCTCGCCGCAGTCAAAGAGCTCCATGCCCGTGCAGAACGGCCCAACCTGTTCATCAAGATCCCAGGTACCAGCGAGGGGCTTCCCGCGATCGAGGAAGCGATCTTCGCAGGTGTGCCGGTCAACGTGACGCTGCTGTTCTCCCGCGATCAGTACGCTGCGGCTGCGGAGGCGTACCTGCGCGGCATCGAGCGGCGCATCGCCGAAGGACTGAATCCCGAGGTCGGCTCTGTGGCGTCGATGTTCATCAGCCGCTGGGACGTCGCGGTGATGGACGAGACGCCGGCGTCCCAGCGCAACCAACTCGGGATTGCAGTGGCCGGACAGACTTACGAGACGTACCGCTTATTGATCGAGTCACCGCGCTGGCAACGCATCTTGAACGCCGGCGCCCGCTGGCAGCGCCTCCTCTGGGCCAGCACCGGGACCAAGGATCCTGAAGCCTCCGATACCCTTTACATTCAGGCGCTCGCCGCACCGTTCACCGTGAACACGATGCCCGAGGCCACGTTGCAGGCTCTCGCTGATCATGGTGAGATCGACGAGGGCTTGCCGACGCGTGCCTGCGCCTCAGAGGAGGTGTTGGCCAGGTTCGCCAGGGCCGGGATTGACACCGACTCCCTGGCGATCCGACTCCAGGATGAAGGGGCCGAAGGGTTCGTCAAGTCCTGGAACGAACTGCTGGCGTCTATCGCGTCCAAAGGCGAGGCGCTTAAGACATCTGGCTAAGGCCGAAAGAGAGACTCTGCCGGTTTCCATCCTTCATCGCTGCGCGGGTAGGATGCGAAACAGTCTGCTGCGAAGGGATAGAGATGAAAATCGATTCACAGGATTTCCGGGTGCGGCCCGCAGAGACAGTCAAACTCCATGAGTTGCCGACGAGCGTGAAACGCTTCTTCAAGTCGAAGAAGCATTATAGGGCGCTTCTTGAAGAACACATCGAGGAGTTGAGCGCGCTGCAACGCCTTCACTATGCATCCAATCGCTATGCGTTGCTGCTGGTGTTTCAGGGGATGGACGCTGCCGGTAAAGACGGCGCCATTCGGCACGTCATGTCCGGAATCAACCCGCAGGGCTGCCAGGTGTTCAGTTTCAAGCAGCCGAGCGCCAACGAGTTAGAACACGATTTTCTGTGGCGCACGACCATCTGTCTGCCGGAACGCGGGCGGATCGGCATCTTCAATCGCTCTTACTACGCGGAGGTGCTCATTGTAAAGGTGCATCCGGAGATTCTCCAGGGCCAGGGGCTTCCGGAGGAGCTGCTCGCCGATAAGAACCTCTGGAAAGGGCGGTATCACTCCATCGTGGACATGGAGGAACATCTCCACCGTAACGGGACCCGGATCGTCAAGATCTTTCTCCACCTGTCGAAGGACGAACAGCGCAAGCGCTTCCTCGAACGCATCGATGAGCCGGACAAGAACTGGAAACTCGGCCCCTCTGACATACAGGAGAGGAGATACTGGGAGCAGTACATGCAGGCGTATGAGGAGTGCCTGGACGCGACCAGTACGCACCACGCACCCTGGTATGTCGTTCCCGCCGATGATAAGAAGAATGCCCGGTTGGTGGTATCTCAGATCGTCTTAGATGCGCTCAAGGAACTGAAGATGGCCTATCCTGAGACCACCGCGAAACGTCGGCAGGAACTGAAATCGATCCGTAAGCAGTTGACATAGAGGAACCCCGCGGACTCCAGTCCGTCCGGGTAGAGAGCTCAAGGGAAGTGGTGTATGGGGGATAAAACCGAGTTGGCGAACCGTGGCACTGTGGTATCGGTGCGCGGGAGCGTTGTGGAAGCGCGATTCGATGCGTATCTCCCGCCGATCCGCTCGCTATTGCGAGCCGGGAAAGACGGGCGGATTGCTGTCGAAGTGCTGTCTCAGCAGGATGCGCACCATGTACGCGGAATCGCGTTGAGTCCTACAGAAGGGCTAGAGCGCGGTATGCCGGTGGAGGACACAGGCGGACCGCTGAAGGCGCCGGTAGGCAAAGGGATCCTCTCGCGGATGTTCAACGTATTCGGTGAGACCATCGACCGCGGAGTGCCTCTGGAGGATGTGCAGTGGCGTTCCGTGCACCGGCTTCCGCCGCCGTTGGTACGGCGTTCCATAAAGTCTGAGGTCTTTGAGACCGGCATCAAGATTATCGATGTGCTGGCCCCGCTGGAGCGTGGAGGCAAAGCGGGGCTGTTCGGCGGGGCAGGGGTCGGCAAGACGGTGCTGCTCACTGAGATGATCCACAACATGATCGGCCATCACGCAGGAGCCAGTATCTTCTGCGGTATCGGCGAACGCTGTCGGGAGGGTGAGGAACTCTACCGCGCCATGCAGGAAGCGAACGTGCTGCCGAATATGGTGATGCTCTTCGCCCAGATGAACGAGCCACCGGGCAGTCGCTTTCGGGCAGGCTACGCGGCGCTGACGATGGCCGAATATTTCCGGGACGACGAACACAAAGATGTGCTGCTGCTCATCGACAATATCTTTCGATTCATTCAGGCCGGGATGGAAGTGTCCGGCCTGATGGGGCAGATGCCGTCCCGACTGGGGTATCAGCCGACGATGGGGACCGAGCTATCGGAACTGGAAGAGCGTATCGCCAATACCGATACCGGGGCCATCACCTCCATTCAGGCGGTCTATGTGCCTGCGGACGATTTCACCGATCCTGCCGCTGTGCATACCTTCTCGCATCTCTCCGCCTCGATCGTACTTTCGCGTAAGCGGGCGAGCGAAGGGCTCTTTCCTGCGGTCGATATCCTGAAATCCAACTCCAGCATGGCCACTCCCGGCATCGTCGGCGAACGGCACTACGGTCTGGCGCAGGAGATAAGGAAGACGCTCGCACAGTACGAAGACCTGAAAGACATCATCGCGATGCTCGGACTGGAGCAGCTTGCGCCGGACGATCGCAAAGTGGTCGCTCGCGCCCGCCGTCTGGAGCGATTTCTCACCCAGCCCTTCTTCACGACGGAACAGTTCACCGGCACTCCGGGAAAACTGGTCAGCCTGAACGATGCGCTCGACGGCTGCGAACGGATCCTGCGCGACGAGTTCAAAGACTATCCGGAGAGCGCGCTCTATATGATCGGAGCGATAGGAGAGGCGCATGCACCTTAAAATTCTGCTGCCGTTCGAGACCTTTGCGGAGAAGACAGACGTCTCCCGCATCGTCGCGGAGACGCACGAAGGGTCGTTCGGCCTCCTGCCGCATCGTCTGGACTGCGTCGCGGTGCTCTCGCCCGGCATCCTGACCTACGAGACGACTGCGGACGGCGAGGTCTTCGTGGCGGTGGATGAAGGCGTGCTGGTCAAGACCGGCATGGATGTCCTGGTCTCCGTGCGACGGGCGATCACCGGGAAAGATCTGGCACAACTGCACAAGACAGTAGAGCAGGAGTTCCTCGCCTTGGACGCCGAGGAAGCGAGTGCGCGCATGACCATGACGAAACTGGAAGCCGGATTTCTGCGGCGATTTGCGAGTTTTCAACATGAATAAGGAACCGATCAAACCGACTTCGAAAGGCGAGCCGACCTTTGCGGGAACCGTAGGGTCGAAAGCGGCGCGCAAGCTGCGGGCGCGCCGCACTTCCTCGGCAGGCTCCTGGTTCGGCCTGGGAATGATGGGGATTATCGGCTGGTCGGTCGCGGTGCCGACGCTGCTGGGCGCGGCGCTCGGTCTCTGGTTGGACAGCCACCATGGCGGGAGCCACTCATGGACGCTGGCGCTCCTCATTGCCGGCCTGGTGCTGGGCTGCTTCAATGGTTGGCGCTGGATCTCCCAGCAGGACAACGCAATACGCGAGGAACAGGAGGACAACGATGCGTGAGACGCTGATAGGGGTGCTGTCCTGGGCGGCGGGAGCGGGACTCGGCACGATTTTCTTCGGCGGCCTCTGGTGGACGGTGCGCAAGGGCGCCGCCTCGCCTCAGCCTGCGCTCTGGTTTCTCGGCAGTATGCTGCTGCGGATGGGTCTGGCCCTGGCGGGTTTTTACTTCGTGTCCGGCGGACACTGGGAGCGCTTACTGCTATGCCTCCTCGGCTTTGTCATGGCGCGCTTCGGGGTCACCTGGGTCACCCGGCCGTCGGAAGGAGACCGAACCCCCTCTACGTCGGAGACCTCCCATGCATCTTAGCCCCGACCAGCGGATCTTCTGGCAGCACGGCTGGTTCAAGCTCAATGCCACCATTGTGTTCACCTGGGCGATTATGCTCGTGCTTGCCGCTGGAGCGAAACTCATTACGCGCCGCCTATCTTCAGATGAGCAGAAGCGCTCCCGATGGCAGAACCTCCTGGAGATCGTAGTTACTGGGATCCAGACGCAGATCAAAGAGGCTGGCCTGTCCCAACCGGAGAAGTATATAGGCTTCCTGGGCACGCTCTTTCTGTTCGTCGGCCTCTCCGCCCTCTGCACGATCCTGCCCGGTTACGATCCTCCGACGGCCTCGCTCTCTACGACGGTCGCGCTGGCGCTGTGCGTCTTCGTGGCGGTCCCGTTATTCGGTATCGAAGATCAGGGCGTGGGCAACTACCTCAAGTCCTTTATCCAGCCGACGGTCATCATGCTGCCGTTCAACATTATCGGGGAACTTTCGCGTACCCTGGCCCTGGCTGTCCGTCTCTTCGGCAACATGATGAGCGGCGCGATGATCATCGGCATTCTGCTGACGATCACTCCCTTTCTGTTTCCGATCGTCATGACCGTGCTCGGCCTGCTCACCGGGATGGTGCAGGCCTATATCTTCAGCATACTGGCGGCCGTCTACATTGCGGCCGCCGTGAGCGTACGCAAGTCCAAACCGGCGCCTGCGCTCAAAACCTAAACGACCAATAACGAGTCAAAAGGATCTCACTATGGATAGCATGACCAGTATCGCCGTGGCCTCGATCGTCACGGCGGGATTCACAATCTGTATAGGGTGTATCGGGCCGGCCCTCGGCGAAGGCAAATCGGTCGCGACAGCGCTGACGGCGCTGTCGCAGCAGCCGGACGCCTCTTCCACCATCACACGCACCCTGTTCGTCGGTCTGGCGATGATCGAGTCCACCGCGATCTACAGTTTCGTGGTCTCGATGATTCTTCTCTTCGCCAACCCGTTCTGGAATCACGTAATCGCTCAGACGGCGAAAAGGTGAACCGATGCTGATCGACTGGTTTACGGTCTGCGCCCAGGCGCTCAACTTCCTCATCCTGGTGTGGCTGATGAAGCGGTATCTCTACAAGCCTGTTCTCGCCGCTATCGATGCGCGGGAGAAACGGATCGCCGGGGAACTCACGGCCGCCGATGCGAAAAAGGCCGATGCCCAGAAAGAGCACGATACCTTTCAGCAGAAGAACGAGGAGTTCGACAAACAGCGTGCGACCCTCTTGAGCAAGGTGACCGACGAGGCGAACGCCGAGCGGCAGCGGCTTCTCGATGCCGCGCGCAAAGCGGCCGATGCCCTGAGCGCTAAGCGGCAGGAAGCGCTGCGTAACGAAGCGCATGCACTGGATCAAGCGCTCCGCCATCGGACTCAGCAGGAGGTGTTCGCCATCACGCGTAAGGCCCTGGCAGACCTCGCCACGACGAGTCTGGAAGCGTGTATGGGGGAACTGTTTATGCGCCGCCTGGGCGCGATGGACGGCCCTGCAAAGCAGGCTCTGGGCACAGCCTTGAAGTCAGCGCCCGGCCCCGTTTCGGTACGCAGCGCATTCGACCTGCCTCCCGAGCAGCGCGCCACGATACAAAATGCGCTCAACGTGACCTTCTCTGCGGACATTCCGCTCCGGTTCGAGACCACCCCGGATCTTATCAGCGGCTTCGAACTGGCTGCTAACGGGCAAAAAGTGGCATGGAGTCTCGACGACTATCTGAACTCCCTGGAGAAGGGGGTAGACGCACTCCTCAAGGAGAATGACGCGCCAAAACCAGCGCCATCCGCCGTATCGAAAGCGAACGATGCGCCGAAGCCGAACGTAGCTGCACCGGTACCGGAGTCCGCAACTGCATCGAAACCGGAAGTCGCGCCCGCACCGAAACCCGAGACTGCAACTGTCCCCGCACCGGTAACTCCTGCACCGTCAACGCCTGCGCCCGAAACGACAAATTTATGAGTACAGAAACCGCGAGTCTTCAGGACGTTTTCGACAGCGCCTTTGCGGAGATCGGTCAGGTGCGCGCCGCCTTCGTGCCGCAGTTGAGGCCTCGGGAGATCGGCACGGTCCTCAGTGTCAACACAGGCATCGCGCGCGTGTCGGGACTACCGGGCGTGGGTTTCGAGGAGTTGGTGACGTTTCCGGGTGGGGTGCTCGGCATCGCATTCAATGTGGACGAGGCGGACATCGGTGTCGTCCTGCTCGGCGAATACTGGGATCTGCACGCGGGCGATGAGGTCGAGCGCACCGGACGGGTCATGGATGTCGTGGTGGGCGAGGCGCTGCTGGGACGTGTCATCGATCCGCTCGGTGAGCCTCTGGACGACGGTGGGCCAATACACAGCGTTAAGCGTCTGCCTATCGAACGCCCTGCCGCTGCCATCATGGATCGCGCGGCGGTCACGACCCCGCTTCAGACCGGCTTAAAGGTCATCGATGCCCTCATTCCGATCGGGCGTGGCCAGCGTGAACTGATCCTGGGAGACCGCCAGACAGGCAAGACTGCTATCGCTCTCGACGCCATCCTCAACCAGCAGGGGCAGAATGTGGTCTGTGTCTACTGCGCTATCGGCCAGCGCGCCTCTGCGGTAGCGAAGGCCGTGGCCCGCTTGCGATCCAGCGGCGCCATGGAATACACGGTGGTCGTGGTGGCCGAGGGCAACGATCCGCCCGGCCTCGCCTACATTGCGCCCTACGCCGCGACCAGTATCGCGGAGTATTTTATGGAGGCGGGACGGGATGTGCTGATCGTCTACGATGATCTCACCCAACATGCGCGCGCCTACCGTGAACTCTCCTTACTGCTGCGCCGTCCGCCCGGTCGCGAGGCGTTTCCCGGCGACATCTTCTACATCCACTCGCGGATGCTCGAACGCGCCACCCACCTGCGCGCGGAACTCGGCAACGGCTCGCTCACAGCGCTGCCAATCATCGAGACCGAAGCGCAGGACATGTCCGCCTACATCCCGACCAACCTGATCTCCATCACCGATGGGCAGATCTACCTCTCGCCGTCGCTGTTCGAGTTGGGAGTGCTGCCGGCAGTCGATGTCGGCCAGTCCGTTTCGCGCGTCGGCGGCAAAGCCCAGCGGGCCGCCTACCGTGCGGTGGCGGGCGACCTCAAACTCGCCTACGCGCAGTTCGTGGAACTGGAAACCTTCTCCCGTTTCGGCGCGCATCTGGATGCAGCGACGCAGGCGACCATCGACCACGGGAGGCGCATTCGCGCCTGCCTCAAACAGGCGGAAGGCGCTCCGGTCTCGGTGTCTGCGCAGATCGCCGTGCTGTTGGCGCTGACCGCGAAACTCTTTGACCGTGTGCCGCTGGATCGGATGACGGCCGCCGAGCACGCCCTGATCCAGGCGGCGGCAGAGATACCGAAAGAGGTGTTGGAACGGCTGGATACCGCCGACAAACTGAGCGATCCGGATCGAGAAGCGATCCTC
>JBBQPO010000172.1:0-13177 GCA_038217285.1 Chthonomonadales bacterium
GCGACTTCGGTCTTTCGGGTCGGTTCTAAATGTGGAAACACCGAACCTCTTTCTTAACGAGGACCAAGGGCATGGCGAGCGTTATCTCGTCGAAGTTCATCGCGCCAATCTTTAACTGTGAAAAAGCCCCCTCTTCCACGCTGGAAGAGGGGGCTTTCGTCGGAAGAGAATGACTACTCTTCGTCGCCCTCGGTGAGGCTCAGTTTGCCCAGTAGCGCGTCCAGACCGGCGAGGCCGCTGCCGGGATCGTCGTCCGCTTCGGGAGCGCCCGGAGTCTCGACCGCCAGTTCCTCTACCATCTGGAATCCGTCCAGCGGCAGGGGATTTGGGCGAGTCGCTGTCCGTCCACCCGTGAGCAGCGCGATCTCTTCCTCGTCCTCTTCGATATCCAGCGGCTTGCGCGTATCTTCTCGCTTCATCGGCTCGACGATCAGCGGCATGCCGTCCGGCGTCGCGATTTCGAGGCTGCGATACGAGGGCAGCCCTGTTCCCGCCGGGATCAGGCGGCCGATGATGACGTTCTCCTTCAGGCCGACCAGTTCGTCCTTCTTGCCACGCACTGCGGCCTCCGTCAGAACGCGGGTCGTCTTCTGGAACGAAGCCGCCGACAGGAAGCTCTCCGTCGCTAGCGACGCCTCGGTGATTCCCAGCAGAATCCAGTCGGCGGTGCCTTCCTGCCCATTGATCTTGCGGACGCGGGTGTTCTCGTCTTCGAAGACGAACTTGTCCACGACCTGACCCGGCAGGAACCGACTGTCGCCGGGATGGCGTACTTTGCGCTTCCGCAGCATCTGCCGCACGATCACCTCGACGTGCTTGTCGTTGATGTCCTGCCCGACGCTCTTGTAGACGGCCTGCACCTCGCGGACCAGATACTCCTGCACACCGCGTGTACCCTGAAGCTCCAGCACCTTCTGGGGGTCCAGCGGTCCGCCTGTCAGACGGTCGCCCGGAGAGACCTCCTGGTTGACCTCGACCTCCAGATCGCCGCGATAAGGAACCATGTACACTTTGCGGAGTGTCACTTCTTTGATTCCCATCAGCACGATCCGCTTCAGCGCCTTGTCGGTCAGCGCCTCACCAGCCTTCACGATCACTTCGCCGTCGGAGTCCAGGATCTCTTCGCCGGAGCTCGCATCCGTGCCCAGTCCCTGATGCGCCAGCGCTTCATTCAGCTCCTGGCGCACGTTGATGACCACGTTGCGCAGACCCTTGTTCTCGATGGCCGAGACATGGCCCGCATGCTCCGTGACGATCGCCTGGCCCTTGGGCTTTCGCGCCTCGAACAGCTCCACGACCCGCAGCAGGCCGCCGACCTGATCTTCGAGCACCTTCAGCACCGCCTGGATCGAGCGGACGCGTTCGCGCTCCGAACCCTCCGCCTCTTCCAGCTTCACGACTCCGGTCTGGATATCGTTGTGAAGCTCGCGCAGGTTGTTCTGTCGTTTCTGCTTGACATTGGCGACGCCTGTCAGGTAGGTACCCGCGACGCCTCCGGTGTGGAAGGTACGCATCGTCAACTGCGTTCCCGGCTCTCCGATGGACTGCGCCGCGATGATGCCCGTCGCCACGCCGATGTCCACCAGTCGTCCGGTCGCCAGGTCGCGTCCGTAGCACTTCGCGCAGACGCCCTGGCGCAGCTCGCAGGTCAGCACCGAGCGCAACTGCACCGTGATCGAGGTAGTGATGTCGTACATGTGCGTCGCCGCCGCCCGCTTGCGCAACAGGTTCGCACGTCGCACGCCACGGGTCAGCAGCGCCTCGGTCTCCGCGACCGTGAAGACGTCGCCTTTCTGCTTGACCACTTCGCCGGTATCGACATCGATGAGGTCGTCCGTCGCCACGCGGAATTCGTCCAGCTCACGGGAGAGCGGATCGAGAATATCCATCGAGGCCGGCACGATCACTTCACCTGTGATGGGGTTCACGATATCGACGCTGGGATACCGTCCCTTCACGCGCTCACCAATCTTCTCCAGCACATCGCCGCCATCCTGGATCTCGCGCACCGTGATGCCGTGGGTCGTGCCGCAGTCTACGGCCCGAACGATCACGTCCTGCGCGACATCCACAAGACGCCGCGTCAGGTAGCCGGCGTCTGCGGTGCGCAGCGCAGTGTCGGCCATACCTTTGCGGGCTCCGTGGGTGGAGACGAAGAACTCCAGCACGTTCAGACCTTCGTGGAAGTTCGACTTGATCGGCAGGTCTTCAATCAGGTTGCCGAATGGGTCGGACATCAGTCCACGCATACCCGAGAGCTGCGACAACTGCTTTTTGGAACCACGAGCGCCGGAGTCGGTGACGATATAGAGAGGGTTGTACTGATCGATACGCTCCATGATGGAGTTTGCGATCTTGTCACTCGCCTGCATCCAGGTCGTCAGGACCTTCTGCTTACGTTCCGCCTGCGTCAGCATCCCCCGGTTGTACTGGGAGTTGGCCTTGCGGACATCGTCTTCTGCGCCCTTGATCAGGGTGTCGCGGTCGGGCGGGCTGTCCATGTCGGTCATGGCGATCGTGATGCCGCCCTTCATCGCGTACTTGAACCCGATCGACTTGATGTCGTCGAGGAAGGTGATACAGGCCTCTTTGCCGTGCGTCTCGTAGACGTCCGTAACGACCTGCGACACGCCCTTTTTGACGAGCGTCTTCAACAGGTACGGATCGGTGTACTTGATGTGCGGCGGCAGGATCTCGTTGAAGATCAGGCGGCCTACCGTCGTGAAGTTGGTGGTATCCACGACGCCGTTCTTCATGGGAACCAGATCGTTGCCATCCGCATCGTGGTGTCGCTTCAGCCCGATCACCTCGATGGTCGTCTCCGCATCCGGCGCGAAGCTGGCGCGGTGAGGCAGACGAACGCTGATCGGCTCATGCAGCTCCAGCATATCCATGTCGTAGGCCAGAACCGCCTCTTCCGGCGATGCGAACACATATTCCCGTGGGCGCTCTCCGGCCTTCAGCTCCTTCATCATCGTCAGGTAGTAAGACCCCAGGATGATGTCCTGAATCGGCGCGACAATCGGTCCGCCGTGCGCCGGCGAGAACAGGTTGTGCGACGACAGCATCAGGATCCGGGCTTCCGCCTGCGCGTACGCCGATAGCGGCACGTGGACCGCCATCTGGTCGCCGTCGAAGTCGGCGTTGAAGGCGTGGCTGACCAGCGGGTGGACCTGGATCGCCTTGCCATCGACGAGGATCGGCTCGAACGCCTGAATACCCAGACGGTGCAGGGTAGGGGCGCGGTTCAAGAGCACGGGATGCTCGCGGATAACGATCTCCAGAGCGTCCCACACTTCGGGCCGCATCTTGTCGATCATCCGCTTGGCGGTCTTGATGTTGCCGGTCAGCCCGCTCTCGACGAGCGTCTTCATGACGAACGGTTTGAACAGCTCCAGCGCCATCTCTTTCGGCAGGCCGCACTGGTGCAGCTTGAGGTGAGGCCCGACCACGATGACCGAACGACCGGAGTAGTCGACGCGCTTGCCGAGCAGGTTCTTGCGGAAGCGGCCTTCCTTGCCCTTGAGCATGTCCGAGAGCGACTTCAGGGCACGGTTGTTGCTGCCGACGACCGGGCGCGTACGACGTCCGTTGTCGATCAGCGCATCTACCGCTTCCTGCAGCAGCCGTTTCTCGTGGTTGACGATGCTTTCGGGCGCGCGGATCTCGGTGATCTTCTTCAACCGGTTGTTGCGGTTGATGATACGCCGGTACAGGTCGTTCAGGTCCGAGGTCGCGAACCGACCGCCGTCCAACTGCACCATCGGGCGCAGCTCCGGCGAAATAACCGGCACGGCATCCAGGATCATCCAGTCCGGCCGTGCGCGGGAGGCCAGGAACGCCTCCGTCACTTCCAGACGTTTGATCGACCGGATACGGCGCGGCCCTTGCGTATTGGCGATCTCGATCTTCAGCTCACGGCTCAGCTTCTCAAGATCGACCTCCAGCAGGAGTTCCTTGATCGCCGCGCCGCCCAGGCCCGCCCGGATCACATCTTCCCAGTCGCCGCCCAACCGTCGCAGCAGCACTTCCAGCAGCCGCTCGGTCGCCCGGAACTGGTCCTCGGTGATCAGTTGTTTCTTTTCGATCTTCTCCAGCAGCAGCAGCGACGCCGCGAGCTCTTCCATCCGCTCGACCGCATCCTTCTCCTCCTGCTTGATGCGCTCGAGCAGATAGTTCTGCTTCTGCGCGATCACTTCGTCGGTCCAGGGCAGCAGAACCGCTTCGGGCTCCTGGCCCTCTTCCAACTCGACGACCACGCCCGACGCTTCCCGCTCCGCAGCCTCGGCCGCGCTTGTCGCCGCCCGGGCCTTGTTCTCCGCGATTTCGCGCTGGAACTCCTGCGTCAGTCGGTCCGCGATACCGGCCTTCTCCTCCACGATCGCCTCGGTCTCTTCCGTCACTGCCGAGCGAATATCCGACAGCCGCGCATTGATCTTGCCGCGATCCACTGCCGTCACGATGTAGGAAGCGAAGTAGAGCACCTTCTCCAGCGGCCGGGGCGTGATATCCAGAATCAGCGCCATCGGGCTCGGTACGCCCTTGAGGTACCAGATGTGGCAGACGGGCGCCGCCAGTTCGATGTGACCCATCCGCTCGCGCCGCACTTTGCTGCGCGTGACCTCGACGCCGCACCGTTCGCAGACAATACCTTTATATTTGACCTTCTTGTACCGTCCGCAGTGGCACTCCCAGTCCTTCACCGGCCCGAAAATGCGCTCGCAGAACAGCCCGTCCCGCTCCGGTCGGAACGTACGGTAGTTGATGGTTTCCGGCTTTTTGACCTCGCCGTACGACCATGTACGAATCTCGTCCGGTGAAGCGATGCCAATGCGTATTTTTGAAAACGTACTTGCGTCCGCCATTGTCTCTCTTCCCTTCGATAAGCGCCGCCTGACGCTTATCCTCCTTACAATCAACCTGTCGGCATCACGGATTCACCGATTGGAAACATAGTGAGACCCAACAAGGTGATTCCTTGTTGGGGCACCCCCGTCCCGTGTCGGGAAGGGGGACGGGGGGTTAGGTCACCCGCTCACGCGATGCATAAGGTTCCAGCTTGCGCGCTAGAACGGCAGCTCTTTTTCCGGCTCCGTCCGCACCTTCTTAGCTTCCCGGCGCGCCGCTGCTTTGGCCGGGTTCTCATGAGGATCGATATCGTCGTCCCTATCGCGCAGATCGATCTCTTTGTCCTGTTCGTCCAGAACGGTCACCTTGAGCCCCAGGCTCTGGAGTTCGTTGACCAGGATCTTGAACGATTCCGGCACGCCCGGTTCCAGGATGTTATCGCCCTTCACAATGCTCTCGTAGGTCTTCACGCGTCCCAGGACGTCGTCCGACTTGATCGTCAGGATCTCCTGGAGCATATACGCTGCGCCGTAGGCTTCCAGCGCCCAGACTTCCATCTCTCCGAACCGCTGTCCGCCGAACTGCGCTTTACCGCCGAGGGGCTGCTGCGTCACCAGAGAGTAGGGGCCGGTCGAGCGGGCATGGATCTTGTCGTCCACGAGGTGGGCGAGTTTGAGCATGTAGATGACACCGACCGTCACGGGCATGTTGAACTGATCCCCGGTCAGACCGTCGCGAATGTAGGTCTTGCCCGTCAGCGGCTCATAGCCTACCCGCGCCCAGACGTTGGTTCGGATCCGCTCGATGATCTGCTCGAGGTCGTAGGACGCCGGTGCGAGGGCCTCGGAAGCGGCCTCGTCGGTTTCGCCGGTGATTGCGGGAACGTCCTCCGTGGAAGGCGCGGCCAGGAACTGGGTGAGATGCTCCAGATCCTCCGCATCGAGCGTCCGGAGATGGGCGCGTATCTCGTCGAACATCACCTCTGCGTCGGTGTTCAGGTCGAACACCATGCCGAGGTTCAGCTCGCTGTTGGCGTAGTTCGCCAGCGCCTTCTGGCGGAAGTAGCGGCCCAGGCGCTCCATCTGGTCGCGGATTTCACGCTCCGTCGATCCCTCGAAAGCGGGGTTGACGAAGGTGCAGTCCATGTGGCGTCCGACGTAGCCCAGGTGGGTCTCAAGGATCTGACCGATGTTCATACGCGAAGGCACCCCGAGCGGGTTCAGCACGATGTCGACCGGCGTTCCATCCGGGAGGAAAGGCATATCCTCCTGCGGCAAGATCTTGGAGATGACGCCTTTGTTGCCGTGACGTCCGGCCATCTTATCGCCTTCCATGATCTTACGTTTCTGGGCGATATAGACGCGAACCAGCATATTGACGCCAGCGGGCAGCTCGTCCGGAGCGAGGCGCAGCAGATCGCCGTCCTCCATGTCGCGCATCGAGGCATCCGGGCGCTTGCAGTAGTTGTAGATGCGTTTGTCGCGAGAACCCTGGTACTTGAAGCGGCTGAACACCTTGACATCGACGACGCGGCCGCCGTTGCCGTGCGGTACGCGCAGCGAAACGTCGCGGGTCTCTTCGGCCTTCTTGCCGAAGATGGCGATGATAAGCCGCTCTTCCGCCGTCAGCTCGCCCTGTCCCTTGGGGGCCACTTTGCCGACCAGAATGTCTTCCGGCCGCACTTCGGCTCCCACGCGAATGACACCGTTCTCGTCGAGGTCTTTCAGCATATCCTCGCCGATGTTCGGAATGTCGCGGGTGATCTCTTCTGGCCCCAGCTTGGTGTCGCGCGCTTCGATATCGAACTCCTCGATATGGATCGAGGTGAAGATGTCGTCACGCACAAGCCGCTCGGAGAGCAGGATGGCGTCTTCGTAGTTGTAGCCGCCCCAGGGCATGAAGGCGACGAGCACGTTCTGGCCGAGCGCGAGCTCGCCCATGTCGGTACACGGCCCATCCGCCAGCACCTGACCCTGGCGCACGCGCTGACCCTTGTTGACGATAGGGCGCTGTGTGATACAGGTCGAGTTGTTGGAGCGGAGCAGGTTGATGAGCCGGTAGCTGTCGATGCGGCCTTCGTGCGTCGTCACGTCGATCTGATCGGCGGTGACGCGGCTGATGATGCCGCTGCGGCGCGCGGTGATGACGGCCCCGGAGTCGACGGCGGCGCGGCGCTCCATACCGGTCTTGACTAGCGGAGCGTCCGGGCGCAGCGTCGGCACGGCCTGTCGCTGCATGTTCGCGCCCATCAGGGCGCGGGTCGCCTCGTCGTTCTCGATGAACGGAATACAGGCGGTCGCGACGGAGATGAGCTGCACCGGCGCCACATCCATATACTGGACCTTGTTCGGCTTGACGAGCGGATAAGACCCTTCGAAGCGCACCTGCACCTCGGTTTCGCTGATCTTGCCCTTGTCGTCCGACTTCACGTTGGCCGGCGCGATATGGTACTTATGGTCGATGTCGGCGGTCATCCACTCGATATCGTCGGTGACGGTGCCGTTGACGACCTTCCGATAGGGCGTCTCCAGGAAGCCGTAGACATCGACGCGGGCGAAGACGGCCATCGAGCCGATCAGTCCGATGTTCGGGCCTTCCGGCGTCTCGATCGGGCAGATGCGGCCATAGTGGCTTTCGTGAACGTCGCGGACTTCGAGCTTGGCGCTCTGGCGCGAAAGTCCGCCCGGCCCGAGGGCCGACAGACGCCGCTTGGAGACGAGTTCGGCGAGCGGGTTAGTCTGGTCCATGAACTGCGACAACTGCGAGGAGCCGAAGAAGCTCTTGATCGACGCGCTGATCGGCTTGACCGACAGGATCACCTGCGGGATGATGTTGTCATTGTCGAGGCTGGTCATGCGCTCTTTGGCGACCTTCTCCATACGGAGGAAGCCCATGCGCAACTGCGAGGCCAGCAGTTCGCCGACGCTGCGGATGCGCTTGTTCTCCAGGTGGTCGATGTCGTCGGTCGTGCCTTCGCCGGCGTTCAGGTTGATGATATAGCGCAGGATGCTGACGAGATCCTCTTTGGTCAGCGAGCGGGCCTTCAGTGGCAGGCGCGAGCCCAGCTTCTTGTTCATCTTATACCGACCGACCTTCGCCATGTCGTAGCGGCGGGCGTCGAAGAAGATGTTCTGCACGAGGCTGCGGGCCGACTCGATGGTCGCCGGGTCGCCCGGGCGGATCTTGCGATAGATGTCGAGCATGGCCGAGTCGGTGTCGGTCGCCACATCCTGATCGAGGGTGGCCTCGACATACTTGTTGACGGCCAGCACTTCGAGGTTCGGCGGGGTCAGTTTCGCGACGGTTTTGGCGACCGCGTTGGCGGTGGTCTTGTCGGCGATCAACTGATACGGCTTGACCAGGACTTTGCCCTTGTCGTCCACGACTTCGAAGACCGGCCGCTTGTGCAGCAGATGCTCGGGATCGGGGCTCTCGAGGGTTTGGCGGGTCGAGAACATATTCAGGATGTCGGTGGTGCCGTTGATGCGGCTATAGACCTTGATGACCGTCTTTTCACCGATCTTCTCCGCCAACTGCTTCAGGAACTCTTCGGTGGCCAGCGCATCCTCTTCCGCCACGATCTCGCCGGTCTTCTTATCGATGATCGGCTCTTTGACGCGCATCGCGAGGAAGAAGTCTTTATCGGTGACCGAGGGAATCTGTTTGCCGTCCTCGTCGAACGCTTCGACGGTTTTGTAGATCCAGGAGCGCTCCAGGATCTCGTGGATCGGCATCTCCAGGGGCAGGCAGGCCTGCGGGAAGGCGTTGAGCGCCCGCAGCAGTGTGGTCAGCGGGAACTTACGGGTCTGGCCGATGCGCACCGTGACCTGGCTGCTGTTGTCGGTTTCGACATCGACCCAGGCGCCCTCTTGCGGAATGATGGTGGCGAAAAAGAGCACTTTGCCGGAGAAGTCGAGGCTGTCTTTGAAGTAGACGCCCGGCGAACGCGCCAACTGACTGACGACGACGCGCTCCGCACCGTTGATGATGAACGTGCCTTTGTCCGTCATCAAGGGCAGGTCGCCGAGGTAGACTTCGCTTTCGATCTCTTCCTTATTGGCCTGTTTCAGCAGAACCTTGGACTTGATCGGGGCCTCGAATGTCATGTCCCGATCACGGCACTCCTCGAGCGAATACTTCGGTTCGCCGAGCGTGAAGTCGGTCAGGGAGATCGAGGTTTGATTGGTAAAATCGTAAATGGGTGAGAAACTTGCGAACAGTTCGTGGAGTCCCTCTTCGAGAAACCACTGGTAAGAATCGAGTTGAAGTTCAACGAGGCTGGGGATTTCGCTAATGTGGTGGGTTTGCTTGGTGCGGCCCTGAATTTCTCTCAACGGAGTACCCTCCTAATCTAAAGCACGAAACGCTAGAGTACCACATTTGACTACGCTCTGTCAAGGGCGTTTGTTACCGACGATGGAGGGCTATTTCTTGAGGGCGGCTTCGATGGCCGGAGCCAGCGCTTCCCCGCGTGCGCCGACTGCCGCGATCTTGCCGTCCTTGCCGATCAGCAGCGTGAAGGGGATGGCCTGGATGCCGAAGGCGACGGCATTGTCGGCCTGCCAGTATTTGCCATCGTAGATCTGTCGCCACGACATTTTTTTGTCCTGCGTAAACTTCACGACCTTTTCTCGGGAGTTCTGCTGGTCGAGAGAGATTCCGACGATCTCGAAGCCCTCGGCATGATACTTGTCATAGGCTGCAATCACGTTCGGAAGCTCCGCAACGCAGGGGCCGCACCACGTGGCCCAGAAGTCGAGCAGCAGGACTTTGCCCTGGTACTCCGCGAGCGAAACCGCTTTGCCATCGAGGTCTTTGCCCGAGATCGCCAGGGGAATCGCACCCACCTTTAATCGAGGATCGTACATCGGTCGTTCCTTCGGTGGATCCACGGCCTTTGCGCCCGCTGCAGGGACATACTTAAAGGCGGCACTCGACACCGAAGGGGCCAGATCGACCTTCGAGTAGGTTTCGACGAGCACGGGTTTCTCCTCGGTCACCGTCCCGAGGGACAGTTTGCGCAGGAGATGGTCCTTTTTGCCGAAAGAGTACAGGAAGCGGGATGATTTTCCGTCGCCGCCGGGGATGACCGCCTCGACCACATCGCACGACTCCTCGCCCACTTTCTCCTCCGCCAGCCTCTTCAAAGAGGAGGGTTTACCGGGGATGATCTGCTTTTCGGCGGTGGGGCTAGTGAGCAGGATCGGAAGCAGGCCGACGCCGGTTCCGCCGCTGCGGGCGAGCGCGTTGATCATGTCGTTGAACTTGGTGAACGGCTGCTTGAGGTAACTGGTCTTGTCGCTTGAGTTGTCGTTGTAGATCGAGACGCCGTCGGACACGACATGGCTCACTATCTTCCCCCGCTCGATCGTGGCTGTCAGCTTGTTGGGCTTCTTGAGCAGCATTGTCGTTTTGGTGGTAGAAGCGCCCTGCGTCACATCCAGGGTGAAGGCGAGCGCGTTGACATTCCGGTAGGCCGCCGCGACCTGGTCCAGCAAGGGCTGAACCTCGGCGTCGGGCGTCTGGGCATACAGGACAGGCGCCACGAGCGTAAGGCCGAGCGCAACAAACAGGGTAAGGGTTGCTTTCATGATAGCAATGATTATACATCACAATCCGACATTTTTCCCAGTTTTTGATTGTGTTATTCGACCAGCGTAATGCGCACGTCTGTTCCGCCCTCGGGGTAATCCTCATACGCGTTCTGCACGGAGAAGACCAGATCCTTCAAGATCGTACCTTTCGGAACGCTAAACACTATGACGAATTCCGTCTGCGCGCCTGGCAATATGTTCGGTCCCTCGACGGATGTTTGCAAAGGACGCGGCGACGGTTCGTGGGTGGGGTGA
Source organism: Chthonomonadales bacterium (assembly GCA_038217285.1). Lineage (GTDB taxonomy): Bacteria > Armatimonadota > Chthonomonadetes > Chthonomonadales > Chthonomonadaceae > JANXLO01. The sequence continues at coordinate 10,698 of JBBQPO010000172.1, forward strand.
AAGCCTGCGAGTTTCCAGGCGTGTTGGAGGCCGGGGTGGGAGGCCATCAGCTTCCAGGGGAGGCCGGTGCGTGCGTCTTCGATCGCCAGAAGCGCCATCCCCAGGTCGATGCCGATCACGTCCTTATCGTACCACTCTTTGTCGAGGTTGAAGGCGTCGCCGAATCCGTAGCGGCCCCAGCACTTCGTTTTGACGCGCGCATACATCGTCTGTCCGGCGGCTACAGCAGCCTTGGGGGTGAACAGGAGGGCGGCAATCGCCCCGGTCGGGGAGATCGTTCCGTCCTCGTCGTTGCCGGGCGCGCTGAAGGCGCGATAGCCGTCGGGTGCGTCGTTGGCGTTGAGGCCCCAGAGGTTGGGGCCATAGCTCTTGCGGCCCGCGCTTCTGTCGATGCAGAACTGCCGATTGATCTTCACCGCATTGGTCGAGCTGACCCAGTAGTCCCATCCGGCGCTGTCGCGCTGATCTTTGAACTTGAAGTAGAGGTGCGACATCTCGTGCAGGAAGATCGGCCCTCCCGCCAGTGTTGTCAGGCCACCGTATTCGACCTTATTTCGCTCCCAGGCGTTCCAGTCTTCGGCAGGCAGGGGATCGCGGCGCGAGCTCATGCCCAGCAGGTAGAGCTGCATCAGTTCGTCGTAGCGGTCCCAGTTGCTCGCGATAAAGCCGTCTTCCGGGTGCCAGCCCATCGAGACGACCTTCTTCTGCGCCTTAAGGCCCCCGTTGGTCCGCATCCAGGTCCAGTCCAGCCGCTCGTTCAGGTCGTCGGCGAGCCGATGCACCTCTGTCTTCGGCCAGAACTGCCCCGCCATCAGGGCGCCCTCGATCAGCAGGGTCGTATCGATGGAGGAGATCTCACACTTCCAGACGCGCTCCCCCGTGCGCCAGTCGATAAAATGGTAGTACCAGCCGTGGACCTGCGGCATCCTGTCATGCACGAAGCGCAGGGTGAGGAGTGCGCGGCCGTAGGCCGCCTTGCGGTCGATCCAGTGGTGCGTGACGGCGACCGGTAGGCTCGCCAGGGCATAGCCCGTGCTCGCGGTGCTGGCGACGGTATATTTGTCGGAGCCTGCATTGTCGGCGCGGTCCTTGGTGAGGCCCGTGCGCGGGTCGCTCTCCTCCCAGAAGAAGCGGAAGGCACGGTGCTGGACTTCCGTCAGCAGTTGCGCGTCCGTTAACGCGGGAGGCTGGTCGGCGGCCTGCGCGGGCCGCTCGCACGAAAAGAGGGACGTGGTGAGAAGCGCCACAAGAAGGACAAGGTTACGAAGTTTACCCAAAGCTGTGTCTCCCATGAATCATTTTTTGCCGTCTAGCGCGGTCATAGTGCGGTCGTGTGGAGAGAGCCGGTAGGCTCGATCCGCCGCCACCGCAGTCAGGTGGCTAAGCTGCCCATCCGGCCAGCGCACCTCGATAGCGTCCACGACGCGGCTCGTTCCCAGGCCGAAGTGAACCTCTGGCGCATTTGTTGAAAGATAGCTGCCGCCGGCCCGAACCTCCGCGATCTGTTTGCGCCCTCCGGCAGAGATCGAAACCTGCGCTCCTACCGCGGCCGGTCCGCCGACGCGGCGCAGGCAGCGCAAGGTGATCCAGTGCGCGGCGGGCGGGCTGTCGTTGTGCAGCAACAGGGGCAGGCCCTCGTCGTCGACGATCAGCAGATCCTCGCGTCCATCGCCGTCAAAATCTCCGATGGCGACCCCCCGACCCACGATTTTGCGGCGGATGTCCGCCCCCACGACGGCGCTGATCTCTTCGTAGTGGCCGCCGACATTGTGCAGGATCTGAGTCGCCTGCGCGTAGGTCTGCCCGCGATCCGTCAATTCAACCTGTGAGAGGACATGCCCGTTCGTGGTGACGATGTCGAGCCAGCCGTCGTTGTCCGCATCGATAAACGCCGCCCCAAAGGCCAGGGAGCGCACGGTCGCGGCGCCGACGCCGCTCGGATAACTGGCTTCCGAAAAGACGGCACCATCGTTATGGTACAGACTCTTGGGCTGCGCCGCAAAGTCCGCGACAAGGAGGTCGAATCGACCATCGCCATCGTAGTCGCCCCAGTCCACGCCCATCCCGGCAGGCACCCCTCCGTTGGCGTTATAAGCGACCCCGATCTCGACCCCGACACTCCTGAATCTCCCATGTCCCACATTGACGAACATATCTCCCGGCAACTCATCATTGGCGACATAGAGATCCGGCTTGCCATCGTTATTGAAATCGCAGAACATGCAGGCAAGTGCATTCCCATGCGTGCTGCCGAGGCCCGAAGCCACGGTGACGTCCTGGAAGTGACCTTTCCCGAGAGGCCGATAGAGCGATCCCCGCTCCACTTTATAGTTCAGCGGGCCGCACGCCATCTGCATGTCGCTTCCATCCAGACCGGAGTAGTGACAGAGTCGGAGATCGTGGGGGCCGAACTTTACATAGCGGCAGACATAGAGGTCGAGCCTGCCGGTTCCTTCCACATCGGCCCAGGCCGCGCTCGT
>JBBQPO010000173.1:0-13163 GCA_038217285.1 Chthonomonadales bacterium
CGCATATCCATTCTTCTGGATGGTACTGCCGGGTTCATTTGGTAGGGTTAGAAACACAGTCGTTTTTCCTTCTCCGCCCTGATGATTCTACATACTTTCTCGTATGGGAATTTGTCCCTACCTATTGTGGCACACAGGGGAGTACGTAAATCGCTTATTGTACAGATATGTTACTATGCGCTATCTCTTCTAAGTCGAACTGGGCGTATATTCTCAGGATATTGCTCCAAAGCTTGATTGAGCGTCTGCTGTTAGTGAAGGGGAAAGTTACTGATCCACTGGGCTGGTCGCCATAAGCCCCCACAGTCAGATCGAATACAGACACTCTGTTCGTCAGGGGGTATAGCTTCTCCTGCCCAAATTTTAGCGGCAACGTGGACGCGACATGGTTGGGTACCATGAGTTAAGTGGAGCCAGATTTCCGCCTCCGAATCGCTTCTAACGACTGTGCCGCAGCTTCTCTCACCCGTGGCTCAGGGTCGTTTAGCGCGTGTTCCAGGGCGGCTACAGTTTTCTCGTCATCCCGCATACAGAGCGCTGTTGCTGCGTTCCGTAGGAGTCCTCGCCGCTTCGCGCGCTTGACAGGGCTGCCTTTGAACTTCTCGCGGAACTCTTCTTCCGTCAAGTAGAGAAGATCGGAGACTGTGCTGTTGACGGTAATATCGCGGGGTTGGAAGGCAGGATCGTCGGTGGGAAGGGCGCGGTGCTGATTGAAGGGGCAGACCTCCTGGCAGATGTCGCAGCCGAAGATGCGGTTGCCGGAGGCGGCGAGGGCGGGCTGGAACTCTATCGGGATGTCGCCTTTGATCTCGATGGTGAGGTAGGAGAGGCAGCGGCGCGAGTCGACTTTGTAGGGTTCGAAGATGGCGTTGGTGGGGCAGGCGTCCAGGCAGCGTGTGCAGGTGCCGCAGCCACCGAGGGCGGGAGATTCGAACTCCAGCGCGACATTTGTCACGATCTCGCCGAGGAAGAAGTAGGAGCCGCGGCGCGTGTTGATCAGCAGGGTGTTTTTGCCGAACCAGCCGAGGCCGGCGCGCTGGGCGACCTCGCGCTCCAGCACGGGGCCGGCATCGACGTAGACCCTGCCCTCCGCGCCTGGCCCGGCCTGCGCCTGCAAAAACCGGAGAAGTTCGCGCAGGCGCGCCGTCATGACGTCGTGGTAGTCGTCGCCACGGGCATAGCGGGCGAAGATGGCGCGATCCGGATCCGGGGGCGGTGTTCCCGGCCCCTCCTCCGCATCGGCGTAGTAGTTCAGCCCAACCACGATGATCGAGCGCGCGTCCGGCAGCAGTTCACGCGGGTCCAGGCGACGATGCAAGTTACGGGCGAGATACTCCATCTCACCGGCGTAGCCCTGCGCGATCCAGTCCCGATACTCCTCCGCGAAAGCGGAAGGCTCCGCCCCGGTCACGCCGACCAGATCGAAGCCTAACTCTCCTGCCCGCGCCTTGACGGCGGCTGTCAGATCGCCCATGAGCAGTCGCGCTACCCTATCGCGTCGAGGGCTTCCTTCAGAGGAAGCTGGACGCAGGTGAAGATGGGAGTGTCGCGCAGGGTGTACTTACTGGAGACGGTCTCGCGCAGCGCCTTGACCAGATCGAGGAAGTCGGCGGCGATATCGGTCTCGAACGCCACCACGAACTCCTGATCGTCGATGCCGAACGAGTAGGTCGTGTTCAGCTTGATCGAGGGGAACTTGTGACCGACATCGATGTGGCCGTGCATGATCTTCTGGCGCTCTTCCAGCGGCAGCAAGTACCATTCGCGGGTCTTGACGAAGGGATAGACGAACAGATACTTGCGGCCGGTGGGCCGCAGGATGAGACGGCGGCCTTCCGGCGCGTTTTTCTCGTGCGGGTCGGTGTAGTCGGACTGCTTGGTCATGGCGAGGTAGCAGTAGGGCTGCGTGGCCCAGCGGCCCATGCCGGAATTGAGCAACCGCGCGCCGTTCTGCCGAATGATGTCGAGGTCCGGGGAGGCGCTCCAGAGCAGCAGGTCCACATCGCCGCGAATGCCGACGGTCGAGTAGCATTTCACCATCGCGGCATCCGCCGCCTCTTCTATGGCTTCGGCGAACTCCGCCTTGTCCTGCTCACGGACCTCCTTGGGCAGCCGCCGCCAGGCCGCATCGAACTTATAGAAGCCAAACTGCACCATCGTGCGCCCACGATTCTCCATATTGATCTCCAGCGATTCGGTTTGATTTATTTTACGGTAAAACGACGACCGCTTTCACTGCGCCGTCGTGAGCCGTGATACGCGCTGCCTGCTTCCCTTGATCCAGGCTCCAGTAGCGCAGGGTCTTGTCCGCCCCACCGCTGACGACGAACTTACCGTTCGAGGACCAGGCCAGACAGGTGACCGCCCGGTCGTGGCTGCCCAGCGTCGAGATCGGCGCGCCGGACGCGGCGTTCCAAAGGCGCACCCGTCCGTCCTCATCACCGGTCGCCAGCGTTTTGCCATCCGGCGAGAAGGCTACCGCCGCCGCGCCATGATCGCACACCTTGACACGATTGATGAGTCCGCCGCCGTTGCGCTGCCAGGTCTTGAGGTAACCGTCCGCCGAGATCGTCGCTATCGTCTTGTCGTCCGGGGATACGACTAGATCGTTGACCGCTTCGTCATGGGCGCTGATGTTCGACTGGTAGTCGAGCGAAGGCTTGCTGCCCGTGACGACCTTCCAGAAGCGCATCTGCCGGTCGGCGCTCGCGCTGAAAAGGGTCGCGCCATCCGAGGTGAAATGCAGCGCGCGAACGCCGTCGTTGTGCGCGTCGGCCTCCGCAAGCTTTTTTCCGGTCGAACGGTTCCACAAACTGATCTTGCCGCCGGTCGTCCCTATCGCCAGGAACTTGCCGTCGGGAGTGGCCGCGACCGAGAGCGCCCCGCCCTTGACCGCATCGATCCCGAGGGTCATCCGTCCGTCAGTCAGGCTCCAGATTTTGCAGGCGCCTTCCGCCCCAACCGAGATCAGGGTGTCGGAGCCGATCAGCAGCAGAGCATTCACGGCATCGTCATGGGAGCCGATGGTGGCCTCCAGTTTGCCGGTCGCGTCCCACTTTTTAATATCGTGATCCGCTCCCGCCGAAATAACGACAGGCAGGGTCTCCGCCCGAGGCTCACGGGCCTGTGCAGACGGAGAGGTCAGCAGAGAAGAGGCAAACCCTATCAGGGCGAGAGCGTACCAGGCGGTCAACCGCGCGGCAGGCGCGCGTCGGCCCAGAGGTTCTCGTCTATTTCCATTCGATGCGAGGATGCGATACAAGGTCGTCACGAACTCCTCCCGCGAGCGAAGTGCGCAGCCCTGAAAGGGATACGCAGGAGCCGGAACCGCCTGCTCCCACTCCCTTAGACTTCCGCCGGACGACATTGTTACAGGTTGCCACAAGAAGCACTTTCAACAACCTGTGGCACCATTCGCCCGGTCACGCGGTCACAGGCTCCTCAAGATAGAAGTTGTGTTCGTAGAGTCGGTTGATCTGCGCCAGCTCGTCCGGCGTGAGGGGCGGCGTATCGGAGGCGGCGGCGACCTCTTCCAGCAAGGGCTCGTCGTAGATGTTCGGGAAAACGCCGCCGATGCTCGGCTCACTCAACAGGAACTGAATGGCGGCCTGCCCGAGTGTGCGGCCCGTACCGTCCGTCAGGAAGCGCAGTCGTTCAATTTTTTTCACGCCTTTGGTCTGCCACTCGTGCCGCATCGCTTCGTTCACCTGTCGGAAGCTGCGATGGTCACTCGCGGAGAAAACGGTATCCTCGGTGACCCGTTCCAGCAGCATATCTGACGCATGCGGGACACGGACGAGGACCGGAACGTTATGTTTGCGCGCCACAGGGCAGATCGAGGCCCCCAGCACCTGCTCCAACATATTGTAGATGATCTGCACGGCGGTATGCCGATGCGCCACGCTGTAGATGCCCTCTTCTATCTGTCGGTCGGCTTTCAAGGCCGGTCCGAGCGCCGCGCCGTAGGAGAGGATCTTGCCTTCCGCCTTCAGGTCTTCGAGGGTGGCGAACAGGTCGTCCCGCTGCAGCGCGTCTATGCGCGGATTGTGCATCTGGTAGAGGTCGATGCGGTCGGTGCGGAGGCGGCGGAGGCTCTCCTCACAGGCCATACGGACGAACGCGGGCGACCAGTCTTGTGGGCGTTCGCGTTGGCCGGGTTGGATGCCGGGCGAGTTGTAGAAATCGTAGCCGAACTTCGTGCCGATGGCGACCTCATCCCGACGCTCGCCCAGCGCATCCGCTAGCAGCGTCTCCCCTTTGCCGTCTCCATAGACATCGGCCGTATCATAGAACGTGATGCCCAGATCGAGGGCGCGTCGTAACAGGTGGAGGCCGACGGCGTCGTCGGTGATGCCCCACATGGTCGTCGCGACGGTCCAGACGCCGAAGCCGACCATCGAAACCTCGCGCCCGGTATCTCCCAAAATACGGTACTGCACGGTGAACTCCTTCGTCATACTGCGTGTCGGGTAGTGGGACAGAAAGCTCTCTCTTCTCTACTACGCTCCGGCTCTCCGGCCCGATACCGTCTCCAATGAACCTTTTACACGGATTGCCCGACAAAATGGTAGCTCAAACGTCCGACGGCTGTCAAGACGCCCCCGCGTGTGTTGACTTTCGTTTGGGACTATGATACACTGAAATGTCGCGTCGGACATGCCAGAAGGGAGTCTCCCATGACCATCCAAAAAGCCTTACAACTGAGCGTCTGCACCCTTGTCCTCGGTGGGGTAGCCAATATCGGCGCCTCCCATGCCCAGGGACAGTCTCCATTTACCATTCGCAAGCCGCTGGACGGATCGAGCGTTCGTGAGAAAGTGCGTATCGAAATCCCGCGCGCCAGCATCGGCAGCGGCGGTTTTGTCGCCATCTACGTCGATGGCAAGTTCGCCCTCGCCCTCGCCCCGCAGGAAGCTGAAGACGGCAAACCTTTTACCTACTTCTGGGACACCAAAGCAGAAAAGGTCAGCGATGGGGAGCACTCTGTTCGCGCCGTTCTTTTTGAGCCGAGCGGCAGTACCGGCGCGACGGAAAAAGGCAGCAGCGAAGTCAAAGTCAATGTCGCCAACATCATTCACGATGGTCCCTCTTCCCTTCTGCTGCGGTACAAATATGCGGAAGGTATCAATCGCGACTATGCGCGCGAAGGCAAATCTTTTATCGTCGGCGGAGTTTCGGAAACAGGCACGACCACCAGTAATCAGAACCTTGCCGATGTGAAAAGTAAGATCAACTACGACATTCAGGATGTTCGGTTCGATGCCGAAAAAGGCATGGATGTGGCGCTGGTGCGCAATAAATTGACGGAACTCTCGATCCTGCAAAACGGTTCGGAGACCATCCTCGATCCTGGCCAGCTCTCCAACTCCGTCTATCAGGAACTCGCCTCCACCGGGAAAGCCTTCTTCGAGATCGGAACTGCGGCCGGTCTGGCGGAGTTCCTCGCGTTAGGACTGCCGGTCAACAACACCCTGGAACTGCCGGAACTGCCGACGGCGCGTGTGCAGATCGGGGACACCTGGGCTACCGAAAATCAGCGCCTCGACATCCCTGGACTGCCGCAAGCTCTGCAGCCCAAGGTCAAGATCGACAACAAGTTGGTGGACCTCGAGTGGCAGGACGGCTATCCTACGGCGCGCATTCACCAGTCCTATAAGAACACGCCTCCCGGCGTTAAGACCGTTCTTTTTGGCCCGGTAGAGGTCACGAATCCGGTCATCTCCTTTGATCGTGACATCTATGTCGCCTACAACTCCGGTGTGCTCGTCAAGACCATCCGCAGTCTGACAGTCGCCGGTCGCACCACGTATACGGCGGGCAGTGCAGGCCCGGCCATCGGAGGACCTGGAGGCTATTCGGGTGGTCCCAGTGGCTTTCCCGGTGGTGGCACCCCTTACGGCGGCAGCGGCGGTCCGGGAGCTATGCGCGGTAAGGGCGATGGCATGAGCGGTCCCAGTGGCTATCCTGGTGCAGGCGGTTCCAGTGGCTATCCTGGGGCTGGTGGCCCGGGCGGTTATCCCGGAGCAGGCGGTTCCAGTGGCTATCCAGGGGCTGGTGGCTCGGGCAGCTATCCCGGTGGCCGAGGCACTGGTGCCGCAGCAGCCCCTCGGACCCTGAAAGATATTCTGGGTAATGCCGGCGGCGGCGGCGGTAACGGAACCGAGCAGGCGGATCATGCGATCACCATTAAGGCGGTGACGGATACGACTCTGATTTCCAACACCGGTGGACAGACATCCACGACCAGAACAGTCTCGCTGAAAACCGTGAAGAAAACCAATAAGCCCCTTCGCCGACGTCATTAGTCGGCACGGACAGGAAAACTCTCCTGTTCAGATCTTCACTCGGGCGGAGGGCGCAAGGTTGCGCCCTCCGCCTCTATTTGTGTATAATGCAACATCGTGCCGTCCTTTTTCGTCTGACAACATAACCCCCGGCCTCTCCTGTAACGTAGTCTCAACTCCGTTGGAGCCTGCCCGTCTGCCGGGACCGCACGAACAGACCCCACGACGACTGTTTACCGTCTTCTGGACGGACTGAGAGGTAAAGCATGGCAGCCCCGCGCATTGAAGCTAGTGCCGACGATAAGCGGATGGAGCTGACCGAACATCTCGGCGAACTCCGAACCCATATTATTCGCTCGATGTGGTATCTGGTCATCGGCGCCGTTGTCGCCTACAACCTCTTTGCACCGCTCTACGGCTCGATGTATCGTCCCCTGGAACGCGAGATGATGAAGCGTGACATGGAAATGGCGAAGAAAACGGTCCAACATGGCCAGCTCATGTCCGCCAACGGCCGCGATATTCTGCTACTACCCAAAGCGCTGCACGACCCGCCCACACGCGAAGAGTTCTCCCAGTTGATCGATGCGGTCGAATGGATTCATGAGCATCCGGGGACCGCGCAGTATACGTCCATCGTCTTCCGCAACTTCTATGAGCCGTTCACCGTGAAAGTGACCATCGGGGTCATTTTCGGCCTCATTATGACGTCGCCGCTGGTGGTTCGGGAGTTCGCACTGTTCCTCATGCCTGCCCTGACTCCTGCCGAACGCAAGCCTCTCCGTGTGCTGGTACCGCTCTCCATCGTCCTGCTGCTGTGCGGAGTCGCAGTCGCCTATGCGACGATGTTCTATGCGATGGGCTGGTTCCTCTCCTATCTCGGCGACTTCCCGAAGGGCGCGGTCCTGATGCAGGACCCGAACGACTACATTATGTTCTTCGTGAAGATGATGGCGGCATTCGGCATCGCCTTTCAACTGCCGGTCGTGTTGATGGGAGGCGCTTTTCTGGGTCTCATCACCTCGAAGGGGCTTATCAAGAACTGGCGTTGGGGCGTCATCATCGCATTCCTCGGCGGACTGTTCACTCCGGCCAACGACCCGATGTCCTGGGCCTTGATGTGCGGGCCGCTGCTGCTGCTCTATTTCGGCAGCATTCTGCTCGTCAAGATGGTCGAGAAGAGCCGCGCCAAACCGCAGTCCGTCTGATATGAACTTCGAAGGGTATCTGCACGATCTGAGACGCGCCGACTTCTACAAAGGGCAGATCGCTCACGTAGAACAGATTCCGGCGCGTCCAGCGCACTATGGGGAGTTGGAGCGTCCGCTGGCGCCCGCGCTAGAACGACAATTGGAAGCGATGGGCCTGTCGCGCCTCTACGGGCATCAGGCCGAGGCGGTCAACGCGGCACGAACCGGTGAGCATGTCACCGTCGTCACGGCGACGGCGAGCGGCAAGACTCTCTGCTACAATCTGCCCGTTCTGGACGCCGTGCTGAACGACGGACGCGCCCGCGCCCTCTATCTCTTCCCGACCAAAGCTCTGGCCCAGGACCAACTGGGCAAACTGAACGACTTCGGCCTTTTTCCCACCGTCCGCTTCGCGACCTATGACGGCGACACTCCCGCTGTCGAGCGCCGCTTCATTAAAAAAGGCGCGCACATCGTCCTCACCAATCCGGACATGCTTCATGTTGGCATCCTGCCCTATCACACCTCCTGGGGCGCGTTCCTGCGCCACCTGAAGTATGTCGTGGTGGACGAGATGCACTCCTATCGGGGCGTCTTCGGCGCGCATGTCGCGCATATTTTGCGCCGACTGCGCCGCGCCTGCGCCTTCTACGGTGCGAACCCGCAGTTTCTCTGCTGCTCCGCCACCATCGCCAATCCGGAAGAGCTGATGCAGCGTCTGACCGGCGTCGAGCGGCCTGTCGTCATCGACGGCAACGGCGCTCCCGCAGGCCCACGCACCTTCGTCTTCTGGAATCCTCCCTTTATCGATGCCGGTCAGGAGAAGCGGCGCAGCGCCAACATGGAGGCGACCTCCCTCTTCACCGATCTGGTGACGCAGGGCGTCCGCAATATCACCTTCACCAAAGCCCGCAAGAGCGCCGAACTGATCCTGCGCTACGCCAAGAACACGCTGGAGCACCGCGCCCCCGACCTTGTGCCGCGCATCATGTCCTACCGCGCAGGCTACACGGCGGAAGAGCGGCGACATATCGAACGGGGGCTGTTTTCCGGCCGACTCATCGGTGTCACCGCCACGAATGCCCTCGAACTGGGCATCGATGTCGGCGGGCTAGATGCGACGGTGATGACGGGCTACCCCGGCACCATCGCCAGCGCCTGGCAGCAGGCCGGACGGGCGGGACGCGCCGGAGAAGAAGCGCTGGCGGTGCTGGTGGCGCACGATAACCCGCTGGACCAGTTCCTGATGCGCCATCCGGAGTATTTCTTCGGCCGACCCCACGAGCGCGCCGTCATCGACCCCGATAACCGTCGCATTCTGACCCAGCATCTGCTCTGCGCCGCCTACGAATCGCCGCTCACGCCCGCCGACCTGCCACGTTTCGGCCCAAACGCACGCGACTGCGTGGAGAATTTGAAGGAGGCTGGGAGCCTGGTATGGCGCACCGGGGCCTGGCGCTTCGCCGGGAGCGACTATCCGGCGGCCGGAGTGAACATTCGCTCGACCTCCGACGCGACCTATCGCATCCTCGACACCACCCACGACGAGCGGCTTGTCGGTACGGTCGAAAGCGGCGTGGCCTTCAAGACGGTCCATCCCGGCGCGATCTATCTGCATCAGGGCGAAACCTACCTCGTCGAATCTCTCGACATCGAAGGCAAGACCGCCTCCGTGCGGCCCGTCGAGGCGACGTTCTACACGGAGGTGCGCGAAAGTTCTCATATCCTCATTCTCGACACCAAACTCAGCCGCCCACTCGCCAACACCACCGCGCACTTCGGCGACGTGGTCGTGACCAGTCAGGTCATGCGCTATCAGCGCAAACGGCTCTACAGCGACGACGTTCTGGAAATAGTCGATCTGGAACTTCCGGAACAGACATTCGAGACGGAGGCATTCTGGTTCACCGTGCCGAACTCTATAAGGAACACGCTGATCGACGCCGGAGCAGACCTGGGCGGCAGCATCCATGCGATAGAACACGCCGCGATCGGCATGATGCCCCTGCTCTCGACCTGTGACCGGTGGGACATCGGCGGTGTCTCGCATCCGCTGCATCCCGACACGGCCCTGCCGACGATCTTTATCTACGACGGCTACCCCGGCGGCGTCGGAATCGCAGAAGCGACTTACGAGACGCTTACGGAGCTGCTGCGCGCCACCCATGCCATCATTGCCGAGTGTCCGTGCGCCGAAGGATGTCCGTCCTGTGTGCAGTCGCCGAAGTGCGGCAATAATAATGAGCCTCTGGACAAACAGGGCGCGCGGTATCTGTTGGAGCTTCTGCTCGACCTGCCGCCTGCTGTCCAGGAGCCGGAGAAACTATGGAGAGAGAACGAATGCACCCCCTGACGATCCGAGAACGCCGACGCCGCACGAGCCGATGGTTCACCCTGCGCGTCTGTCTGCTGCTCGCCCTTATCGGCGGCGTCGCGTACTCCGCCTGGCTGGCGCCGTGGGCAAAAACCCCACACCCCGTCCGTATCGAGACGGTGCGCTGACGTCCGCAGGAGTCGCGGCAATTTATCGGAACATGACCAGAAAACCCCACCTCGCGAAGCGAGGCTTGCCCCTTGTGGGTGGGGATGAATGGTCATCCGCTTTAGGCTTCGTGGAGTGAAAGGATGCACCTTCGGTGCAACCCCAAATCCTCCAGAAGAGGAAGCCCTTAGGGCATCCCAAATCCGCTCTTCCCTCGCGGATTTCAGCACGAATGCGGTTGCACACTTCCGCTCTCAAAAAACGTTCTGAATGCTTTCCTGTTTCCTGCTCTTCACTGGAGTAGCGTAGTACGCCCATGACAATCACCCGATGCTACAAATTCAGACTGGAACCCACCGCCGAGCAGGAGCATGAGTTCCCGCGCTTTTCGGGGTGTCGGCGTTTCGTCTGGAATTGGGCGCTGGAACGCAAACAGGCTGTCTACAAAGAGACGGGCAAAAGCATTGGGTATGTGGCCCTTGCCGCCGAACTGGTACAACTCAAGAAGCAGCCGGAAACTGCGTTCCTGAAGAAGTGCCATTCTCAGGTGTTGCAGCAGACGCTCATGGGCCTGGACAAAGCGTTCGTCGCCTTCTTCGAGAAACGCGCCAGGTTCCCCAAGTTCAAGGGTAGGAAGCACCTACGCCATTCGTTCCGCATCCCACAGAATGTCAGCCTGGTGGATGGGAAGGTCAGTATTCCCAAAATCGGTCTGGTGAAAGTCCGTCTTCACCGTGAGACGTGCGGCGAAATCAAGAGCGCTACCATCAAACAGGAAGCCGATGGACACTGGAATGTCACCTTCGTCAGCCATCTCAATCTTCCCGACGCTCTTCCTTCCTGCGACAATCCTGTCGGTATCGATGTCGGGCTGGAATCCTTCGTCACCCTCGACAACGGGGAGAAGGTCAAACCTCCCCGGTTCTACCGCAGAGGAGAGCGCAAACTGCGACGGGCGCAGCGCCAACTCTCGCGCTGCCAGAAGCACAGCCATAATCGACAGAAGGCCAAGAAACGAGTCTCTGTCTGTCATACCAGAGTGCGCAACCAGCGTAACGACTGGCTGCACAAGTTGTCCGCACGACTGGTGCGGCTCTACGATACGCTCTGCATCGAAGACCTGAACCTCCAGGGCTTAGTGAGAACCAAACTGGGCAAGAGTTTCAGCGATGCAGCGATCAGTACGTTTCTGAGGATGTTGGAGTACAAGGTCGTGCCTCGGTATGGACAGGTGGTGAAGGTGGGGCGTTTCTTCCCTTCCACCAAAACCTGCTCCAATCCCGAATGCAGGCACAAGCAAACCCTGGAACTCTCTGAGCGCCAATGGGTCTGTGAGTGCTGCCACACGCGGCATGACCGAGACATCAACGCGGCAGTCAACATCCTCGTGGAAGGACTGAGAATACTCGCCCTCGGAATGCGGGAGAGTCAAAACGCCGATGGAGAGAATGTCAGACTGGCGAAAGTCAGCAGTTGCTTGTTGAAATCGGAAGCCCCACTGCTTGTCAGTGGGGAGGTTCACCGGGGAGTTTCATGACACAGCAGGAGAAGCGGAAGCGATTCGACTGGCGCGGACTGAATCGGCGTGACAAGCAGGCTCTCGGACTGTTGGTTCTGGTCGTAACCCTGGGCCTGGGGCTGCGGCTCTGGGGTATCACGTGGAGCCTGCCGGATGCGCGGCACCCGCTCGCGACCTATCATCCGGACGAACGTGTGAACCTGAACGCGGCGCTGCAGGCCGACATCGCGCACGGGCAGTTCGACATCAAGCTCTACAACTACGGCACACTCTATTTCTATCTGGTCAATCTGGCGCAGACTATCGGTAAGGGATACGGTCTCATTCCCACGCCGCCTGCGAGCAGCACGGCGACTCCGGCACCGACATTGGCCGCCGAGGCCCCCATGAACGCAGGGCTGTTTCTGGCGGGACGACTGGTCAGCGCTCTGCTGGGGACGGCGACGATTCCGGTTCTGTTTGCGCTGGGCAGGCGCATGTTCGGGCGCAGAGCCGGACTGGTCGCCGCCCTGCTCTATGGCGTCGCCCCCCTGGCCGTTCTGCACGCGCACTTCCTCACCGTGGACGTCACGGCCACTTTTTTCGTCACGCTGACCTTGCTCTGGTCGGCACGCCTTCTCACCTCGCCGACCTGGAAAGACTACGTCCTCGCGGCGATCTGGGCCGGACTCGCGGCCGCCACGAAGTACAACGCCGGCCTCGTACTGATCGCGCCGATCACCGCGCACTTCCTCAACCGCGAGCCGAACGCCTGCAAGACCCACCGAGGCGCCCAGTTCGTCGTGCTGATCACTGTCACAATGCTGACGTTCCTGATCGCCTGCCCCGGCCCCTGGCTCAACTTCGACGCCTTCTGGAACGGCCTCGACGGCTATCCCGGCTCTGGCCTGCGCTACGAGCTGTTCGATCATCCCAAGATCGGGCATGGCACCCTCTTCACGAACACCGGAAACGGCTGGTGGTATCATCTGACCGTCTCCCTGCCGTTCGGCCTCGGCCCGACACTGACGGTCGCCGCTCTCCTCGGCCTCCTCCCCGCCTTCCAAAAGCGCACCAAATCCGACCAAATCCTGCTCGCCTTCTTCCTGGTCTATTTCGGCCTCGCGGGCCTCTCGAACGTCCGATTTGCCCGTTACATGCTGCCGATCTTCCCGGTCTTCTGCCTCTGGGCCGCTCGCTTCCTCACGACGCTGCGCGTTCGGGGCATCCCCAACGGAGCCGGGCTCCTGATCGTGCCGCCCCTGACGCTCTATGGAAGCTACTACCTGCTCACCTGCATGACGGTGCAGGATCCCCGCAATGCCGCCGCCGACTACCTGGAACGGACCGCGCCGCAGGGCGCTCAGATCGCCTTTGCGACCGTCCCCTGGTTCTACTCCCCGCCCCTCTCGCCGCGCTTCGGAGAGATGGCCGCGCCCAACCGCGCCCGAGCCGCGCAAGAGGAGAAGCGTTTTACCCTGCGCATACCCACCGACGAGTGGGACACGACCGTTCTCAGCCCGCCCCCGGATTTCGTCGTTCTCTCCGATATCGAGACGATGCACCCTTACTCCCGCCTCCACCTCGCTGGCCCGGTCGCCTTCTTCCACGCCCTGACTTTCAAGCACACGACCGTCTTCGCTCCCCCCTCTACCCTCGATCCAACGTACCGTCGTGACCTTATACCCGAAGACATCATGTACGTCCGC
>JBBQPO010000174.1:0-13147 GCA_038217285.1 Chthonomonadales bacterium
GATATCCCCCTGCCTTAATTCTGCCTCTGACGAAACATCCAGATACATTTTAGGATCTATTCCTCAATGATGTCCCAGCCAGTGGACGCAAGAATAGCAGTGAGGCGCCTACTAGATATGACTTCCGCAGAATCCATGACATTGAAGAAAGCGGCTAAATCCAGCCCTTCAAATCCAGTAGACGTCTCAATCTGTTCTGAGGATCCCACAGGAGGAGCAACGTCCGCACATGACTTTGTGAAGGGATTCAATCCATGCCTAGAGACACTTAGATCAAAGTCGGGATGCCTTTTTTTCACAATAGTCAGATATGCACTGGACAAATCACAGAAACTACTGTCCATGTTTCTGGCACATGCCTCAGAAGTCGCTCCAAGGAAGTACTTGCTATATGTCTGATGACCTGTCGTATTCCCGGGGATACCTGGTGCCGATAGAACTATTGCTGGCGAAACCGCTAAACAGGCGAAGTTAAA
The DNA here is from genome assembly GCA_038217285.1 of Chthonomonadales bacterium. Lineage (GTDB taxonomy): Bacteria > Armatimonadota > Chthonomonadetes > Chthonomonadales > Chthonomonadaceae > JANXLO01. The sequence continues at coordinate 477 of JBBQPO010000174.1, forward strand.
CTGTGCTAGAGCTTTGTTACTCATGAGGTTTTAGCTCCTTCAAAAGACTACGCGTCTTATCGGTTATGCACTCCTCAAAGAGGGCATAGATAGCATCATGGCTCGTTTCTAACAAGTCTTCCAGATGGTCTAAGCTCCAGTTTGGAGATAGGTTGACGGTATACCCTAGATCTAACACGAATCCAAATTCTTCAGCTGGTAGATCGAGATCTCGGGAAACTCCAACAGCTAAGAGATGATCATCTTGGACCAGCCACTGACACTGCACGGTGCAGACATTGTATGGTTTCCGAGAATCCGGCAACGTTGGATATATGGTTAACCAGTCTGCTATCGGAACCGCAGAACTATCCAGACGCTTATCAGCAGGTATCCGTATTCGATTGATATAGCGCAGACCAAACTGCTTGAACACCGTGGGTTCTACTACATTGGAGCATCTAGCCATGGCTTCCAACACAACTGGGCGAAACGTTTCCCATCCAGGATATGGCTTTACATGATTGATCGAAAATAAAAACGGACTTACCTGTATCAGCGTTGTACCCGCAGAATTTCCAAAGCGCATTAAAATAGGAGGAACCTGTCGCGCCTCTGGTGGCTGCGGCATGAATCCCATATCCTGCGCAGTCTCAAAGCCTAAGTCGCGAATCTTGTCCAACACGAGACCGTACGCTGCAGGTGTCCAGGATGCTGGGACATCGAAGAATACCTGGCAGAAAACCTCGCCGATGTAATCATTAGTGTATTTTTCGTGCGCGGCGTCTGTCATGAAATCTCATCTCGGCTTTGCCACTGCAAGTGACTTGGGTTATGTCCTGCATCCTAAAGTATATTCTATGATACGCAGGGAAACCTATTAAGGTTTGAGAGCTTTATAATAGCACAGAAAGCCATCGAAGGCCATATAGCACGTCCGTCTACGTGCAGGGATTCCCGGCTTCAAAACGGTAGTGCGCGCTACATGGATATGCTGTAGGGAAGAATGGGACAGAGATGCTTCCTGCTAAAACAATACCCTCCGTTAAGCGCAGGATATTTCAGAGCGCGAAACGATCACTTAATTATACTCAAGCCAGCTCAATTTGTCAACCGACCTATTTTCCCTTATCCCCCTGTCAGTCCGCTCTTGTGCTCTGAAAGGAACTTTTGGACAGTCGCAGCAACCAACGCTCCATCTTGTTGCCCCGGATGAGATCAAAGCAACGGCGGTTACGAAGCTACTGCTATTGCACGGCTCCTTAGCTGGTATATAAATGCCCAAAAAGCCCTGCCTGCTCCGAAGGGTTAAAATAGGTCGGAGACAGCCAGGGCTACAAAAGGGTGGCACAATTGAGGATCAGGGGCGACGGGTGGAGCTTCGCTTCGCTTCGAGCAGACGCACCGCCGTCTCGCGGTCGGTGCAGAGGTCGTGGACGATCGGCTGACTCCAGCCCATCGCCTGCCACTCCAGCACCGAGCGAATCGCGTCCACTTTCGACGCGCCGCCAGCCACAACGACCACTTTCGGGACAAGGTACAACTGCTCGAAGGTGATCGAGAGCAGCCGCTCGTTGATGGCCTGGACATAGGCGTTCAGTTCCGCCAGCTTCGCGGGCGCCAGATGCTTGCGGGCCGCCAGCGTCACGAACAGTCGGTTACAAAGGTCACCAACCGCGCACGAGATCAGCTTGTTGCCGTTTCCGGAGATCTGCTCGATCAGTTCGATCATCTTGCCGAGTTCCGGCTGCAGGTTGCCCAGCATCGGCTCATGCAGACCCACGATGAAGCGGTGGCCGGATTTGGCCCGTACGCCCCCGATACCGACCAGCGCGAGGGTCGGCACACAGACGTCGTCTTCCCCGTTCTGCACCATACCGTGGCCGACGCCCTGTTTCGATTTCTCTTCCCACACCTGCGGGGAGATCCAGCGGCCCGGCCCCTCGGCCAGCCACTCCGGGATCATCTCCGGCGACTTCACCGCAACGGGCAGACTGAGGCGGATCAACTCGGCATCCGGGAAGGCGCGCGCCAGCCAGGCACCGCTGATATCGGCGTCCATCGCACGGCGGGCGTCCGGGCTCTCCATGCTCCAGACTTCGGCGGCGATGTTCCCGTTCATGCTGACGACTTTGACGCCGCGCACATTGCGCTTGTCGAAGATGTGCTTATTGAACAGGCTTTCGCAGGCGTAGAAAACGGCGCGTCCCGACGAGAGGGCGACAATCTCGTTCTGCCTGACGATGGTATCCAGGTATTCGGAGCAGAGCTGACCGAGCGCCTGGTGCAGGCGGTCATCGGCAAGCGAGCTTTCCAAAGTCTCTTCATGCCCGGTGGCATCGGCGACGATAGCCGACTGAAGTTCATAAGCCGCGACGAGTTCACGCTCGAGTGATTCAATACGCGGGGGTTTGAAAGGCGCGTTTTCATCGATATGGACGCGCACAATGCCGGTATCCAGTGCAAAGCGATAGAGGCGTGAGATGGTGCTGGCGTCGATATGCGCCAGTTCCGGCTCGGATTTCGTCAACTGTTGCAGAATCTCTTTCTGCTCCAGGCGATCTACTAAGACCATTTTGGCGATACGCGCAGCAAGCCGGCGGCGTTCTCCCGGATCGAGCGCTGGCCTTCGACCGCGTCGTTTCTCTCCCGATAGGGTCATTGGGTAGTATTTCCTTTCATTCACGCGGTTCCACGCTATTGAAGCCACAGTAATAGTATAGCCCACGCTTACAATAAATTCTACCTGTTTCATACGTGGAATGTCAAATTCTTGTTGTACAAGCAATCCGAGCATAGGCTTGCAAATATCTGCGCCTCCGAAAGGGTGTTTCTGCGGTAGGAGTTGCCACCGATGCAAATTCCGCTTACATAAATCTGTATTATCCGTTCCGTTGAGTCTTTTGCAGAAAAAACTTTTTCAATCTATCGCTATATCTATTGACAGCACGTGCGTAATGGGTTATAATAAGGGCGAAGGTATCCTTCTTTCTCGTCCTCAATTGTTTTGTGTTCGTCAGGCAGACTTCGGTGTGCTTGCGTCCACGCCCGGCTTCAATGGCGAAGTCGGGCATTTTTTTGTCAGGAAATAGGAGGCACCGAGGAAGAAAGGATTCGAGCAGGAAAAAAGGCAGAGAGGGGACGCGCTTTGTCGGTCTTAGATATGTCGTATAATCTTTCTGGTATACGGCGAGCAGCGGAGGGGGTATTAGATGCATTATAGGAAGTTGGGGAGGACGGGGCTGGAGGTTTCGGTTCTGGGGTTCGGTGGGTCGCCGCTGGGGGGCGTGTTTGGGGAGGTGGACGCGAGCGAGTGTGTGCGTACCGTGCATGCGGCCATCGATGCGGGGATCAACTACTTCGATGTCGCGCCTTTTTATGGCCTTACGCGGGCCGAGAGCATGCTGGGCCGGTGCCTCGCCGGGATTCCACGGGAGAAGTATCTGCTTTCGACCAAGGTCGGGCGGTATGGGGCGGATGATTTCGATTTTTCGGCGGCGCGGGTTACGCGGAGTGTTGAGGAGAGTTTGGAGCGGCTTGGGCTGGAAACGATCGATCTGCTGCTCTGCCATGACATCGAGTATGCTTCCCTGGATCAGATCGTTGAGGAGACGCTGCCGGCGCTGCGTCAAATTCAGGCGGCGGGCAAAGTCCGGTTTCTGGGCGTGAGCGGTTTGCCGTTGCAGATTTTTCGCACCGTACTGGATCGCGCCGATCTGGACTTTATTCTATCCTACTGCCACTATAGCCTGAACGACACCTCCCTGGAGAGCCTGTTGCCGAGGCTGCGGGAGCGCGGGGTCGGAGTCATCAATGCCTCCGCGCTCGGCATGGGGCTGCTGACCGACAGGCCGCTCCCGGAGTGGCATCCCGCTCCGCCGGAGCTTCGGAAGGCTGCGGCGGAGGCGGCGGACTACTGTCGGGCGCAGGGAGTCGAGCTTGCCCACCTCGGCCTTCAGTTCGCGCTGGCCCATCCGGAGATCGCTACGACGCTCGTCGGCATCGCGGATCAGGCGACTCTGGAGAAGAACCTGGCGGCGCTTAAATTCGCTCCTGATCCCGAACTGCTGCGAAACGTGCAGGAGATTCTGCGTCCTGTCCATAACCTGATGTGGCCCACCGGCAGACCGGAGAATAGTTGAGGGTTGGCTGCCGGGAACAGGAAGAGGAACAGCATGACGGGAATGCCGGAGACGATTTTACAGTTCGGAAGCGGGCGGTTCCTGCGGGGATTCGTGGACCTGTTTGCGCATCAGGCCAACGAGACAGGACAGCCTGCCGGACGTATCGTCATGGTGCAGTCCACGGAGGGCGAGCGGGCGCGGCAGATGAACGCCAACGGCTGTCGTTACCATGTCCTGATCCGTGGGTTGCAGAACGGAGTTACGATAGACGAGACGACCGAGGTGCAGAGCGTGTCCCGCGCGCTCATGGCGCAGGCGGAGTGGGAGGAGGTCGCGGATGTGGCCTGTTCGCCGGACCTGCGCATGGTCGTCTCCAACACCACCGAGACGGGCCTGACGCTGCTGCCGCAGGACGACGACCGCGCGGGCAACAGCCCGCTCTCCTTTCCGGCCCGGCTCACGGAGCTGCTCAACCTGCGCTACGAGGCGGGTCTGCCCGGCCTGACAATACTTCCCTGCGAGCTGGTCGAGAACAACGCCGATACCCTGCTGGCGCTGGCGCTTGAGCAGGCCCGACGCTGGGGATGGGAAGGCCGCTTCACCTACTGGCTGGAGACCGAGTGCCGCTGGCTCAATACACTGGTGGATCGGATCGTGACGGAGCGGCCGGAGGGGCATCCGCTGCTGGAGAGTGACCCGCTGCTGACGGTGGCGGAGCCATTCGCTCTCTGGGCCATCGAGGGCTCCGGGCAGGAGCCGCGTGTCTTCGAACACCCTTCCATTCTGCGGTCGCTGGATGTGGGCCGCTACTGGCTGCGGAAGGTGCGTATTCTCAACGGCGCCCATACCGCGCTCGTCACGCGCGCCCTGCCGCTGGGCTATGTCACGGTACGGGAGGCGATGGCCGATCCTCAGATCCGCGAATGGCTGCACGAGCTGCTCTTTACCGAGATTGTTCCCACGCTGGCGGAGCGTGTGGAGGAGGGCGAGACGTTCGCACATCAGACACTCGAGCGGTTCGCCAATCCGTTTTTGAACCATCAACTGCGTGACATCGCCGTAAACCAGGCGCAAAAGCTCGCCATTCGGCTCCGGCCCACGGCGGAGGAGTACACGGCGCAGTTCGGCAAGCCGCCTCGCCTGCTGACCGAAATTCTGGCCGGGGCCTGAAAGTCCATCACCATGCAAACAATCGTTCTCGAAGAGCCGGGGCGTTTTATCCTGACCGATACGCCGGAGCCGGAGGCGCCCGGCCCCGACGAAGCCCTCGTGCGAGTGCGGCGCGTCGGCATCTGCGGCACCGACCTGCATGCCTATCGCGGCAAACAGCCCTTCTTCACCTATCCCCGCATTCTGGGGCATGAGCTGGGCGTCGAGATCGTGGCGCTCGGCTCCTCCAGCGAGACCTTAAAGGTGGGAGACCGGTGTGCGGTGGAGCCCTATCTGAACTGTGGGGAGTGCATCGCCTGCCGCAAGGGCAAAACCAACTGCTGCGCGCGCCTCAAGGTGCTCGGCGTCCATATCGACGGCGGGATGCGCAGCTTCGTGCGGGTGCCCATGAACAAACTCCACAAGTCGGACACGCTGTCGCTGGAGCAGCTCGCGCTGGTGGAGACGCTTGGGATCGGGGCGCATGCGGTGGACCGGGCCGGGATCGAACCAGGGGAGTTCGCCCTTGTCATCGGAACCGGGCCGATCGGCCTCTCCGTCATTCAGTTCGCCCAGGCGGCAGGGGCGCGGGTGATTGCGCTGGATACCAACACCCATCGCCTGACGTTCGCCCAGGAGCGCATGGGCATCGAACATATCGTTGCTGCACAGGAAGGCCCTCTGGCGGCTATCGAAACCATCACCGGCGGCGATCTGCCGACGGTAGTCTTCGATGCCACCGGCAACGCCGACTCGATGCAGGGCGCGTTTCAGTATGTGGCTCCCGGCGGACGTCTGGTCTTCGTCGGGCTGTTTCTCGGCGATGTCCGCTTCTACGATCCGGACTTTCATCGCAAAGAGATCACGCTCCTCGCGACCCGCAACTCCACCGGCAGAGATTTCCAGCGTATCCTCACCCTGCTGGAGGCGGGCAAAGTAGATACCGATCCCTGGATCACGCACCGTGCCGAAGCCGCGGAGATGACCGCCCATTTTCCAAGCTGGCTGGAGCCTGAGAACCGTGTCCTGAAAGCCGTCGTCACCTTCTGAACGGCCGCCCTGTTTCGCCGGGCGGCACTAGCCGGAGCGTTCACTCCTCGTCGAACTCGTCTCCGCCTGCTCTGTGTAGCGTGACGCGAACGGAGTTTTCGACGAACTGCGTGATGCCCTCTTCCTGCCGGAGCACCTTGATCTGTTTGTCCAGTTCCTGAATTTTCGCCTGAAGACGCGTCTGTTCCGCCGGGTCTTTGGCCCGCTCGCGCTCCCGCTGCATGCCGTCGCGCCGCTGTTCGAGCGTGGTCCGCATCAGGTGTAACTCCTGCGCGCGGGGATTCTCGCCCAGTACCTCCGCAATTGCCTGCTCCTCTTCGGAGAGCGCGGGCTCTTCTTTTTCAACTCTACGCATACGCCTGCTCCTGACATCGGTATTTTCAAGGGTTTGTGCGGCCGCACAGGCTCTAAAAACGATGCGCCGATGGCGCGTGCTGAACACGGCATCGGCGCAAAGCATAAAGAAAACGATAACAGCGAACGATCAACGCAGCGCGGAGTTGATGAGAAGCTCGCTTAAGTTGGCGAGGCCCAGTGGAACACTGGAGACCTTGCGCTTGATACGGGCAAGCGCATTATCCACCGATTTGGTTTTACATTTGAGTTCTGAAGCAATTTCGCGGTAGGATTTCCCGATCTGGTATCCCGCCAGCACATTCCACTCGAAATCCGAAAGTACCTGTTGCAGCATCTCGTGGAGAACCCGGGTGTCTTCGCTTTGGATGACGAGTTCTTCGGGATCGAGAGTATCGGTAGAGGGAATAATGTCGGAGAGGTTCCAATCGGGGCCGGAGTCCTCGGAAGGACTTTCCAACGAGAGTGACGTATTGAGAGGCATCTGTTTCTGGCGTGTCGCGGTCTTGATGGCGGTGATGATATGCCGCTGGATACAGACTTTGGCGAACGCCGGAAAAGAGATAGCCTTGTCGCAGCGAAAGTCGACGATCGCCTGCCAGAGACCGATCATTCCGACCTGAAGCAGGTCTTCTTTCTCGGCTCCTACCAGGAAGTAGGACTTTACTTTCGTGCGAACGAGGTTACGATATTTGTACAGCAGGAATTCTGAGGCGGCCTCATCACCCCGCTGCGCTCTATCAACGATCTCCCGGTCGGCCATATCGGCAAACTTGATGTGACTGGGGGGGAGATGCTGCTGCAATTCACTGATCACCCTGTTCCCTCGATCCATAGGATTTGTGTCGGCGAAGTCGCCGCGTGGCCCTGCGGAACGATGCCGCTGGGCAAGAGGATTAGTTGCAGCCGTTTCTCATATCGCCTGAAATAAAACTCAGGCGTTTAGGAAGCGCCGCTTAGTATTATACTGGAAACCGAAAAGGAATTCAACCTATCGCGAAAAATTCTCGAAAATTCTGCCCTGCGCGGCAGGAATCGGGGCAAAAGACCTTAAAGAGGGCTTTCCAACGGTAAAATCGAGGCGCTTCCTCCTTTACGCGTTAAGCAGGCGAGCGCAAAAATAGGATTCGAGGAGGCTGCCAGAGGGTAGCCTTGACCGCAAAGGATGTGGTATAACGACTCGTGTGCCTGGTTTCCTTTCTGTTTTTGCTCCTGACGGTGATAGAGAAAGGTGAGAAAACATGCAAAGGAACTACCCATTTGAACTTTTTTCGACCTTATGTCGCTCCCTGCCTTGCGGCCATCTGTCTGCTCGTTGCCACCTCTGCCTTCGTTCGCGCCGATCCTCCTGCCGGTGAACCTCCCGTTCGCGAGCGAGTCCAGCCCGAATCTACTTCCCCTGCAAAACCGTCGAAGTCTAGCTCTGCGGCGCACTCGAAACAGACTCCACTCCTGAATCGCTATTCGACACGGGGCGAGGCGCTGGCTCGTACCGCCCTGGCCTACCGTGGCGCGCCCTACCGCTTCGGCGGTCGGTCGGCGCAGACCGGCTTCGACTGCTCCGGACTGGTACAGACCGTCTGCGCGAAGTGGGGGCTCTATGTCCCGCGCGCGGCGCACGCCCAGTACAATGCCGGAACCCCCGTCCCGTCCAACAGCCTGCAGCCCGGCGATCTGGTCTTCTTCAAGAACACCTACAAGCGGGGCCTGTCCCATGTCGGCATCTATATCGGAGATCGCAAGTTTCTGCACGCCGCCGGAGTGCGCTTTGGAGTCATGGTCAGCAGCCTGGACGACGCCTATCATCGCAATCACTATGTCGGTGCACGCCGTCTCAACCTCTCCAAGCTGCCCCCCGTCCCTGGAGAAGAGGGCGCGCCGCAGCGCGTCATCCTCGACGACGGCAACGGCGATACAACCGCCGCTCAGCCGACAGACCTCTCGACCCACTAGGAACCGCAATCCGGTACGTCCCAATCTCAGGAGTTCGATTCCTTTCATTGATCTTCGCAGACCGCGCAGTCGTTTAGACTGCGCGGTCTGCTTCTTTCTGTGCCGTTTTGTTCCTATGTTACTATGGTCATAGCGAAATGCACAGGAAGAAGGCTGACCTGATCTCGTGCCCGTGCGTTGAGGCAGCGTCGGTGAAAAAAAGCTTGTCTGCTATATCGACTTTGATCCGAACGTTTTGCTACAGTAAGAGCTTATAGAGAGCGACTCTTTGCGAAATCTATTCCAATCCTCGGAAGTCCCGTCTCATTCACCAACAGGAGTACTGTCATGCGCACCTCTTTTGCGATTTACTGCCTTGTGTTGTCGTTATTCTGCTTACTCGGCATTTCCGGTCAGGCCCAAACGCAGGTGCGGAAGACCCAGAAAATGACCGAGGCAGAGACGAGAGTCGTGGAAGACTGCCTCGACATCATCCGCGGCTGCCAGATGACGGATGGAGCCTTTCTGATCGCCAATAACGGGAGGACGCCCTCTGCGCAGGTGTGGATCGCGCCCTACTTCGTCAACTACGGGATGTTGGCCTTGCTCGCTGCAAACGATGCCAAAAAGAGCCCTGCCGATGTCGCGCGTGTCGGCAAGTGGCTGGAGTGGTGTGCACAGCATCAGGAAGCAGCAGGGTTCTGGTGCGACTACGTGGGAACCATCGCGGAGTACCAGAGCAACGGGAAGGTGGACGCGTATGACAGTTCGGCAGCCATGTTCCTGATGGTTGTCGAAAGTTATCGGCGGGCGGGAGGCAAGGTGTCGGACAAGATGCGGGAGGCAGCAAAAAGATCGCTGAAGTGTATTCAGACGGTCACCGACTCCAGGGACAAATTGACTTGGGCGAAGCCGGACTATCAGGTGAAATTCCTGATGGACAATATCGAGGTGTATGCCGGCCTGGCATACGCGCAGCAATTCTTTACGGCAAAGCATGACAGGGCCGCCGCGAAAGCCGCCGGGAACCAGAAGGCGGAGGTCGGGAAGGGCCTGAAAACCTACTGGGAGGCGAAGCAGAAGAAGCGATTTGCATGGGCCTTCTATCCCAACCGCACTTTCGAGGGTGGGATGAAAGATCTCTACCCACACGGGCTTGCCCAACTGTTCGGCGTCAGCTTCGTGGTCGGCGATCCCGCTCCCTTTGCGGAGGTGGTGAAGACCTTTGAGCCTCTGAACACCGCAGAAGGCGTCGGCGCGGAGCGCTACCTGATCGCGGCATCCCGCCTGGGCGGCGCGGACGTTGGGAAGTGGCGAACGCAGGCAGTCAAAGCGGCGGAGGGGTTCACCCCCCAGAACGTATACCTCTTCCGACCAGGTCTGGTGGTTCTGGGTTTGTTGAAGGGAGCCGACTGGATGCCGAGTCTCGCGGGCAGGAACTGAATCGTCTGGCCCGAACTTCTCCGGTTTGTTCGCGGGGGAAGCGGATCCCCTCCCTCTAACAGAGAAGGAATCCCATGGCGGACAGCAGAAGAAGCAGGAGATAAAAATCTTTCCGAGGTGAGCTTCTGATGTCCTGTCTTCGAAGTCGATTCATGGCCCTGATCACGCTGAGTGTGATCGCCCTCTTTGTGACGACCCCTCTCCGAGGGATCTCGCAAGGAGAAGTAACGTTCTCCAATGTCCCCAATCACTTTCCGACGCAGCCGGACAACCAGCCGATCGGACCGGCACACGGCGGGGTGGCGGTCGATCGCGCCGGCAATATCTACGTCAGCACCGACACGCCGCGTGGTATCCTGGTCTTCGCACCGGACGGCAAATATCTCCGCAATTTTGGGCCGACGCAGATTCACGGCCTCTACCTGAGACGTGAGCGCGATGGCGAATACCTCTACGCCGCCCGCCCCAACTTCCACGAAGTCCTCAAGATCAAGACCGATGGAACCCCGGCCTGGACGATGGGATACCCGACCGAGTCCGGCATCTACACGAAAGCCGAGGAGTTCAACCCGACGAACATCGTGGCCCTCGCCGATGGCACGATCTTTGTCGCGGACGGATACGGCAAGAACTACATCCACAAGTACGACAGCACCCGCAAGTACCTAAAGTCGTTTGGCGGGCCGGGGGGCAACCCGGCGGAGGACGGAAAGTTTAACCGCTGCCATGGCCTGGCAGTCGATACGCGCGGTCCCAAACCGCTTCTCATCGTCTGCAACCGTGAGAGCGGCCGTGTGGAGCAGTGGGATACGGACGGCAACCTGGTGAAGGTGCTGCAGCGCAACTTGCGTATGCCGGCGACAGCCTATGTTGCGGGCGACTACGTCGCTATCGGGGAGCTGCAAGGCCGCGTCACGATCCTCGGAAAGGACAACAGCATCGTCGCGCAGCTCGGCGACAATCCCAACGTAGCCCAGCGCGCCAACTATGGCCTGCCTCCGGCGCAGTGGACCGAGGGCATCTGCAACAATCCGCATGGCATCGCCATCGACAAAGCCGGCAACGTGATCGTCTCGGAATGGAGTCAGTTCGGACGGCTACACATGTTCGCTCGCAAGCGCGTACCGACAAAGAGGTCGCAGTAGAGAGGAGCCGCATTATGAGTGATTTTCCAACGATCATCCCCGAGGGAGTAATGGCCAGACCCGGCAGACCCGGTGCCAACGACCGTATCGTGGTCGCCAGCATCGGGATCGGCGGCATGGGCCAGAGCCATGTGCCCGCCGATGTCGTGGCGCTGTGCGATGTGGACCGCACCCGTCTGAATGCCGTCGCGCAGAAAGTTGTCGCCAATGAAAAGCGGACGACGCCGACCCCCCCAGACCTCTACACCGACTATCGACAACTCCTGGAGCGTAAGGACATCGACGCGGTCACCATTGGCGCTCCGGACCACTGGCATGCGCTTATGACCGTCCACGCCTGTCAGGCAGGCAAGCATGTCTACTCTGAAAAGCCCACCTGCAACACACTTCAGGAGGGAAGGGCGATGGTCGATGCCGCTCGCCAGTACGACCGCGCCGTGCAGATCGGCGCGCAGGGGCGCTCCAATGCCAACGCCCACGCCGCCTGCCAGTATGTGCGGAACGGAATGCTCGGGCAGGTGAAGCGCGTGGAGATCTGGCATCCCGACAACCCCACCACGACCGATATGGCCGAGCCTATGCCGGTCCCGCCCGATCTCGACTGGGATCTCTGGCTTGGTCCGGCCCACGATCGCCCCTTCCACTCCCGCTACCATCCCGGCAACTTCCGCTGGTTCATGGATCTGGGCGGCGGACAGATCAAAGATCGCGGCAACCATGCCCTCAGCATGGTCTCCTGGCTGATGAATAACGACGGCTATCAGGGCCTGGTTACGGTCGAGGCAACCGGCGATCCCCAACCGACCGGCATGTATACGACCCCGCGCAACCTGGTGGTGAACTGGACGTTCCAGAATCCGGACTGGACCCTGACCTGGCGTCAAGGCGAGGTGCCTGATTCGCACGCCCCCTGGGGGGCCACCTACTATGGCGACCGCGACAGCCTGATCGTTCGGGCGGGCGATGGCGGCTGCGACACAGAGGAGAAGGCGATGCAGTATCAACCGCCCGCGGGCGGGGAGGTCTATCTCTATCCGGCTGCGCCCGGCACAGAGGCGACGGATAGACATCGTCAGGACTGGTACGACTGCATCCGTACCGGTCGCCTGCCGGTGATGGACGTCGCCATAGGGCATGCCACCTGTTCGCTCTGTATCCTTGGCAACCTGGCCTACACCCTGGGTCGGAAGCTGACCTACGACATGGCGGCCGAGCGCTTCGTCGGCGACGAGGAGGCCAACGGGCATATCGCGGCGCACTACCGCGCGCCCTGGAGCCTCTGATCTTTGCTCGTTTGCCGTGCGCAGTAGCGTGTACTGTTCGGGATCGACCATGAGGCTGTCAATAGACATGCCGCATGACTGGAGGCTTTGTCGTGATGCAAAACAACTATCGCCTGCTCTTTAGTACTGTATTTGCTGTCGGCACGATCACCCTGCCTGGTTCCGGCGCTCTCGGGCAGGCCCGGCAGCGACAGGCCCCGCAGGCTGCGGGG
>JBBQPO010000175.1:0-13129 GCA_038217285.1 Chthonomonadales bacterium
GCGAGAGCAGGAGCAGAACGGGTAAAATATCGGGCATGGGTTTTCGACTTTCGAGAGTTGTTGGCTTGGCGTCTACAACTTCGATCCGAAAGCCCTATTCTCATTCATGGATTCGCCACCCGTTTTGGCGAAGGTATTGTACTAACCGATCCTTTTATTTTCTGAGAAATCTGCCTGTTTGCCCTACCCGAGGTTCAGGAGAGTCTCCAGGCGCCTTCGACAGCGCCGTCCCATAATGGGAGTCATATCAAAACAAATGTCTATCTGAACACCGAGGAAATTGTACGATCGCTACAGGAAGTCTTCTGTTAAAACGCAAATCGGCTCTGTTTCCGTATAAATTTGGAAGCAGAGCCGAGGATAACTGACCGAGTGCGTGTTCGAGAAGTGTGGATCCTCACCACCTTGAATTCGGAGGTTCGCCGTAATCCGATGCGCCTCGGAGCGCGATCAAGAAAGGGACGCGCGCCATTCAGCAGAGCGCCGCCGCGTCCATAGGGCGCGTATAAAGCTTCGTTGTATCCGTGGCTTCGCTGCGGAACAGGCCCAGAACGTACGCCCGGCAGTGCCGGAGGTTGTTCAGGATCACGCAGCGGTCCTGTCGGGTTTTGGCGACCAGCAGGGTGCCCTGCACAACCCCGAGCATCAGGTCGGCGATGCTGGCCGGGTCGAAGTCGATTACAGGTGGATGCGCCTTCTTGGCGTCGGCGAGCAGCGTGCGCACATCGCCGGCCCACATCGCAAAGTGCGCCTCACACAGGTCTCCCAGCCTCCGGTTCGACGCCCCCGTCTCCTGCGCGACCGTGCCGACGACGCAGCCGGAAACCGCCTCGGGATGCAGGTATGTTTCGCCCATTACTTCAAACAGCCAGTCCAGACGGTCCAATTGTTATAATGACTTCTGGGCAGGGAAAGCGGAAATCTATATGCGGCATAAGAGAAGCACCAGAGAATGCGGCCAGTAGAGGACCCGGACCATGCGTTCCAACACACCGCCGAGCGCATGGCGGAAAGCGATATAGGCGCCGACACCCAGGAGATCTACAGACAGTAGGAAGCAGACTTACAGGAGGCGGTCCAGGCAGTGCGGAAGGCCAGCAAGGATATCCGGATAAGCGCTTACCGAGCGGAGGTACGGGCCGATCAGAGCGTGCAATGCATTCTCCTGGACATAGGCTGAACGTACGCTGCGGCAAATTATCATTGAAACCTGATGTATTTGCGCTCCGTCTTCTCTAGGTATCGGAACGATATTTGGAAGGAAGTTATATGAAATCCGCTAAGACTGGGATCGCCGTGCTGGGATTGACCTGCGCCTTGAGCACGTCTGCGCTTGCAAAGATGCCTGCTAATCTCATTGTTCCCGGCCAGCATATTGGCCGGATCCGTCTCGGCGCGGACGCGAAAACACTGAAAAGATTGGGCGATCCGGACACGGGAGAGGCGGCGATGATGAAGCAGTGGATGACCTGGTATTCCAAACCGCCGGCGAATCAACCGGATGCCGTTCCTGCGGAACTGGATGTTTATGTTACGCTGGCCCACGACGGTGATGGTTCGGAAAAAGTGATTACCGAGGCGCGCGTCACGTCCGCGTCCTTCAAACTGGCCAACGGCATCGCGGCCGGCAGTAGCTTCACCCATATCAAGCATGCTTATCCCCATCTGAAACTGGTGCAGACCTACACGACAAAAAAATCCAACGGGCCCATTCGAATATACGATGACACACAGCGCGGCGTAGCGTTCGAGATTTATCGTGGCCGGGACGGCAAGTCTGCCGCAGGACAGTGTAGCGCAATTATCGTGCATTCCCCCGGCAAGGTCGCGGGAGCCAATTACCTTACGCTTTCCGACTATCTGCAAGGCCAGAGCGATCCCCGCAACCACACCAGACTACACTTTTTGCCTGAATAGCCTCTGTGTCTGCCGACGGCCTCCCGTATGGTCGTCGGGATGCATTAAACTTTTGAACTTCATGGACACAATCGAATGTAAACCGCGTAATGCATAGTGAGACTTGTCTCATAGTGACTATGCCCGAAGGCTTTCTGAATCCTCCGTAACGGACAAAAAAATTATGAACATCGGTAAACATGAAGAAAAGGCAGCCAGCTACTATCCTGTGTATCAGTCTCAGCCGCTTCAGACAGCCGAGACCGTGCCTGCGCACACAGAGGCAGCGCTGCAGGAGCGCGTAACGCCCCAGGAGTTTGCGCAAGCCCTGGCTTCCCTGGAAGCGCGGAAGGAAAACGCCGAGCATGCTTTGCAAGAGACGGTGCCGATCGGCGAAGCGTTGCAGCAACTGAGCATCTCCGCCGACGCCGCCGAAATCCTTGCGGAGGTGCAGCAGGAGCGTCAGCGACAGGCCCGAAAGCAACAGGCGCTGAAGCGAACGCTGGTTCAGCGACGACGGCTGGGCCTAGGCCTGGGCGGCGCTCTTGTTTTATCCCTGGGCATCTTGATGATGTCTTCTTTTCGGAGCACCCCTCTGGAGGTTGCCGCGCCCGCGACCGTCGTGTCGCCACAACCTGTCTCTGCCGAGATCCGCACGCTTGCGGAAGTGTCCGAAGGACAACTGGTGCAAACCAATCCGCAGGATTTTAAGGCGCTGCTGCAAAATCCAGCCCTATCGCCTGCCAGCGTGATCGTTCAAACGCTTGGCAACTCGCCTGTGATGGGAAGCTGGACGCTCGTGAAGCATGACGGGCATATCTACATGCGCGGCTATATGGCGGCGATGTCGGCCCAGGCAATGGCGCAGATGAAATCCCTGCAGGTTTTCAGCATGCCTTATGATAGTTCGCAGGTAAACGGAATGGCGTATGTGAAGCCCGTAACCATGCGCCTGGGCAGTTTTTCGTGGCAGGGCATGAGCAGCGAGGCGGGAATTCCTGCCCTTACGGTGTCCAAACTCCATTTGGACCATTACGGGAACGAGCATCCGAATTTGTGAAGTACCGGATCATTTCCTTCGCCGCTTCTTTCCCCCTTCTACATTGGTATCCAGCCGCACCTGGATGTGACTCACGGAGATGATAATCTCCCCTCCTTGACGCCCCCCCGGTGCCTCATGCACACTATAGGCATCACTCTTGGACATGCATTCGCTTTTAGAAACTTTCTGTTGAATGCAAATCGGCTCTGCTTCCGTATAAATCGGAAGCAGAGCCGAGGATAACTGACCGAGTGCGTGTTCAAGAAGTGTGGATCCTGACTGCCTTGAATTCGGAGGTTCGGATCCAGACAAGAGCTATCCCTGCGGAATGAAGGCTGCGCCGACAGGTCGGAAGTCCGACACGGAGAACACATTCACCTGCTTGGCCGCATCGTAGCGGATGGTCCACTGATGCGGGAAGAAACCGGGGACCGGATACAACTGAGGCTGGTCGATAACGTCGGTCTCCGTCTGGTGCGACTGGAGGAAGCTGACGTCATCTCCGACCGGGGTTCCGTTTATATGTCCCTTGTAGATCAGGAAGTTCATCCCCACGGTGATCCGCGCCGGCTGACCTGCCGGCTTGGTGGGATCGTCGTAGCTCTGTCCGAGACCCGGAACGATCGTCGGCGGAACGCCTGCCGGCGCGCCTACGGGAACCTCACGCGGGTCTGGAACCGCGAACTCATTGGCAAACGTGGGCGGATCCGGCTGCGCCGGGGGATTGATCAGCATAACGCAATGGAAATGCTGCGGTTCTCCAGTGGGCCGGAATTGATCGATCGGGTGACCTGTAAAGTAGAAGAGGGCCATGGCTTTGTAGGGCGAAGCGGAAGCCTGTGCCGGAAGCGGAATGATATAGACGTTGGGTTTATCGTCGGAGATCGGCGTGGGCGGCTGATTGGCGATGCCGGATTGTTCGAGTTCGAACCCGAACTCGAGTGGCGTCGCGCCGTTCGTCCGGACAAAGCTGCGGCCCAGAAGGTAGGATCCATGGGGTCCGTTGGTTGCGGTCACATCCGGGCCGAAGAAGGTCTGCCCGGCAGGCGTGTTGTTGTCGTTGCCGCCGCATCCGACAAGCATAGCGCATGCGGCCAGCGCAAGAATTCCAGTCGCAAATCGCGTCACCAAGTTGATTGACATGTATTTCTCCTATAGTATGTAGAATGCCCGCTGAGAGCGGGCATTCTAACGATTGAGAGGATCAAGCAGGGACCAGGCGAACCTTGACTTTCGTCTCGTTCCCCGTGTGCTTTGCCCCATGACCCCCGGCGCGGTTTCGCGAGAGACGCTGTTGGGCGTCCGGCGTTTGCTCGGTAGGTAGTTTCACCGTAAGAGCCTTGGCGTCGAAATCCGTGTACGGTTCGCCGTTGATCCAGACCGATTCGATTTTGATGCTTCCCTCGGGAAGAAGGTCTGGAGACACGCGAAGGATATTGTCCTTGAACCCGCCCGCTTGCGGCTTGAAGTACAGATCCAACGGCTGCTTTGTCACCAACAGATTGCTGTAAACTGCGGCAAGGTAGCCGAGTTCCGTGGCATGATAGGTGCCCATCGAATGGCTGCCCTTATTCCGCTCGTTTCCAAGCAGGTAAGGCAGGCCGTTCGCCAGGACATTGAAGTACACGGCCCCGGAATCGGTGTCCAGGAACCACGCATTGTAGAAAGCGGAGGACTCCCGCGCCAGCTTGAGATATTCCGGCGTTTTAAAGATTCCACCAAGGATCAAGTAGGCAAGGATGCCCTGCTCCTGCTGCCACCACGCCTTACGATCGTGGAACGCCAGGCGACGGGTTTCTTCTCCCGGCCCAAGATGCCGCTCGCATACGTCGTACCAACCGCCACGCTGCTTGTCCATGCCGACTGCGGGGATCGTGTCTCCCAACTGCTTGGCAAGCTGAACATAACTGTCTTTAGGCCGAAGCGAGTTCATGCGCATCAGGTTCCAGGCAATCTTCAGGTCATGGCCGGCGACCGCGCGGTCTTGCTGCCATCCCCAGGTCTTGTCCGGGCTCCAATCGTCGAAGAATTTCTCCTGCACGAACGGGGTATCGTCCTTGGCGGGGAACTTGTCACGGATCGTATCGAAGGTCAGTTCCAGGAAGTCGGCGTACTTCTTATCGCCGGTCGCCAGATAGAGGTTAATAAGGTAAGCAGGAGCATGGTCACCGACCGAGTTCCAGTTTTTGCGCGCCTGGTTGTGGCCCAGCGATTCCGCTTTGGGATCGAAGGTATCCGTGGTGATATGTGAATAGTAACCGCCGGTGGGAGACGTGTCCAGGTAGTACTTATTGAACAGGTTGATCGTCTTGTCCGCGTCCTCCAGAATGCCGGGGTCGCCCGTGATGCGGTACGTCTGGATGGGGCCCGCGAGCGCATAAATCTGCTCGTAGCAAGGCATCGCGCCGTAATCGTCTCCGAACAGAGAGCCAAGGACATCCTTGTTGCCGCCCGGCTGAACGTCCAGCGCATGCAGCCAGTAGACGACTCCCTCCGATTCCTTATCACGCTTAACGATGTTGTCGCGCAGGTACTGGGTTCCTTTTTCGGCCGCTTCGAGGAATCGATCCTCGCCCGTCAAGAGGTACGCGGTGGCGAACCCGTATACGGTGCGAGAAATGGTGTCGGTCTCCTGGATCGTGGTGCCCAGTTTAGCGCCGTCCAAAAACAGGCTCGTGCGATACTTCGAGTAGTCGATCTCTCCGCCATCGAACTGCGCCTTGATGTAGAAGTCGGCGATATGCTTTACCTGCTCGATCCACCAGTCCTGCTTTTCAAACACAAAGTTGCCCGGCTTCGTGCCCGGGAACACCAGGTGCTTGGCTTCGAACTTATGATCGCCGCCTTCCGGGTAATAGAGGCCGTAAGCGAACACATAGTTGCCGGGCACGAGCAGTTCCTTGAGTTGCCCGCTCGCGTCCTTATACGACTCTCCGAGATTCCGCACATACTCGTAGAAAGTCGCGGACGTCAGCTTGCCGCTAAACTCTTTGTCTCCCGGAGTCTTGATGGTGAAAGTGCCTTGTTCGGCATCCGCCGCCGTAATGTATCCGGCGATCGTGTCGGAAAAGATAAAATTAATGTCATTCATGCGTCCACGCCCCTCCCTTATTTGAACTTCGTTACGCCTTCGAGACGAGAACCACGATGGTGCGATCGTTCACGAAGTACTCGCTGCCTTCAATCTCGACTTCATTCCCGGGTTCCGCAATATCTTCAGGAGAAGGCAAAGAGGTGTCGGCGGACCGATACCACTTCCGTCCTGGAACCGTCGGCAACTGGAAATTCGCTCCCTCCCAGTGCATGTTCATGATCACGTGAAGATCCGGATCGCCGTCGAATCCGCCCATCGTGTAGGCAAGGATCCGCGCCTCGGCGTCATGCCAGCCGGGACTGTTTAGTTCATAGCCGTGCCAGGAGATATCCGGCACGCCGCGTTCGTTCAACTGTCCGTTGAAAAAGCGCGGCCGGTGCAGACTCGCATGCGATGTCCGGCGCGTGATGATGCTGGACCAGAACCGAAAAAGGTCGTTGTGTTTTTCGGGCAGGGTCCAATCGAACCAACTGATCTCGCTGTCCTGGCAGTAGGCGTTGTTGTTGCCCTGTTGGGTCCGCCGCACTTCATCGCCCCCAAGGATCATGGGCACGCCCTGTGCGAGCATCAGGATCGTCGCGAAGTTCTTGATCTGGCGGTTCCGCAACGACTCGATTCCCGGATCGTCGGTGGGACCTTCCACGCCGCAGTTCCAGCTGAGATTGTCGTCGATGCCGTCGCGGTTATTCTCGCCGTTCGCGTCATTGTGCTTATAGTCGTAGGAAACCAGATCGTTGAGCGTAAACCCGTCGTGGCAGGTGACGAAGTTGACGCTGTTGATCGGCAGTTCTCCCGTGGTTTCAAAGATGTCCGCGCTCCCGGAGATGCGGTTCGCCACATCGCCAATGATGCCCGGTTCGCCTTTGACGAAACTGCGGATGGTGTCACGGAATTTTCCGTTCCATTCGCCCCACCGATACCCCGGGAAGTAGCCGACCTCATACAGTCCCGCCGCGTCCCAGCATTCCGCGATCACCTTGGTGTCGGCGAGCATATCGGAAAGCTCGATGTTCCAGATCACGGGAGGATCGAGCATCGGCAGCCCGTCCTGGCCTCGCGTCAGGATGACGGCCTCATCGAAGCGAAATCCGTCTACATGCATCTCCCTTACCCAGAAGTCCAGACTATCGACAATCATCTTCTCGGCGATCGGATGGTTTCCGTTGACCGTGTTGCCGCAGCCGGTGTAGTCCATATAGTACTGGTGGTCTTCGGTGGAAAGCATATAATAGACGTGATTGGCGAAGCCCTTGAAGTTGATCGTCGGCCCCTGATCGTTGCCTTCGTTCGTGTGGTTGTAGACCACGTCCAGGATCACTTCGATGCCCGCCTTATGGAAGGCCTTCACCATATCCCGGAATTCGTCGAGGTGGGATCCGTATTCCGGCGAAACGCAGTAGCCGTTATGGGGGGCGAAGAAGCTGATGGTGCTATAGCCCCAGTAGTTTGTAAGCGGCTTCCCCGTCACGGGACTGATGCGCAGCACTTCCTTCTCGTCGAAGTCATGCACCGGCAAAAGCTCCACGGCGGTGATGCCGAGTTGCTTGAGATACGGGATTTTCTCGATCACGCCGGAAAACGTGCCGCGCCGCTTCTCGTCCACGCCGGACGTGGGAGACCGGGTGAAGCCGCCGACGTGCATCTCATAGATCACGGTCTCCGCCATGGGGTGATTGAGCGGCTTGTCTCCCTCCCAATCGTAGGCGCAGGGATCGATGACCACGTTGCGCATGGAGGTCGCCATATTGTCTTCCTGGCCGCACGCATCCACGCGATTCCACAGACCGTTCGTATTGCCAAGCGCATACGGATCGATCAGCACCTTGTTGCGATTGTAGCGCTGCCCCTTGCCGTGAAGATCGCGCGGACCGTCGAGTCGATAGGCATAATGCGCGTTGGGCTTCAGACCTTTGACGTATGCGTGCCAGAAGTGAAAGGTCTTATTCTTGGTCGGGTCCAGGTCGATGACCGCGATGGGCTCGGGAGCGTCGTGCTCATCGAAGATCAAGAGCTCCACGGCGGTCGCTTCCTCGGCGAAAACACTGAAGTTCACACCTTCCGCATCCGGGGTCGCTCCCATCGGATGCGCGCGGCCACGCTCGACGATAAATTCACGCGATGGCGTCAGAGCCACGGCGGTAACGGTGGTCGCGGACGGTTCGGCTCCGTCCTTGGAATGGTCCTGTATCAGTGTCGATGTATCGGCTACGGTCATAATAGTGTTCCTGCTCTCTACTTATTGGATCGAGGTGACGCCGAGCTCCACGCTGCCGAGCATGTGAGCGTCGCCAGCATCCGCCCGAACCGTACTGCTAGGAAAGAGCCGGCGGGTTTTCTTCGTCTACAAACCCCTGGCTTATTTCCACGATATTGCCGTTCGGGTCCTTGACCCAGACAGTGCGCCATCCCGGTATGAAGTCATCGAAGCTTAGCGGCCCCAGTGTCACCTGGGCGTCCGCCCCCATCTCCTTCAGTTTGGCGTCCACGTCCTCGACCTGAAAGGCAATGTGCCTCCAGGCAGGGAAGCCCGGTCCATCTTTGTCGGCCGCCGGATCCGGCGCTTCGCCAACCGCCTGAAACAGCTCGAGGTAGACATCGCCGACCTTTAGAAAGACGATCTGGTCTTTGCCAAGCGGAATCACTCGGGCGCGTCGGAAGCCGAAGTAGCGCGTGTAGAAGCGCTCGACCGCGATAGGGTCCGAGCACGAAATCGCAACATGCGAAAAGGCCATGCGTTCCTCCCTTACCCCGCTTTTGCCAGCATGAGGTCGATGATCTTGCGAGCAAACAAATGACAGTGACCGCCTGTACGCGCGGTCACAAGGTCCGTGCCATCCACGACTACGTCCTGGTCCACATAAACGGCGCCCATATTAATGGCGTCGCCATGCAGGTTGTTATGCACGACCACATTGCGGCCGCGAACGAGTTCGGGCGCGGGAGCGACCAGCCACATCCCGTGGCAAATGATGCCTTTGATGACATCCTTTTCCGCAAAAGCACGTTGCAGGAAGACCGTCGCGGGCGGAAGCTTACTGGCGTCCTCCGTGTAGCGCAGGCGATCGGAGACGATGCCCGACGGCACGATGATGGCGGAGTAGCTGCGCAGTTCCTCGTCCGACATGTTCTCGAAGCTCTCGCGAACCTCGAACGGCACCTTCCACTCATGACCGGTGAAGGTGAGCTGGCTCTGTCCCCACATGCGCGTAAGGAAGTGCAGCTCGATTCCCTCTTCGGGGAAGCGATGCTCGTAGTAGAAGATTTCCTTCTCGTAGTAGTCGCCCTCGATGAGGACGCCGACCTTCTTCTTGACTGCCATGGTGTTGTCCCGCTTTCCGGCGTTACGCCAGCGATCCGTCGGCGTGCTGGACCATGCCGGCGAAGTGAATCGCGATCTTGCCGTCGCGCAGCACCCAGCTGTCGGAGAAGCGCATCTTCGCCTCGCCGTCGGCCAGCTTCATCGTGATCTTTTCGGTGATCATCAGCGTCTCGGGGTGCTCCGACTCCGCCCAGAAGACGATCTCGTCCTCGAGCCCCTGGATGCCGAGGATGCCGTTCATGTGCTCGCGCAGTTCGGTCTTGCCGCGGTAGTACTTCGGCGTCTTCATGAAGCTGCTGATCAGCAGGCAGTCGTCGGTGTACTGGTCGAGCAGCGCATCGATGTTCTTGTCGAGAATGAACTGGATGTGCTGCTGGAACATGCGACCGAGCTTCGTATCGGGGACGTTGACCATCGTGTCTGCTCCGCTGCTGGAAAGTTAGAGGCGCGCGAACCCGGGCGCGTAGGCAAACGGCGCCGCGACGGCGTTGTACTTGCTGATGGCAAGGCCGAACTTGTTCTTGCTGGACTTCACCACCGTCCAGGTCTGGGTCGCGTCGAGCGAGGTGCGCTTCGCCTTGGTGGCCGGCTTCACGAACCAGCTCGCCTGCCACGCCACTACCACCTTGAGCTCCGGCGCGTCATCGGTGCCGCCGGTGCGCTCGACCGACACCACGTTGTGGTTCTCGTCGAAGAAGATGTTGATGACGCCGGGTGCCGCGGTGCCGTTCGAGTAGGTGCCGCCGGCGTACCATGCCAGGAAATCGCTGACGCCAGGCAGCGTCGCTTCCGGGAAGATCATCTGCACGTCGTCGGTGACGAGCGATGCGAGTTCTGCGGTCGGGGCGTGATTGTCGAGCGCGAGGTACCACGCCGTGACCAACTCGTTGACGATGCGCATGTCCATGTCGTGTCTTCTCCCCAGGGAAACTACTGACCGCAGGTATTGCCGACCCGCTCGGGGTGCGTATCGCCCTCGAGCACCAGGTCAATCAGGAACGGCCCCGGCGTGGACAGCGCCTGCGCGATGGCAGGACCGACCTCCCAGGGCTTCTCGACGCGGACCGACGGCACGCTCATGGCGCGCGCCAGCTCCGCGAACTTCAAGGGTGGCTGCGACAGGTCGAAGCTCAACGGATAGTCGTGCTTCTCGATGCCCTGCTCCCGCCAGTACTGATCGATGTTCAACTGCAGCAACCGGTACGAGCCGTTGTTACAGACGATGAACTTGACGCCGATGTTGTGGCGGGCAGCCGTCCACAGCGACTGGATGGTGTACATCGAGCCGCCGTCGCCGCTGAACGCCAGCGTCGTCTTTCCCGGATTCGCGAGGCTCACCCCCAGGCCACCGGGGAAGCCGACGCCGAGCGAGCCGCCGCGCGTCAGGAAGTAGTCGCCCGTCTTCGACGGCGACAGATAGCGTGAGACGGCCGGCGAGTTGGTGAGCGCCTCGTCGAACACCACGACGTCGCCCTTCAACTGCGCCGTGAGCTCCTCCATGAAGCGGGTCATCTTCACCGGCTGGCTGTCGCGCACCGCCAGGTCAGCCTCGAGATCGGCGCGATGCTTCGCGTCCTTCTCGAGCCGTCCCTGCTCGACGCGCGCCTTCGCCGCGTCCACCTTCACCGGCGGCAGCAGGCGCTCCAGGGCGTCGGCCAGCAGCGCCAGCGTCAGCTTCGGGTCCGCGACAACGCCCAGATCGACCGGATGGTTCTTGGCGATTTCGTAGGCGTTGAGGTCGATGTGCACGACCTTCGCCCCTTCGGCAAACACATCGCCCAGTTCCGGGAACACTTCGGGAACGATGTAGGTGCCGACCACCAGATTGGCGTCGCCTTTCTGGAGAATCGGCAGGCTGTGCTCGCCGAACATGTGCCCGGTCATGCCCTGATACAGCGGATGACGCTCGCTCATGTTCACTTCGCCGGCGTCGGCCTCCCAGACTTCCGCACCGAGCAGTTCGGCCACGCGGGCCAACTCCGCCTGTGCGCCGGAGTAGGCGACGCCGTCGCCGACGAAGATGACCGGCCGCTCGGCGGCGGCCATGATGGCGGCCGCCTGCTCCACGAGGGAGGGGGCCGGCACCACGCGTGTCGACGGAATCGAGGTCGGCCGCACCGGCTCGTTCGACGGTGCGTCGAGAATGTCCTGGGGCTGGCCGACGTAGACCGGTCCCATGGGCGGCGTTGCCGCAATCTTGAGGGCGCGCCGCAGGACGCGGAGCAGCGACGAGGGGTGCTGCACCACCGTCGCCCACTTGGTGACGGGCCGCATCATGCCGACGAGATCGCCAGCCATCTGCGCGTCCATCGCGGCGTACTTGATGCCGGCGTCGCCACCGATGACGACCAGCGGCGAGTTGCCACGCTTCGCCTGGTAGAGCGCGCCGACGCCGTTGCCGATGCCGGGAGAACTGTGCAACTGCACCAGCGCCGGCTTCTGCGTCGCACGGGCATAGCCGTCGGCGGCGAGTACCGCAATCGACTCCTGCAGCGTGAGGATGTACTTCATCTGCGGGTAGGCCCGCAGCGCATCGAGGAACCCCTGCTCGACCGTGCCAGGATTCCCGAACATGTGCGTGATGCCGTCAGCGAGGAACTGCTCGATGATGGCGAAATGGCCGGTCTTGTGACCCATGATGTGAAACGGCCCGTCTTCCTGAAGGAGGCGAAGGACGGGCATCCCCGGCGCTTTGGCGCCGGGGATGCCCGTCAGAGTACGTGCTACCAGCCGTAGCGGCGGAGGCCCTTCTCGAGCGCTTTCACCATCAACTCACCAACCAGGTGCGAGTCCTGCGTGGACCGGCCGGTCAGGAACGGGTAGTCGAGGACGGTCGAAATGGTGCGGCCGACGCCACCGTGGTACTGGCCGCCGGGCTGCGTCGCATCGCGCAGGATCAGCTCGAGCGGATACGGGGGCGGCCCCATGTTGAAGTCGGTGTTGATGAAGCCGGTGCCGTCCTTGTAGTCGTACTCTAGCGCGTGTCCGGTGACATGCTTGCCGGCGATGATGCTCTTGCGATCAATCCAGTCGCGCGCGAACGCCAGCACGGCGACGCCGTAACATTCGGCGGTGATGAGCTTGTCCTGCGCCAGGAAGCCGAGCACGACGTCGTGCAGACGCTGGTTGTTCACCATGTCGACGATCGGCCCGCTGCCGCCGACCAGCAACAGCGCGTCGTACTTCTTGAGCCCTTCCCAGGCCTGCTCGCGGGCGTTGTGATACGCCTCGAGGCCGTGGCCGAAGTTCTCCGAGTTGAAGTACGGACGCACCGGGAACAGTTCCGACAGATTCAGCGGGTTGTCCAGGCGGGTCGACGCATCGATCTCGCGCGTCTTCTGGGCGAAGTAGGCGTCGGTGACGCACTTGCCGAGGGGTGGATCGAAATAGCCTTCGGTCATGCTGGGCGGCAGCGCGTGCGCGCGCTTGCCGGTCGGCGTCATGAACGTGGTCGTGTACCCCGCCTTGTCCAGGACTTCGACCGGGCCGACCAGTTCCTCGCCCCAAAAACCCCATTCCGACAGAACAACCAGAATTTCCTTGCTCATTACGCGTCCTCCACGCGACCCATCCCGCAGTGCACACGAGAGGGTGTGCCCGGACTCGAGACTGTCGTCTTCGAAACGTTCACACCCTGCGGTGCGAACGCCTTTTAATTCGGATGGTGCTGAAAAGCTTGAAGTTGATGCGGACCTGCCTTGCGCCAGACCCTGTAACCGGCGGACGTACGGCCCTGGGGGGAGGCTGCCGTAGTGTGCGCTGCTGAATCATTCTGCGA
>JBBQPO010000176.1:0-13120 GCA_038217285.1 Chthonomonadales bacterium
CAAGATGCACTCCGAAAGCACAAGTCTCATCGATGTGACGACCGGTAAGGCCCTCAGCCTCACTTCTAAGGTTGTAGGGGACACGGCCGGCAGCAAGATCAACATCGAAATCGCCATGAATAGGCTCGGCCCGGACGACAAGGGCAATGGCAAAGAAGCGGTTATAGACAACAAAAAGCTGTAACTCTCACGTGATTCTCTGCGTCGAACCGCCCTCGCTTTCCGATCAGAAGCGAGGGCGGTTTGGCGTCCATCGCCCTCGATTTGCTTTTATTTTTTTTTGCTGTTGATTTCCTTCGTTTGCGGGTGCTATGATAGAGGGACAACCAGTCTATCGCTCCACGTCAATGCCGAAAAGGAGAGGCTTCATGCCCAAGTCTGTGATGATTCGCCCGCAGGATGTCCGCGCTGGCGGCCAGATCGAATTCCAACCGATTCCTGTCAACCAGTATAACCGCACTCTCGCCGCCGAACGAAGCCGGTTTTCGGATGCCGATCTGACGCGCATCTACCGGGATATGGCGACGATCCGCACGTTTGAAACGATGCTGAACGATGTCAAGATCAAAGGCAACTACGGCGGCGTCGAATACGACCATCGCGGTCCCGCGCATCTTTCGATAGGGCAGGAGGCGTCGGCAGTCGGGCAAGCCTACCATCTGGATCGAAACGATCACATCTTCGGCAGCCACCGCAGTCACGGCGAAATCCTGGCGAAAAGCCTGTCCGCCATTCATAAACTGGACGATGCGGCCCTGACGCAGATCATGACCGACTATATGGGCGGCGCGATTCTGCGCGCGCTCGACAAACCGATTCCCGGCGGAGAGCGGTACCAGCCGGCGAGCGTCAAAGAGCAGGCGCTGGAGTTTCTGCTCTACGGGGCGCTGGCGGAGATCTTTGGGCGTGAGGCCGGTTTCAACAAGGGCATGGGCGGCTCCATGCACGCCTTCTTTATCCCCTTCGGCGTCTTTCCGAACAACGCCCTGGTGGGCGGCTCCGCCGATATTTCGGTGGGAGCAGCGCTCTACAAGAAGGTCAACAGCAAGTCCGGACTGGTCATCTGCAACATTGGCGATGCCGCCGCGAACTGTGGCCCAACCTGGGAGGCGCTCTGTTTCTCCACCATGGATCAGTTCAAGACGCTCTGGGATGAGGCTCATCGGGGCGGCCTGCCGCTCATCATGAACTTTGTCAACAACTTCTACGGCATGGGCGGGCAGCCGGTCGGCGAGACGGGCGGATTTGGCACACTGGCCCGAATCGGCGCAGGGCTCAATCCGGAGCAGATGCACGCCGAGCGTGTCGACGGCTACAATCCGCTGGCCGTGATCGATGCCATTGCCCGTAAGAAAGAGCTGCTGGCGCGCGGGGAAGGACCGGTCCTGCTCGACACCGTCACCTACCGTTTCAGCGGACACTCTCCCTCGGACGCCTCCTCCTATCGGGAGAAGGCGGAGATTGAGGAGTGGCAGAAGGTGGACAGCCTGCTCACCTACGCCCAGGATCTGACCGACGCGGGAATCTGCGCTGCCGCCGACCTGGCGACGACCCAGAGCAGCCTCGACGCCGCGATCATGCGCGCCTATCGCCGCGCCATCGATCTGGACCTCTCCCCGCGCGCCGATCTCTACGCCGTGGGCAATCTGCTGGAGCAGACGATGTACTCCAACACCCGTGTCGAATCGTTCGATACGAGCCGGGAGCCGGAGCTTTTGCTGCCTGTCGAGGAGAATCCCCGCGTCAAACAGTTGGCGGGACGCTCCCGATCCGGCCTCGCGGAGAACGGCGAACTGCTGCCGAAAGGCCGTTGTGTCGCGGTGCGCGATGCGCTGTTCGAGGCGGTTCTGCATCGTTTCGCCATCGACCCGACCCTGGTCGCCTATGGCGAGGAGAACCGCGACTGGGGCGGCGCGTTCGCCGTCTATCGCGGCCTGACCGAGGCGCTGCCCTACCATCGGCTCTTCAACAGCCCCATCTCGGAGGCGGCCATCGCCGGAACCGCCGTGGGCTATGCCCTCGAAGGCGGACGCGCGCTGATCGAATTGATGTACTGCGACTTCCTGGGCCGAGCCGGAGACGAGGTGTTCAATCAGCTCTCGAAGTGGCAGAGCATGAGCGGCGGCGTTCTGAAGATGCCGGTGGTCATGCGGGTGTCGGTGGGCAGCAAGTACGGCGCGCAGCACTCACAGGACTGGACCGCGCTGTGCGCGCATATTCCCGGCCTGAAAGTCGCTTTTCCCGTGACCCCGTACGATGCCAAGGGCTTGATGAATACCGCCCTCGCGGGCACCGATCCCGTCATCTTCTTCGAGAGTCAGCGCGTCTACGATCAGCCTGAACTGTTCCACGGCGCGGAAGGAGTTCCGGCAGGCTACTATGAGATTCCCTTCGGGGAGCCGGACATAAAGCGCGCCGGAACCGACCTGACGATTCTCACGGTCGGCGCGACCCTCTACCGCGCTCTGGAAGTAGCGGGCACTCTCGAATCCCAATACGGCCTGAGCGCCGAGGTCATCGATGCCCGCAGCATCGTGCCCTTCAACTACGCGCAGGTGATCGCCAGCGTGCAGAAGACCGGACGCATCCTCCTGACCTCCGATGCCTGCGAGCGGGGCAGCGTCTTGCAGACGATGGCGGCAAAAATCACCCAACTCGCCTTCAACCACCTCGATGCGCCTCCTGTGGTCGTCGGCGCGAGAAACTGGATCACCCCACCCGACGAAGTCGAAGACGCTTTCTTCCCCTTCCCGATAGACATTCTCGACGCCATCCACGAGTACATCGAACCGCTGCCCGGTTACAAAATCAATCGCGTCTGCGACAGCGCCGAACTCCTGCGCCGCAGCCAGTTAGGAATCTAATCGACGCGCCAATGGCCGCAATGCGTTTCCTCGACAGCCCGACCTTGCGTCGGGCTGGTTTTTGATTCTCAGAGCGTGTCCGCAAATCGACCGAAACTTTTGGCGTTGAGCCATGTCTTTAATGTGTATTAACTTTTTGTTCGCCCGGAGTAGGGTAAGAAAACAATGAAGCGACTTCTCTACGTGTTGATCCCGGCCGTCGTGCTCGGCGGGTTGATTGGATGGCGGTTTCAGAAGACGACCGCCGATAAGAAACAACTGGATCAGGCCGCTCAGGCCCGCAAAACCTCCGCTCCGAACGTAAATGTGGCCGCCGCGACGTTGCGCGACATCGTGCATACTTTCGAGGGAGTGGGGTCGGTCGAAGCGCCGTTCAATGTCAAGATATCACCCAAAGTGACCGGACGACTCGATTTTCTGAAGGTGCGTGAAGGGGATGCCGTCAAGGCCGGGGAGGTTCTCGCCCGTATCGACCCCTCGCAGGCGCAGGCGGTCGTGGCGCAACAGCAGGCTGCGGTTGCAGAAGCCCAGTCTCGCCTCGCGCAGGCCGCCCTGACCGCCAACGCGACCGGCGTCAGCGTGGAGAGCCAGGTCCGTCAGCAACAGGCGGCGGTGAACACGGCGAAGGCCAACTAAAATCAGGTTCGGGGCAACTACGGTTCCCAGGTCGCCGCCGCCCAGTCGGCGGTGATCGATGCTCAGGGCAAGGTCGATAGTGCGACCGCCGTGATCGCCAACACCGAGGCCACGATCCGCAGCGCGCAGGCCAATCTGAAAAATGCGCAGGTTCGGTACAACCGTACAAATGGGCTTTACAAACAGGGTTTTATCGCCGCACAGGATGTGGACGATGCCCGGACGCAGGTCAATGTCCAGCAGAGCGCTGTCGATCTGGCCGCAAGCCAACGGGATGCCGCCGTCGCAGCCCGCGATTCGGCACTGGCCCAGAAGAAGTCCGCCCAAGAACAGGTCAGCATCGTCACCACCAAAGGGAAGTCCGATATCGAGGCCGCCGCTTCCGCCATCACGCAGGCGCAGGCCGGGCTCGACTTTGCGCGCGCCAACACTGCCCAGCGCCCGGCCTATCAGGCCAACCTCCAGGCCCTGCGTGCGGCCGTCACGGCGGCGCAGGCCGGACTTCAGAATGCGCAGTCCCAGCTGAACGATACGGTCCTCCGCTCCTCCATCAACGGATTTGTCACTGCCAGATATATCGACCCCGGCACTGTCGTCATGGCAGGGACACCCATCGTCTCCATCGAGTCGGAAAAACTGGTCTATGTAAACGTTTCCGTCCCGGAAGAGATCAGCCACAACGTCCGTATCGGGAAGGTCGCGACAGCGGCCTTCGACGCGATACCGGGGCCGAAGTTCGAGGGCAAAATTACGGAGCTAAATCCCGCCGCCGACCCGCAAAGCCGTCAGTTTACGCTGCGTATGACACTCGCCAACGCGCAAAACGTCGTGAAACCCGGTATGTTCGGTCGAGTCACCTTCGAGACGGACCGGATACCCAATGCCGTGGTCGTGCCGCGTGAGGCGGTGAAGTCCAGCAAAAAGGGGACGACCGTGACCGTCATCGATGACAGCGGCGTGGCCCATGTCCGGACGGTGCAGACCGGCGCGCAGGACACGCTGGGCATCCAGATCGTGAACGGCGTACAGGCCGGAGAGAAGGTCGTCGTCCTGACCCTTGTTCTGTTGCAGGAGGGCAAGAAAGTCAAGATTGCACCCGACACGCCTCCGTTAGAGGGGACACCATCCGGCCCAGGCGCAGGCAAACCCGCTGCCCCATAGGCCCTGTGTGGTAGACCCTCTGTCTCTGTAGCGCACCGAAGAAAACCAAAACATGAATTTTGCACGCTTTTCCGTTAATCGCCCGGTCGCCGTTACGATGCGTATTCTGTCGCTCGTCCTTCTCGGTGCGATCTGTCTGACCAAACTTCCGGTCGACCTGCTTCCCAAGGTTTCGCTGCCGACGGTCGTGGTCATCACGGCCTGGCCCAACGTTGCGCCGGAAGAGATGGAGACGCAGGTCACACGCCCTGTGGAGCAGGCGGTCTCCTCGGCCTCGAACATCTATCAGGTCAGTTCCAGCACCGTCGAGGGCTCCTGTTTCGTCCGCGTCCAGTTCAACTACGGCACGGACATCGGGCAGGCTGCTGTCGATGTGCTGCAGTTAGTGGAACGCGCCCGACAGAAGTTTCCGATCGATCCGACCCTCCAGACGCCTATCGTCTTCAAGCTCGACCCTTCGCAGCTCCCGATTCTCATCTATGGGGTCTCCGGGGAGCCCGATCCGGCGAAACTGAAAGCGATTCTCGACAATCAAGTTTCACCCATCCTTCAGTCCGCGAACGGCGTCGCCTCGGCGGTCGCGACGGGAGGTCTGAACCGTGCGATCATCGTCGATGTCGATCCCGACAAGATCCGCGCCTACCATCTTTCCCTCGCCGCCGTCAGCAAACGCATCGTGGCGGAGAACCTCAACCTGCCGGCAGGCATCGCGCGCCAGAGCGAAACCGAATATGTCATTCGCAGTCTGGGCTATTTTACGAGTCCGAAACAGGCCGCAAGTATTCCGGTAGGCTCTTACAACGGGCAGTTGGTGTCGCTGGGACAGGTAGCCGATGTGCGCGACTCGTATCAGGAGCAGCGACTCTATACGCGCCTGAATGGGGTACCGGCCGCTGGTATGATCATCGTGAAGCAGAGCGCCGCGAACACGATTGATACCGCCAAAAATGTGCGGGCCAAACTGGAACAGGTCAAAAAGCTGTTCCCGAATCTGACCTGGGGGCTCGCCTACGATCAGTCCGAGTTTATCGTGAACGCCATCGATGGCGTCAAAACCTCGGCCCTTATCGGCGGCGCGTTGGCCGTCCTTATACTGCTGTTCTTCCTGCGCAACTTCCGCAGCACGCTCGTCGTGGCGCTCTCGATTCCAATCTCCATCATCTCGACCTTCGCCCTGCTCTATATCTGCGGTTTCACCCTGAATGTGCTCTCCCTGAGCGGCCTGTCACTGGCGACCGGGCTGATCGTGGACGATGCCGTCGTGGTGCTCGAAAACATCTTCCGCCATATCGAACGCGACCGCAAGCGCCCCGCCGAGGCGGCCGTCTCCGGCACCATCGAGATCTCCTCTGCCGTTATCGCTTCGACGATCACGATCATGGTCGTCTTTCTGCCTCTGCTGCTCATTCGCGGTCAGGCTGGCCAGCTCTTCACCGAGTTCGCCCTGGTCGTCATCTTCGCCATCGGCATCTCGCTGCTCGACGCGCTGACGGTCGTCCCGATGCTCGCCTCGCGCCTCATCAAAGAGGAACAGATCGAAGAGGAGGCGGACGGCCACACGACGGAAGGGAAGCAACACCGCGCGGAAAAAAAACGTGGCCTGGTGCAGCGCATGTTCGACTGGTTCGGGGATCGCTTCGATGCCCTGGATGCCTCGTATCGCCACGGACTGGCCTGGGCCATCAAGCATCGTATCTGGGTGCTGCTGGGAGCGTCGGCCACCCTCGTCGCCAGTCTGCTGCTCGCGCCGCAGATCGGCACGGAACTGCTGCCCCAGACCGACAGCGGCAACTTCACCGTCACCCTCAAGATGCCCGTGGGGACGGCGCTGACCAAAACCAATGAAACGATGCTGAAGGCGGAAGGAATGCTGCGCAAAGATTCCGATGTACAGACGATTTTTGCAGCCACAGGCACCAGTCTGAGCCTGCGGGGCACCACCACCAGTCTGACGCCCTATCTCGGCAGTATGACCGTGCGCCTCAAAAATGACCGTCAGCATAGCACACAACAGGTCATGCAAAAGGTGCAGAAGCAGCTTGGGCAGTTGGCCGGCGCCCGCGCCATCGTCAGTCCCTACGACGTCGTCACGCAGATCATCTCGGGCGGCAACCAGAACGTCGAGGTGGACATCTACGGCAGCGACCTGAATGTGTTGTCGGCGACGGCTCACGACATTCTGACCCAGGTACGCGCCATACCGGGCATGGAAAACGCCGACACCAACGTTCAGGACGCCGTGCCGGAACTCCAGTTCAAGATAGATCGACAGAAGGCGCTGCAACTGGGCGTGAGCTTCTCGGATATCGCCGGCACGATCAACGCCGCGACCAGCGGGTCTCTCTCCAGCTACTATCAGGAAGGCGGCTTCCAGTATCCGATCTACGTCCAGGTGCCGGAGAACCGCCGTAAGTCGGTAGAGGAGATCCTGAACCTGCCTATCGCCCCGACACAGTCTGCGAGCGCCAGCGGACCGAGTGGGGGGCCTGGGAGCGGCTCGGCGTCCGGCGGCAATGGTGCAGGCATCGCCAGTGCGGGTCCCGGAAACTATGTGCTGCTGCGGCAGGTCGCCACGCCGATCTATGCCATTGGCCCGAGCGAGATCTCGCGTCAGAACAGTCAGCGTTATATCGCGATCACCGCCGTGAGCAACAGCCGCCCGCAGAGCGACATTCAGGCCGATCTGGCGAAGTTCCTCAACTCCTATAAGTTCCCTCCCGGCTACTACTGGGACTCCGGGCTGACCCAGAAACAGCGCAAAGACGAGTTTGCCGGTCTGGGCCTCGCCGTCGGGATGGCGATCGCGCTGATCTATATGCTGCTCGCCTCGCAGTTCGAGTCGTTCGTCTATCCGTTGACCGTCCTGGTTTCGGTCCCGCTCTCCTCCATCGGAGTGGTGCTGTCGCTCTTTCTGACCGGCCGCGCCTTCGGTCTGACCGCGTTCATCGGCCTGCTGCTGCTCATCGGGATCGTCGTCAAGAACGGTATCTTGCTGATCGACTACACGAACCAGTTGCGGAAGCGGGGGCTGACGCGTGATGAGGCGGTGCTGACGGCGAGTCCGACCCGTCTGCGCCCGATCCTGATGACGACCAGCGCGGCCATTCTGGGGATGCTGCCGCTGGCGCTGGCGCTCGGCAAAGGCTCGGAGACGCAGGCTCCGCTGGCAACGGCGGTCATCGGCGGCCTGACGACTTCGACAATCCTGACTCTCTTCGTCGTGCCCGTTGTCTACACGCTCTTCGATGACCTGGGCAGTTTCTTCCAGAAAAAACGCGCCAACGGATCGAAACAGACCGCCGATTCGAAGGCTGTAGCGCCTGCCATTGTGGGAGGCGGAACCCGCCCCGTCGTGACAGGAGAAACGGGTGAGTGAGCACGAGGAGCGGTTGTTGCGGCGGCAGGCTGCGGAGTTGGAGAGCCTGCTGCCCGCGCTGATGCGGAAGCTGTTCACGCTCGACCCGGACAGCCCAGTTTCCGATCTGCCGGTGGCTCAACTGCGGGTCTGTACGCTGCTGCAGGCGGGGCCGCGGGCGCTCTCGATGCTGAGTCAGGATCTCGATATCTCCGTCAGCGCCATGACGCAGATCGCCGACCGCCTGGAACGCGCCGGGATGGTGGAGCGCGTTCCAGGCGCGGACGACCGGCGTGTTCGCCTGCTCCAGCTCTCGACACAGGGCCTTGAACGCATGCAGTATCGACGCGCGTTTCGGATCCATCGTGCGGAAGAGGCGCTGCTTCAACTGTCGGATGCGGAGCGTCCCGTCTTGCTGGAGGCGGTCAGCCGCCTGCTCGCTGCGGCCACGGCGACGGCACCACCCGTTCAACATGAAGATCCGCTTCCGATCCGCCAGCAACAGTAGTGCCCACCGAAGATTGTGGGTTTGATCGAAAGGAACCCTTATGCCACGTCGCGTGTCTGGTCTGCTCGGTTTCGCGCTCCTTGTCACCTGCGGGGGAGGAGCGGCGGCACAGCAGACGACCGAATCGAAAGCAGGTCAGATTCCCGATCCGCCCGGCGGGCAGACCCCGCCGATCGCCCCGAAGACCGTCGAGACTCCTGTCCCGCCGAGAGTCCGCCTTCCGACCGCGCCTGCAACTGCGGACGTCGTGAACCGGCCCCTCCGCGCCGACGAAGCCGTGCGAATCGCGCTGCGCAAACAGCCCAATGTCGACGTGGCCCGCGCAGGAGTATCGGCGGCGCAGGGCCGCACAGAGCAGACGCGCGCCGCGCTGTTCCCCAGTCTCGTTCTCAACGGAGGCTACAACAATGTGACCGTTATCTCCGGCGTCGGTTCGAGCAGCGCATCGACGAGTGGGGGAACTACGGGCGGTGGCTCGACCGGCGGCAGTTCCAGCGGAGGGGGCAGCACGGCGAACGGGGCAACCGGATTTACTGCCTCGGCGGCGGTGCGTCAGTTGCTCTTCGATTTCAACCATACCCGCGAACTCGTGCGCCAGTCGCACGCTCTCTCTCTCGCCGCTGAGCAGAACCTGACGCGTGTGCAGTCCGATCTGGTCTCCCAGGTCAAGCAGGCTTACTATCAGGTCGTGCAGAGTGATCAACTGGTGACGGTCAACGAGGATAACCTGCAAAATCGTCGCTCTCAACTCAACCTGGCGAAAGCCCGCCTGAACTCCGGTCTTGGCCTGCCGTCCGATGTGGTGACGGCGGAGACCGCTTACTCCGAAGGCGTCCTCAACCTGATGGTGGCGCAAAACAACGCCGTGATTGCCCACGTAAATCTGGCAGTGCTGATGGGAATCGATGCCCGCACTCCCATCGTAACGGTGGAAGGAGGGGAGCCCCCTTTTCCCTCCGATGATGTCAATGCGCTGATCAACCAGGCGCTTCAACAGCGGCCGGACGTGCTGCAGGCGCAGGCGACCGTCGATGCGAACCACCATGCCGTCAGCGCCGCCAAAACGACCAATGCGCCGGTTGTGGCCGGCACGTTGGGTTTCTCCTCACGCGGCAGGGACTTTCCCCCTCGCGACGACGGGCTGACGGTCGGAGCCACCGTCACCTTCACACCGTTCGATGGAGGATTGACGCACGGCCGCGTGAAGGAGGCTCGTGCCAACCTCGACTCGGCGGAGGCGCAGCTCCAGGGGACTCGCCTGACGGTGACCTCCGATGTAGCGCAGGCCTGGCTGAACCTCCGGACCGCAGAGCAGCGCGTCGCGACCGCGACTATCGAGGTCACCAACGCGACCGAAGGCGTTCGCATCGCCACCGGTCGCTACGGAAGCGGGCTGGGGCTATTCCAGGATATCATCACCGCGCAGTCACTCTTGCTGACCGCTCGTACCAACCTTGTCAATGCGCAGGCCCAGGTAGATACGGCCCGCGCCGCCCTGCGCCGCGCCATCGGAACACCGCTGCCCGTCATGCGCTAATAATGTCTGGTTGGATGTGCTATCATCAGAACGAAATCGAAAATTAGGTCCATGTTCCACAGAGCGAAGGAGCAGATATGGTCCGGACCATCAGGCGGTTGCGGTGGTGTTCTCCGTCCGGTTGCTATCGCTCCTGGCGCTACAAACACGTATAGTACTACCTGGAATCAGCAAGATCAGCAGGGGAACGCGGTGCCGGCAGGCACGTATACGATTCTCGCCCGGTTAACTCTTTACACTCTTAATGGCAACGACACTACGTATCCGCAGGTTGCCGCAAACTTTGCCAGTAACCTCATCTCTATCTCTATAACGTCGTGAAAGGAGGCTCATCATGTGGGTCTATACACGCCCCCGCAACGAACACGATCATCGCTTTCTGCTGAACCTGGATCACTACCCGTCTATCACGGTAAATCAACTCGGGGAGAGATTCTTCGTGGATGCAGGCACGGGCGGCGATACGGCGACACTCGCCTCCAGCAACTCCCTGGAAGAGGCGACGGAGCTTGTAAAGCAGATTTTCGAGGCACTGGCGGTTGGAAAGACCGCCCTCGATCTGAATGCCGAAAAGTGACAGAGCAGGCAAGGTAACCGGCATCGCCAACGACGAATCATTTCATCCTGGAACAACCTGGGAGATGTAGCCGATGTCTAACGCTGCTGATCGATTCATTTAAGATGACTTTTCATTTTCGATTGGGTCCGGATGAAGGCCACCATTATCGGACGGAACCCGAAATGCCTCAAAGACGGACGCATCTTTGTTTCCTACTTTTCCAGTGCGTATTCGATGGCCTGCTCCAGTGTCAGGGCGTGGCCCTCGGCCCAAGCCGCAGCAAAAGCGTCTTCGCCCAGCATCTGCCGCACCGCCGTCGTCTCGCGTTCCAGTTTCTCACGATCATTGGGGGAGAGGGGGCAGCCAATGTCGGTACGCAGAGACGAGGCCGCTCCCCATAGGCGGACGCCGCACTCCTCCTGTGCTTCTTTGACGACAAGAAGAGCAAACGCTTCGAGGTTGTAGGCAATGAGTTGTCTGCTGCCCAACTCACGCGCTACGATCAGGCTTTCCTCATGCAAGATTCGCGTCGAAGCGTAGTCACCTTCATTGCACGCTACGCTCCCCAGGTTGTAGAGAGAGGCAGAGATGATGCCCTTGTCTCCCAATTCGCGCGCAATCATGAGGCTCTCCTCATTCAGAACGCGCGCTAAAGCGTAGTCGCTTTGTTCATAGGCCACACATCCGAGATTGGAGAGAGAGGCTGCGATGCCCGGTTTTTCCCCCAACTCGCGACGAACGCTCAGACCCTGTTCATACAAAATCCGCGCAGAGGCGTAGTCACCTTCATTATAAGCCACATTACCAAGATTGGTGAGAGACATAGCGATGCGCCGTTTATCTCCCAACTCGCGCGCTATCGTGAGGCATTCTTGATGCAGAATACGTGCCTGAGCGGCGTCGCCTTGATCAAAAGTGATAAGCCCCAGATTGTTGAGAGCGGTCGCAACGCCCGATCTATCCCCCAACTCACGTGCTATGGTGAGGCTCTCCTCATGTAGAACGCGCGCTTGAGCAGAGTCGCCTTCATTATGCGCTACAAGCGCCAGATTGCTCAGAGAGGCTGCGACGCCCCGCCTGTCCCTCAACTCGCGACGGAACCCCATACTCTCCTCATGCAGCACACGCGCTAAAGCGTAGTCACCTTGTTGATAAGCCACATTCCCCAGGTTGTTAAGGGAGCCCGCGATGCCCTCTCTGTCCCCCAGTCCGCGGCGAACGCCCAGACTCTCCTCATTCAGAATCCGCGCGAGAGCGTAGTTGCCTTCATTGTAAGCCACAAGCCCCAGATTATTGAGAGAGAGGGCGATCTCCCACTTATCGCCCAGTTCCCGCCTCATCGCCAGACTTTGCTCGTACAGAATATGTGCCTGAGCATAATCGCCTTGCTCAGAAGCCATAAGCCCCAGATTGTTGAGAGACCAGGCGTTGCCCGCCTTGTCCCCCACCTTGCGCGCCAGTAGGAGACTCTCTTCAAACAGACCACGCGCCTGGATATAGTCGCCTTGCCTCCAAGCCAGCGCTCCCGCACCATTGAGCGCAGCAACCCGCGAGAGGGTGGGCTCCTGCCCGCCAGGGTGTGCCAGCAGCGCGCGCAACTGTTCCCGTCCTTCGCTCAAATGTCCGCGTATCTGCCAGAAATACTGCAAAGCCGCTCCCAGGCGCAGCCCCCTCTCGCCTGCCTGTACCTCTTCGGCTGCTGCATACAGGGTCAGCGCCTGCCGCAAGTTGTCATGTTCCTCTTCCAAAATCTCCAGCCACCCTGCCTGTTCCGCGCCTTTCAGCTTCGGTTTGATCTCCTCGGCAAGCGTGAGGAACCACTCGCCGTGCCGTTCCCGTACCGCCAGGTTCTCCCCGCTCTCCAACAGGCGGTCATGGGCATAGTGCCGCACGGTTTCGAGCAGGCGGTAGCGCGTCTTATCCCCCTGAATAGTGGTCATTACCAGGCTCTTGTCCGTCAGACTCATCAGCAGATCCAACACTTCCCAATCCTCAATACTCTCCCCACCTGCGCGCGCTCCCGAATTCACCTGTTCCGCCGCGTCTAAGGTCCATCCCCCCGCAAAGACCGACAAACGTTCCAGCAGCGTCTTCTCCTGAGCATTGAGCAGGTCATAGCTCCAATCGATGAGGGCGCGCAGGGTCTGTTGTCGCGGCAGAGCGGTTCGGCTGCCTCCGTTGAGCAGGCGGAAACGATTATCCAGCCTGGCGTTGATCTCTTCCACCGACAACGAACGCATTCGGGCGGCGGCCAGTTCGAGTGCCAACGGAATCCCGTCAAGTTGCCGGCACAACTGCGCCACGACCGGCGCGTTGCGGCGCGTGAGTACAAAGTCCTGTCGTTGCACGACCGCCCGTTCCACGAACAGCCGACAGGCATCATACTCCATAAGAACAGAGGCCAGATCTTTTTCTTCTGCCGGTAGGTCGTGAGGTTCCGGCGTCAACAGGGAAGGCACACGCCAGGGATGCTCGCCTGCGATGCCGAGTGGCTCGCGAC
>JBBQPO010000177.1:0-12962 GCA_038217285.1 Chthonomonadales bacterium
GATTCCGACGACGTCATAGTCTCCTCCTCTGGTTACGAACAGGCGCTATTTTCCGCAGCAAAATAGCTTGCATGAACACATCTGTAAGCTTACTCAAAGCCACTAATAGATAAGGAAAGAGAACTTTCGTGCAACAGTGAAAGTAAGTTCCTTTCGTTTCCCGTTTTTCCCTTCCTACAGGAGACTGTCCCATGAATGATCAGACAGAAAAACTCTTCGAGCCTGCACCGATGCGCCTGTCGCGCCGCGCCTTGCTAACCGCGCTGGCTGCGGTGACCGCAACGCCGATGCTGACGAAGGAGGCGCTGGCGACTCATCAGGCCGCTCCTTCCGTGCGCGAAGCAGCAGCCTCAGCGCTTCCACGGCGTATGCACACTGCGGTGGCGCTGAACAACGGACTGGTGCTGGTAGCCGGCGGGTTCAACGAGGGCACCCTCGCCGACACCCAACTCTTCAATCCCACTACCGGCCTCTGGCATAACGCTAGGCCGATGCACACTCCCCGCGCACAACACGCCGCCGTTCTGCTGGAGGATGATCGGGTGCTGGTGCTGGGCGGCTTCTACCAGGGCGCGCTGGCCGATGCCGAGATCTACTCGCCTCATAACAACACCTGGACGCCTGCGCCGCAGATGGCAATACCGCGCTACGACCACACCGCTGTGCTCCTTGGCGACGGCAGCGTCCTGATCTACGGCGGAACCTATCAGGGCACTCTGGACTCTCCGGAGATCTATTCCCTCGCTCACAGCGGCGGAAACTGATCCTGCCGCTGTCGTTTCTGTTGTTATCGACCCTCGCCTGCCCTGGCAGGTCGTAGGAACATTCAAGCCGAATCGTTCCGCACCACGGATCGTTCTCAAAGGAGAAATATCATGGCATTCGACGCTTTTATGAAGATCGAAGGTATCAAGGGAGAGAACCCTGATGGCACCATCGCCATCGAATCTTTTAGCTGGGGGGTGACATCACCGCGCGATTCGCAAACAGGCGCAGGTGTGGGCAAGGCGGTCTTCTCAGACCTGAACATCGTTAAACTGGTCGACACGACGTCGCCAAAACTGTTGGCTCTAGCGGCCGGTGGGACGCACCTGCCGGCCGTTCAGCTCACGTGCCGCAAAGCGAGTGGCGAACAGCACGTCGCGTCATACTTACTGGAGGGTGTTCTGATCGCCCTTCTACGCGATGGCGGCAACGTTCACGGCGGCGAATTCCCGACCGAAGAAGTCTCGTTCAACTTCGCAAAGATTAAGATGAGCGTCAATCAGGGAAAGGCTTAGCCGTCGTTTCCGGATCATAGAAATGGGAGTATACGAAGGGAGCCGGGTGCGATTGCCGCACCCGGCTCCCTTGTCCGCCATCGCTCATAGGACCAAACCCAACCTTGACACTGTTGCTCCTTCGGTAGGAATAGCCGGGCTCCAGTCGCAGGGCGAAGCAGGGCAGCGTTGTCATGGGCGCTCCCCTCTCCCACGACGACGGCGGGCGCGGATCAGGGCTGGGAGTTTGTGCCGCTCTCGGGCGCAAGAAACGGCAGGAACGCGACCTTTTTCGTGGTGAAGTTGAGCACGACGCGAAATCGGGCGAGGAAGTCGAGGCCAAGCACTGCGGTTTCCCGGCCGAAACCGGGCCTGGTATCGGCGGAGAGGTAGGCGACCCGCAGCGCTTTGCACTCCGCTTTGCCTACCGAGACCAGCGGAACCTGAATCAGCGTCGCCTGGACCACTGCCCCCCCGGCCCCACCTAACTTCACGACCTCCAGCGGAAGCAGTTTCAGCTTTTCTCCGACGGACGCCGGGATGAGCGTCAAGACGGTTCCTGTATCGAGCAGCGCCATAAAAGGTTTCGACTTCGGCAGCGACATCGCTACGTAGATGCGCCCATCGCGCAGAGTCATCGGGACGACGATGGCGCCTGCGGGCATTTTCACCTGCGGTTTGTCCAGCGAGCAAACATTGTGAGACACATCGAGCGTGACCTGAAACGCCGCCAGAAATGGGGTGCCCAGCCAGCCTACGGGGGCATCGGGATGGGGAGCGTGGGAGA
The DNA here is from genome assembly GCA_038217285.1 of Chthonomonadales bacterium. Lineage (GTDB taxonomy): Bacteria > Armatimonadota > Chthonomonadetes > Chthonomonadales > Chthonomonadaceae > JANXLO01. The sequence goes on from JBBQPO010000177.1 coordinate 2,047, forward strand.
GCAGCGAGACCACATCCACCTGCGCCATCGGAACGTCTTCCAGCTTCAACAGGCCGATCTGCAGACTCTTCAGCGTGGTTTCCGTCGCCTCTACCTCGCGGTCCAGAATATCGACACGTACTTTCGTCGTGCCTTCGGGGATCCTCAAACGCGCTATTGCGGCAGGACTGACGGTATTGGCGTTCATTCCCGTGGTAATTCCGAACCGCTCCGAGTTACCGTTAACCGTGATAATCGCGCTAGGGAACCCGAGCCAGGCACGCAGATTGAGGCTGACAGGCAGCACCGGACTCGCGGGCAGAACAATCGGGATCTGAAAAGGAGCCGTCGAAGGCGGTTGGGTAGCAGGCGTCGCAACCACAGGCGGCGGAATATTCGGAGGCTGTTGCCCCCACAGACCACAGACAGGAAAGCATAGCAACACTCCACAGAAGAGCGTGGCAGCGATGATATTTCCAGGCATAGGCGCCCCGTTCCATTTCATATCGTCGGCCCTCTAGCGGTGATTCTGTTCGACGATCTGCTTGATCGCATCGAGGGCCAACAGATAGACCAGCGTCCCGAGCCCGACGATCTGCCCGGCCACAACAGGCGAGATAACGGAGCGATGCCGGAACTCCTCGCGGGCATGAACATTGGTCAAGTGTACTTCTATGGTTGGAAGGCGAACTGCCGTGATGGCGTCGCGAATGGCATAGCTATAGTGCGTAAACGCGCCGGGATTGATGACAAGGCCGTCGGCGCTAGCCTTCGCCTCGTGGATGACATCGATGATCTCGCCTTCGTGGTTGGACTGGAAGATACGGACTTCCATTCCGTTGGCCTGCCCTCGCACCTTGATCTTCTTGTTGATATCGTCGAACGAGTCGCGCCCATAAACCTCGGTTTCGCGGTTGCCGAGCAGATTCAGGTTCGGGCCATGGATCAGGGAAACTCGAATCAAATTTGCCTCCGAATCTATTTAATCGCGATGCTTGCGGGGTCGGCATCGGCGTTTAGAACGGTCGCTTCGTCCACCAGCAGAATGGGGATGCCGTCCCGAATGGGGAAAGCGTAGCGTCCGCAGGCGCAGTTCAGGGTGTTCTGGGCGGTATCGAGGGTCACCGCGTGATGCTGGGTGCAGCCGGGACAGGCCAGCAGCTCCAGAAACCAGGGATCGAGGGTCTGCGGCGCGGCCTTTTCCGGACTGCTCCCGGCTGCCCGCGCAGCGGATTCTTCTTGGGTCCTCATCTCTTCTCTATTTCCTGTCAATTGCTGCCTGGTAGACTTCGAGCGTGCGGTGCGCGGTCGTCTCCCAGGCGAAGCGCGCGGCACGCAGGGGGCCACGGAGGGCCAGTTCACGGCGCAGCGCCGCATCGTCCACGATGCGAAACAGGGCTTCGGCCCACGCTTCCGTATCGGTCGCCGGGACGATGAGCGCGGCTTCCCCGACGACCTCCGGCAACGCGGGCCGATCCGACACCACGACCGGCGTCCCGCAGGCCATCGCTTCGAGCGGCGGGAACCCGAACCCCTCGTAGAGGGCCGGGTGCGCGAGCGCGGCGCAGGCGCGGTAGAGCCTGGGAAGGTCGGCGTCGTCTACGTAGCCGGGAAAGCGCAGGGCCAGCACCGCGATGTCCTCGCCACCCGCTTCGGCTTCGTCCCGCAGCGCGTTCTCCTCCGTTCCCCACCCCGCTTTGCCGACAAAGGCCAGGGTATGCGGAATCTCGAACCTCTTTTTCGCCTGCCCGAACGCCCGCGCCAGCATCCGCAGATTCTTGCGGGGCTGCATGACGCCGACCGCCAGCAGGAAGGGCTCTGTCAGGCCATACTTCTCCGCGACGAACTGCCGTGCTTCGTCCGGGTCCACGTCCGTCCCGAAGCCTTCCGGCAGCCCGAGCGGAATGGCGATGACCTTCTGTTCCGGCAGCTTGTAGAGGCGCAGAATATCGGCGCGCGAGCTTTCGGAATCGGTGATCACGCGGTCGGCCTGCCGCATGGAGGGCGGCACGGTCAGGTTCATCAGCAGCCGATGTTTGAGCGGGAACCAGTGCGGATAGAGCCGAAACGAAATGTCGTGCACGGTGGTGACGACCGGGCAGGGGCAGAGCCTGCGCGGCGGGATCGTATACTGCACATGGATCAGGTCCGCCCGGTCCTGTCGCGCCGCATTGGGCAGGGCGGTCAGCGTCCAGAGACGTTCGTTCCGCGCTTCTATGACACGGCGCTCCACGTTCGGCAGGTCCGGCAGTTCGCCCTCCGGGATCGGCGCGCGGCTATAGACCAGAAACGTATCGTCCGGCGCAAGTCGCGGCATCACGCTCAGCAGGCTGCGCCAGTACGTGCGATCCCCGGTAAACCGTCCCGTCAGCGTCCGCCCATCAATGGCTACGCGCACCCTACAGCCTCCTTACCCTTCATCAGCAAGAACGAGTGCAGGGCGCAGTTTTGTATCAGACAGGTCTGAAAACGGAAAAGTGACAAGAACTACTTGACCGGCTGCAAGTGCTGCCACGCTTCTTCCTCCTCAGGTCGATCCCAGTCTTCTGCAAGTGCGGCCTCCGACAACAGCGCAAGTTCGTTTGCACGCAACGGAGGTTCTTCGAGTATCATGACGAGTGCTCGACGTGCCTGCGGTAATGTGAGATTTTCGATTAACCGCACTGTACCTGTCTCGTCCACAATGGCTTCCAGAGTGTGAATCATCCTTTACGTCTCCTTATAAGCTTCCTTGATTGGCGTCTTTTGTTGCACGTTCGGCAGGTCCGGCAGTTCGCCCTGCAGGATCGGCGCGCGGTTACACCAGGCGGGCGACCAGGCTCTCTGTCTCCGAGTGAAACTTATCCAAAAGAGAACGTTGGGTCACACCTTTGATTCCCATACGCGATGCCGCGACGTTCAAAACGTCATAACTCTCAGTCACGCGTATATCACTCAGCGGATCGAGGGTTCCCGCTCGCCAGTTGACGGTTTCCGCTTCTGCTTTGGCGACAGCACGCTTCTCCTCAAGGTAAAAGCGGTAAAGCCTGAGCGCATCGTCAGGCGATTGAATGGGAGGCAAACTAATCGTCTGTTCCAGCCTGCCCGCCAGTGCTGGCAGCATTTGCGAATATCTTCTTCTCGCATCCGGTGTCATGGCGAGTAAGAGAAATAAATGTTTAGGCAGTGCGTCAATTAACGCCCGAATAGCTGACAGATAACGCACAACAACCGTAAGAGATTGTGCTCCTTGCTTTTCGAGTTCGTCAAGAAAGAGAAAGAGAGCCTTAAAGCAACCTACGTCCAGGCTAAGGTACACCAGATCATGCATGGCTTGGGTCTTAGATTCAGTGGTATCCAGCCGGAACTGAACCCCAGTCTCCTCGGTGTGGCGCTTGAAGACGCGAAGCCCCATCAGATATTCAAGTAACAGTTCTGCCCTATGTTCAAGGTCAACACTGGTATCCCTCGCTAGTCGTGCGAATGCGGCCCGTAATTCTGGGTTTTGTACGTTCGCTAGTAAAGACGCACGTTCGGACTCAGGGTATACCGCGAGTGCTTTGGACACACGGACTAGATGCTGCACACCGAACTCCTGCATTATACGACGAACGACCGCACCAAAATCCGGTTCAGGGTCTGCATAATAACGTACAATGTAGACACCCTCGTCCGCTGAATATATCTCTGCCAGTTCCCTTTTGTAGTACTCAAGAAGATTGGTTTTGCCAGTACCTTGTGTACCCTCGACGACAATAGCTTGTGTATTATGGTCGCTTATGAACGCTTGAAGTCTCTCGATAGCGAGATTGTCGACATCGGTTACGAGATGCGGATGTCCCATTGGCTGACTCGCTGGGGGAAAAGGATTCTCCAGTACGCCAAAGCGCTGGTATAGGGTTTGGCGTCTGTTCGGACTTTGGCCTTCAACAAGTCCAAGTCGATCACGAAGACTCATTGGCGTTTTCTCTCAATCTGAATTCTTACGCTTGCTCTACCGCCATACAGAAAGTCGCCATGGTAGAGCCGGTATACGCGGACGGTCGGGCTGCCATCTTCATCTCTTTCAAGAACGGCTAGTTTGTGATCCTCAAAGCGGGTTTCAATAGTTGAACCTTCATAGTACCGTTCAACAAGTCCGCTCTCGTGCGCCCACTGAAGCATGTGACGAGTCGTCACCGGGTGGTACTCGAACCGAAGTGCTAATTCTTCGAGCCATGCTCCGGTTAAGACCCATTGGTCGCCTTGTGACAAGGTCTGGTAGGCAATGATAGCCTCATTAGAGAATTGCTCGACTGTAGGATGAATTCCGGTTATACAGATGCCTTTACCAGGGATTGTAAGCGCCAATATCGATATTTCGGACAGTACTTTATAGGCGTTAAAGGTACTTCGCCGCATATACGGAGCAGAATCCCACTCAGGAACACGTTGGTGTCTTGTCAATAATTCCATAAACTCGATGAAAGTCGGAATTCGCATAAGTAGAAGAGCGATTCCGGAAATATTCAAGGTTGTTATGGCGGTTTGAAGATCGTCAAGCAGCGGTTCCTTGACCAATTCCTCGCCTCTCTTAATTAGAAAGCCTCCGGATCGAAGAAAGCTGGCATACTCCGTCAACGACGTGATACCTAGATTTTCTTTCGCTGTAGCTATGTTCATGGTCCCGTTCCGTGATAACTGTTCAACAAAGCGCAATAGCATCGGCACGGAGATTACCAAGCTACTGATTCTTTTGAATGCCAATACACTATGGGAAGGCATCGATGGCTCGGATACTGTGGCCTCTGTCTCAACTACTATGTCCTCTTCAGCGGTTGCATGAATAAAACCTTTTTCAGCAATCGAATGAGTGGGCACAACTGGTGCGGTCCATCGGCACCACAAGAGGTTTTCTCTCGATTGGTACGGAAACCAGTGCAGATCGTCCGCCATCGCAGTGACCTGAAATTCGCCATCCTTATGAACCAGGCGTGCGCTCCCAAAGCATGTCGCGAGTTCCCAAAGAACGTCTGTCAGAGAAACGGTATACAGTTGCGTGGTGAATGGGTGAAAGAGAGTGCCTGTTAATTTTTTCCCGATGGGATTGGCTGTTTTCCGCGCATCGAAATAGATGGGCACCATTCCTTCTGCCAGGACCATTCGTGCAAGCCCCTGGTCGCTTGTCAGAACGCAGACTTTATGGTCTGGGCTGAGTTGCGCCTTGTGTTCCCGTGCCGACTCGAATACGAGGCGATCCGCAAGACTGCGCTGGACGACCGACAGACTCGTCTCGGTGATCTCTGAATCAGGCTTAAATATCGCGCGCAATGGGTCTGGCCCTACCATCGGACGTTCCACCTCGATGTCGGAATGCCATTCGAGCCTAAGAAGTGCTCGTTGTGTCCCCTGACTGTCCAAATGTTCAGAGAGACTATTGACCACGGATTGAAACGTCGGGCTCGATTTTCGGCGTAGACTGAGAAAGCGATCAGCCATATTAAGAATTTCAACAGGTACAACGGCAGGAACCTTGATTCGTGCCATTGGGTAAAGAAACCGACAGGCGAAGTCGAGGGCGCCTTGCTTTACCGCACTTGTATCAAGAATGAGCGTTGATGGGGTTCGGAAAGGCATATCACAAATTATGCCTGGGTCGAATATAGGTAGAAGCAGCAATAGCCTTCGTGTAATATCTTGTAGTGCCTCGAACAGAGCTTTCTCGGCCTTCCCAATCGCTGCCAATTCTTTGTCTGTGAATTTGCGAGAGCTGTGGTACAAGCAAGTCTTCAGGTCAGAACTGAGTTGATCAGTCGATGGTAAGGTCCAAGAAAACTGGCCCGATCGAATTGCAGTGATGATCGGATCAGATTGAGTAAGCTCCCCAATAGTGGATGGGTGTAAGTCTATCGTACCAACCGGTAACCACGGCGAAGCAGCAAAGCATTTGTCTTCGCTTACTTCGAGACGCAGAGTGCGGCAGTCACCTATAGTTGCAGCCAAAAGTGGAAAAGCCTCGGTTGGATTGCTTAAGGTATATTCTGTCATTTCGTCTTTATCGAATCATAACCGATAGGCCCGGAACATTTCCAAAGACCTCAAGCAGCCAGTGCAGATGGTGATACAAGGCTATGGTAGGCGAGCAACGGAGCGAAGAATCTTCATCGAAGTTGTCCGTCTGCACAGTGTCTGTCCAGTTACATGCTGTCTCTTCGTTGGTCAGCTGTTCCAACCGTTCGATAACTTCTGCCAATTTCCCGAAGTTCCTCTGTTGCGGCGACAGGCTAGCGGCGAAGGATGAAAATAGTAATGTCCGAAGTTCTGCACGAAGGGGTTCGTCGGTAATCCCAGCCAATACGTCTTGCTCAGGCGACCAGGAGTAGACGACCTCCTGTAGTTTGGCAGAAATAAAAGTCTGGGGATCTTCAGTAGTACCTACGGTCATGGGGTAATGTAGATCCCGATCAGATCGGAAGGGGTGCCAGACAGTGAGACGGAATGTGTTCATTACCACCTCGGTTAGGTCCATTTAGGACAGGATTAGCGTTGATGGATATACTTTTCGCGAGAAGGCAATTGAAATCCTGCTCAATCATGTGCTTTCAGATCAATGCAGTTCTTGATACTGCCATCCCGAACCAGATATTCAGGATATGAAAGGCGTAGAGAATCTAGCCACCGCCGCCGAAATCGGGAGTGGGTTCGGTGTCGTGGAGGCGTTGATTGGCGGTATCGAATTCGGGAAAACCGGCACCTTTTTCAATAGCGTCGCGCCACTTCGCGCGGGCCCCTTGTAGGTCACCTTGCTTTCGAAGATCATCGCCGTCCTGAATCAGGCGTTGGGCATCCTGACGCCGCTGGGCAAGGAACGCATTCGGATCCTGTGCAGGAGCGACGGGAGGCGCGAAAGCGGGGTTGATCGGCGCACGGCTGTCGAGCTTGGAGGGGGGCTCCGGACCGATAGGGGCCGAATCGACGGCGTTGCGCTCATCCTGGGCACCGCTCTTGTCGCCAAGGCTCTGTTTGACGTTGGCGAGCTCGATATGGGCGGTCTGGTAGTCCGGCTGATACTGCAGGGCTCTGGCAAAGTCGTCGCGGGCCTCGCTTAGTTTGCCATTGGTGCGCGCGGCACGGCCCAACTGCGTGTAGGTGTAGGCCAGGTTGGAGTTGAGAAGGGCGCGCTGCGCTGGCGTCGGGGCTGCGGTCAGAGCCTGCTCGTAGTCTTTGGCGGCGGTGACATAGTCCTGCGTATTGTAAGCCTGTTCGCCCTGCGTCATCAGGGCAGCGACCTGCTGCACCTGCGCGGTCTCCGTATAGCGGTTGAAACTCTTGAGGAAGAGCAGGACTCCCCCGGCGAGCAGCCCGCCGAGCAGCACCGCGACCCCGACGGAGACCAAAAACTGACGCGTTCCAGGCGAGAGTGTAAAGGGTGGCGCCTGCGGTTGAGCGGGGAAATTGGGGGCGGCATAGTGCGGCGGCACGTTCGCGGGATAGATCGTCTGCGGATACCCCTGCACGGCCTGCGTCTGCGGATAGTGCGTGCCGCCGGAAACCTGCCCTGGGGCAGGAGTGCCGCCGTTGTTCCAGCCCCAGGGCAAGTTTCCGGCGGGAGCCTGAGGCGCAGGCGCGCCAACCGGCGCGTAGCCCGGCAGCGGGGGCACCGCGCCGTAGCCGCCACTGTAGCCTCCCGAAGGCGGACCCGGGGGCGGATAGGGCGTAGAGTTGCCTCCTCCTCCTCCACCGGCCCCATAATAGCTTCCCATGCCCGTCTGCCCCATGTGAGTCGGCTGGCGCGGCAGAAAAATGGCGGGCGTCTGCTCGGCGGCGCGCAGGTCGCGCTTCATCTGGTCGGCGGAGGCGGGGCGTTGATTCGGGTTTTTTGACAGGGCGTTCCGAACGACCTGTTCGAGTGCCGACGGAAGGCCCGCGAGCGGCGGCGGCTCGGCGTTCATAATGGCGTAGGTGATCGCCACGACGCCGTCCCCCACGAACGGCTTGCGCCCCGCCAGCATCTCGTAGAGCACCACGCCCAGCGAGAACAGATCGGAGCGATGGTCCAGCCCGCGCCCCTCGATCTGTTCGGGAGACATGTAGCTGGGCGTTCCGAAGATTTGGCCGTCCGCCGTCAGGGCCGATTCATCGGAGAGGCGGGCGATGCCGAAGTCGGTCAGTTTGATCTGCCCACCGGGCAGGACATGGATATTGTCGGGCTTGATGTCGCGGTGGATGACTTTTTTGGAGTGCGCGTAGGCGAGCGCATCGAGGATCTGGCAGACCACCTCGATGGCTTCGCGCAGAGGGTAGGAGCCGCGCACCTGCATGGCGTCCCGGAGCGACTGGCCCTCCAGGTACTCCATCGCGATGAAGTAGCGGCCGTTCTCCTCTCCGAAGTCGAAAACGGAGACGATGTTGGGGTGATCGAGGCGACCGGCGGCGCGGGCCTCGCGGTTGAACCGTTCGACACGGTCGCGCCGCGCCTGACCGGTGAGGCCGGGCACGAGGTTCAACTCTTTGATGGCGATCCGACGCCCCAGCGTGACGTCTGTCGCCTCATAGACGATATCGTTGCTGCGTGCAATCTCCCGCACAATCCGATATTTGCCTTTGATCGTATCCACCACGTCGGTCTCCGGTTCGGGGAAGGCACAACGGCGTGGAGCGATACGCAACACGGCCTGCGCTCAGTTCACGGCAACCCTGCCTATTATACGCGATGCGGTGCGGAAATTGCACCGTTAGCCTCGACCGAACAGTTTCCGGAAGCCGGTCGCCGGGGCAGCCGATTGCGGTGGTTCGGCGGCAGGCTGAGCGCTCCCGCCATGCGTCAGAGACGCTTCGACGCCGTTCAGGGCGGCCTGCGGGGGTTCCGCGGTGCAGGGGCGAAGCTCGCGCACCGCGATCACGAACGCCGTGATATTGTCCCGTCCGCCCCGCGCGTTGGCGAGTTCCAGAAACTGCCGGGCGGCTTCGGAAGGCGCATGGTTTCCGGCGATCTCGCGGATCTCGTCGTCCGCCACATAGCCGGTTAGCCCGTCCGAACAGAGCACCCAGACATCGCCGACGCGGGCCTGCTCCTCGAAGAACTCCGGCTCGACATTCGGCATCGCCCCGATGGAGCGTGTGATCACGTTGCGAAACGGAGACATCTCGGCGGCCTGACGGGTCATCAGTCCGGCGCGCACCTGCTCCTCCACCCACGAGTGGTCGAGCGTCACTTGCCGTACCGCGCCGTCCCGGATCAAATAGGCGCGGCTGTCGCCCACCTGCGCCACGACGACGCGATCCTCGATGAAGACCACACCGGTCAGGGTGGTGCCCATGCCGTTGCGCTCCGGGATCATCTGCGCCAGGCTGAAGATATAGTCGTTCGTGGCGACGATGGCGTCGTAGAGAGCATTGACGAGATCAGGAGCCGCGCTGTCGTAGTAGTTGGCAATGAGCTTCTTGAGCATCGTTTCGCTGGCGATCTGACCGGCCTGCGCCCCTCCGATGCCGTCCGCCACCGCGTAGAAACAGCCGCGCGCCGCCAGAATCCCCGGCGCTTCCGGCTCATAGAACTCAAACTTGTCCTCGTTGTTTTCGCGCACCTGCCCCATGTCGGTCTTGGCCGCGAACTTGACCACCGGCACGCAGCGCGGTATCACCGGCTCGTACTCCCGCCAGCCGCGCACAAGCTCGGCCCGGTCGAACTTCGCGGTCGGCTCCTGCCCATTGGGGGTGGCGAGGCTATAAACGTCGGTATCGCTCATTCCGCGTGGTTCTCCGGCAGGACAGAGGTTTCCAGTCCGGCGCCTTCGGCATAGGTGTCCGCTTCGGCGGTAGGCGGCTCGGTGGAAGCCGCGACGGGCGTGAAGCGATAGCGGGTCTGTCCGAGCTGCACCTCGTCGCCTTCCAGCAGCAGTTGGCGCTCGTCGATGACCAGCCGCTGTCCGTTGACGAAGGTGCCGTTGGTGCTGCCTGTGTCGGTCAGATAGGTTCCCGTCGGGTCCGTCGTAATCTCCGCATGCCGCCCCGAGATATAGGCGTCGCTGGGGAAGACGAGCGTGTTTCCGGCTCGTCGGCCAATCGTGATGGTCGTCGCCGTGATCGTGATGTCCGGCGACGGCCCCTGCTCGTTGTGCAGCATCGCGACAACCGGGCCAGCCGCCTCCGGCTCCAGCGGAGGCGGCGCGGGAACAGCGCCCTCCGCTCCGACAGGCGGGATGCCGACGATGGACCGATCCTCTGTCGCAGGCGTTCCGACAATCGTCCTGTCGCTGAGGACGACCGTTTTGTCCGCCTCGCCCGCCGCTCCGCCGCCGATCTCCAGACGCGCCTGCCAGTTGCCGAACTTCAGCACGGTTCCCGCCGGCGCGCTCGTCGGCTGGTTCGCGCTGAGGCGCAGATCTCCTACCTTCGTGCCGTTGCTGCTGCCGAGGTCTTCCACCGTGACGCCGCCATTTTCGAGGGTGATCTGGGCGTGATTGCGCGAGATCGTCGCGTCGGTAATGAGCACGTCGGTACCCTGCCGTCCGACCGTGTTGACGCCGACATGCAGTCGGAAGCGCCGTCCGTCGGCCAGATCGATCAGTTCGGCGGGCCCTGCCTCCTGCGGAGGCAGGGCCGTCTCTTCCGGCGGAGCGGAGGTCAGCAGAAATCCGCAGTCGCCGCAGAACGGCTCCATAAGCGGCGTGACCGATTTGCAGACCAGGCAGCTCGTCGTGCCGCCCATCTGCGTCCGCATCGGGTCGCCCCCCATCTGCTGGGTCGGCATGCCGCCCCCCGGCACGACCATCGTCCGATCAGGAGACGGCGCGACCGCGCCCATGACTCGTGTTGCCTCGATGTTGCTCATGGCTCTTCTCCCCTACCGCTTGCCCTGATCCAGGTTCAGCATGGTTCCCATCAGTGTCTTTTCCGCATTCCCACCCGACTGGAGCGCCTGGATCGCCAGTGTGACCTCCTGCGCTTTGCCGGACTGGCCCGCCTGCATCAGCACG
>JBBQPO010000178.1:0-12961 GCA_038217285.1 Chthonomonadales bacterium
ATCGAGACAGCAATGGAGGCAATAAAGTCAGTGACCCAGCAACCTATTCACGAAGGTACGCCGCAGGAGCTCACGCTCTATTTGGCCCAACGCCCGCAAGGGCGATTCCGCTTGATCGAACTTGAAACGGACGAAGAGCCAGCCCGAACCGCAGACGAGGCTAAACCTGTGATAGATGCCGAAAACGCCGTTGCTATGGCTCTTCTCAAATCCTGGCTAGAAGAGGCTGCTACCGATGATCCGGAAGAGATCCGTAAGTCTGAGGAAGAGTATGACGAACTCAAACGCAATCTGAACGCGAATCGTGCGCTCACGGGGGAAAGGCCTGTCTTTCCATGACACGTCACATTGTGCTCGACTCTTCGCCCTTAAGCGCACTGTGCCTACCACCGAAAAATTCCGAATTGATCGCTATTATGCAATGGGCTACGTCCTGCGTAGGAGCAGGACACCGCCTCTACATTCCTGAAGTGATCGACTATGAACTGCGACGTGAACTTCTGCGAGCCGCTAAGACAGAAAGTACTGCTCGGCTCGACAACTTGACGGCTGCCTGCCGCTATCTTCCTATCACAACCGCAGCGATGCGGCATGCCGCCGATCTATGGGCGCAAGGACGACGTAGCGGTATCCCAACCGGCGACCCGAAAAAGCTTGATATCGACGTAATCCTCGCCGCTCAGGCGCTGACATTGGCTGTTCCGGCGAGCGACATCATTGTAGCAACATCAAACGTCGCTCATATTTCCCGCTTCGTCGCTGCCGAGGAATGGCGAAACATTCAGCCCTGACATTCACTGTGCTCCTGAGCCGTTCCACCATCGTGCAGGCCATATGCCTCGAGGAGACAAATATCGGAATCAAATCACAGTGATGTCGCGCGCTTCTTCCAGGCTTCGTGCAGCAGCACGGCCTGACCTCCGTGATAAGAGTCGTGCTCGACAAGATGCGCGACGATCCAGCGATATGTCACGATGTAGTCGCGACGTGGATGCTCTGACAGAGAGTCACGATGTTGGGCGATTGTCTCGAAAACGCCGGTTCTGGCACGGTCGAGGATGTCGAAATACCACTTGATCGGCTCCGCCGGTGGCGCGGGCCAGTTGGGGATATATTGATCCATCGTCAGGTCATACGCGATGGCCGGATCGGTTTGGTCGAGTTCGACCTTCTCGACGAACTGTTGCAGCCAGTATTGGTCGCAACTCGCCATGTGCAACAGGAGGCCCCCGATGCTTGGCCCGTCGGGATAGATTTGCCATGTGACCGCTTCGGGCGACGGCGATCCCAGGTTATCGCGCCACTCGCGTGTGCCATCTTTCCAGGTCGCCAACAGGATCCCCAGGTCTGACGGCAGAGCGGGATCGGGTTCAATGTCTAAACGCTTCATAAAGACGCCTCCTTTTCTATGGTTACGAATCAGGCCAATTCCCTTTTGGAGAATTGGCCTGTTTTTGTTGGTCCGCTTATCCTCGGGGAGCGTTAGCCGCGTTCGGCTTCGACGCGGGCGACGTAGCGGCAGAGGAGTTCGTTGGCCTTTTCGGGGGTATCGCTTTCGGCGTAGACGTGGAAGAAGGGTTCTGAGGCGTCCGGCAGCACCAGCGCCCAGTCCTCATCCTCGTAGAACTTGATGCCGTCGATCAGCTCGACACGCCGCCCGCTCTCGCCCGAAAGCGTATGCGCCTCTTTCGTGAGAGCGCCCATGACGCGGCCTTTCGCCTCCCACGGGCAGCGGATCATCGTATGCGCGATATGGGCTTCGGGCAGTTCCGCCGCAAGCTCGGAGATGTTGAGGTCGGTGGTCGCCAGCAGCTCCATCAGCTTGCCGAAGCCGTACATGGCGTCGAAGGTCGGCTGGAACTCCGCGAAGATGAAGCCACCCGCGTCATCGCCCGCGAAATCGACGCGCCCCGGCCGATTGGCATCTCCAACGCAGAGCGCCATCAGTTCGCGCATGTCGGTTCGTGTCCGCGTCACCAGGCCGCCGTGCAGACCTACCAGCGTCTCGATCGCGCGCGGGGCCGTTACCGGCACCGCGATCTTCGCCCGCTCACGTGTACGCGCCACCAGCACCGACATGAGCGCCAGGAGTTTGTTGCCCTCGATCACATTGCCGTACTCGTCCACCAGCGTCATGCGTTCGCCGTCCGCTTCGAACAGCACCCCGAGGTCGGCGCGCAGCGTCTGCACGATCTGCGCCAGATTGGGAAGCAGACCCTGCCGCGCGTCCGGCGTCTTGGGCGTCTTCGAAACGTCCGGATAGGCGTTGAGCGCGATAAGGTCGCAGCCCATCTTCCCCAGCATCGTCGGGTAGACATTCGCCAGCCGCCCGAAGGCGAAGTCCGCCACCACCTTCAGGTTGCGCGTCTTCACCTGCTTGATATCCAGATGGTGGTAGAACGATTCGGCGTACTGCTCCACGCCGCGGCCCGCAAACTCCAACTGGCCGACCTGATTGGCATCGACCCGCCGGAAATCCTCTCGGAAGAAGATCGTCTCGACCTTGCGTTCGGCGTTTTTGGAGAGATAGACGCCCTGCTCGTCGAAAAATTCGATCAACGCCATTTTGGGATTGTCGGGTGCGAGACGGATATGGACGCCGCCGCTGGCCTGCGTTCCCAGAATACCGTGCCGCGCGATCGGCAGAGGCATGGAGCGCATATCCAGCACATTCACGCCGACGGAGAGCAGGCCGGAGATCATCGCGCGTTTCAGCATGCGGGCGACCGGCCCGGAATCACGGCTTGTGACGACGGTTGCGCCGCGCTTCAAGTAGCCGCCGAACGATGCGCCCAGTTTGCAGGCGAGATCGGGCGTCAGTTCGATGTTCGCAATGCCCATCACGCCCTGCCCCCGGAAGAGGGAGCCCGCCCATTTCTGGCCCCAAATCAGGCTCATCGTGACGGTGCTGCCCGCCTCGATCAGTTTGTCGGGCCAGAGCTTGATCTGTGTGCGGATCGTGCTATCGTCCTCGATGCGACAGCGCGAACCGATGACCGCGCCCTCCTGAATGACGACATTGCTCTTGATCTGAACGTGGGAGCAGACAGTACAGCCCGTCAGATGCGATTCGGCGCCGATATAGACGTTGTCCCAGAGAACGCTGCGCTGTACCTCGGCCTTCTCCTCGATGATGGCGTTGTCGCCGATGACCGAGTAGGGGCCGACGATAGCGTGGGCCTTGATCTTGCAGTTCTTGCCGAGGACGACGGGCGGGCGTATATGCGCCGTCGGGTCGATGTCCTGCCCCTCTCCGATCCAGACTCCTTGGCTCCGATAGTCTGTCGAGAGACCTTCATGCACATGCGTATGGCCATCCATGACGGTGTACTGCGCCTCGCGATACTGCTGCAGGTTGCCCACATCGCACCAGTAGTCGTTCATTACGTAGCCGAACAGGGCCTTGTTCTCCGCGAGAATCTGCGGGAAGATGTCCTGGCTCCAGTCGTAGTTCTTCCCCATCTCCATATAGTCGAAAATCGAGGGTTCCAGGATATACATTCCGGTATTGACGGTGTCGGAGAAGACCTCGCCCCAGGAGGGTTTTTCCAGGAAACGACGGATATGGCCGCCGTCGTCGATGATGACGACGCCGAACTCCAGCGGATTGGGAACGTGGGAGAGAACGATGGTGGCAAGGCTCTGCTTGTCGCGGTGAAACTTGATGGCGGTTTCAATGTTGATGTCGGTCAGGGCGTCACCGCTGATGATCAGGAAGGCGTCGTCGCGTAAGAACTCTTCCGCCTGTTTGACGCTGCCGGCGGTGCCGAGCGGCGTGTCCTCGACCGAATAGACGATATTGACTCCCCACTCGGAGCCGTCCCCGAAATAGTTCTCTATCTCGTCCGCCAGATAGTGTAGTGTGACGACGATGTCGATGATGCCGTACTGCTTGAGCAGCAGCACGATATGCTCCATGATGGGCATATTCAGAGCCGGAGTAAGTGGCTTGGGGCGTTGGGAGGTCAGCGGACGCAGGCGCGTTCCTTCACCACCGGCCATGATGACAGCTTTCATAGAGACCCCCGTTCCGGGCGACGTGCGTTGCATTGTCGGCAACGCCGCCTCCTCATTTCGCTCATATTCGAATTTACCGCACAGATGTGATAGCTCACTATTCGCTTTCATGAGCGAACGTCCCTGCACTCTTTTTCGGAAACGCACCGCATCGGGTCAAGATTCCCCGTAAACCTCCGCGCCCAGATCACGCATCCACTTTGCCACGGTTCGTATCGCCGAGTCCAAACCGTTCCAACGCGCCGAAAAGCGCCAGGGCGCCGCCGACAAGCGCCACCATGACTCCGGCCTCCAGGGCGAAGCGTGCTACGGGGATGAGCAGGCAGAGCGCCGCAGAAGTGATATGAATGGCAGCCCATCGCGCCCGGTTGGACGGCTTCGGCACAGCCAGCAGGCTGGCTCCACAGAGGACCGCGCAAAACGTCAGGGGCCAGCGCAGGGGCAGTCCGAAGCCGATGACCGCGAAATCGGAAGGGGGATTGATGATCAACGTCGCGGGCATGGAGTGCAGCAGCGTCTGGGAGACCGGCTCCCGCTTCCAGGTCAGGAACAGGCTTGCGACGCACAGGGTCATCCCGACCAGAGTCGCGATTTCGGCGCGGGACAGCACAGGGCGCGGGCGCTCCGCTATGGACTTGTCAGGCTCTGAGTTCACACGCTCGTTTTTCCACAGGGGAGTGGCAAAATCCTGCTGATTCCCGTTATTGAATAACAGTGTTATTCGACCGGGAGTTCCTCGCGCTCGGCCCACTCGTTCCAGGAGCCATCGTAGTTGGTGAGGCGCAGAAAACCCAGGAGGGAGAGTACAAAGAGGGCGGAGGTGGCGGCGACGCCGCCGTTGCAGTAGGCGACGATGCGGTCGGTGGGCTGTGCTCCTGCCGCCTCGACGATCAACTGAAGTTCCGGAGTGCTTCGAAAGAGGCCGTCCGGCTGAAAGAAGGCTTCGCGGGGCAGATGTTTCGCGCCGGGGATATGGCCGCCGCGTTTGCCGCGGCGAATGCGTCCGCTGTACTGCCCCTCATCACGCGCGTCCAGGAGCAGGACGCCCTCGGCATGCAGCAGTCCCAAAACCTCCTCCGCCGTGGCCCGCCACTCCGGCTGCGGGTGCGGGCTGAAAATGGTGGGGGGATAGGCGGGAACGGCCGCTGTCGTCGGCCTACCCTCCCGTGTCCATTTCGCCCAGCCGCCATTCAGCACACGCACATTCGTGTGTCCGTAGTAGCGCAGCGCCCACCAGAAGCGTGTGGCGAACTGCGCCGCAGGATGGGCGTCGTAGACAACGATCTCCTGATCGTCACCGAGGCCCACCGCCTCGAGGACCTGCCGCATCTTCCGGGCTCCCGCGACCTGCGCCGGCACCGGAGCGTCGAGATCGACAATGTCCTGCGTCCAGTCGAGATAGACAGCTCCCGGAATATGGGCGACGGCATACTCTTCCGCAGCGCCCGTGTAAACGGCGGTCTGAGAGCCATCCGCCTCTGTCTGCGTCCGCACATAGCCCCGCATGTCCACAATGCGCAGTTCCGGGGCACGGGCCTCCATAAACGTCGCCAACTCCCCTGTTTCCAGGAGGTGCAGGGATCGCCTTCTCTCCCGCGCGCTGCGGGAGCTCTCTCCACCAATTTCGTCCATCTTCATCCTCCCAAAAAAATCCCGGCATTTCTGCGCGAGAACTGTTAGATTGTGCGGTTTTGCTCCGTTCTTCTTATCAGAACGGCCTGACGAACGGGCTGTTACTGCGCCGGGTGCGCTGAGGCGCCCCCTTGTGATAGAAGGAGAATCTCGATGAACACTCTTACTGCCCGCTTGCGCCGTTTTTCTCGCATTACCGTGTCTTCTCTCTCACTGTTGGTACTGGCGGTTTCCATCGCCCTGGCAGAAGGCTGGGGTGATATCGGCGGTCCGCCTAAATCCTCCCCGTCCACCGTGACCAGTTCCCACATCATCTACGTGGATGGAAGCGAACTCACCGCTACGGGAACCTACACTGCCGGCGGCGCGGCCCATTCGGTTCCTTCGGCCACGTACGACATGGCCGGCAATCTGAACTACTCCGAAGGCACCACGCTCTATCCAGATGGAACCTGGTCGCGTATTCCCCCTCCGTAAAGACCGATCCGAATGGAGCGTAGAGGCCGGTGGAGTCGCTACGCCGCAAACTTGCATCGTCTACAACAGAGACGCCCTTTCGTCGCGCGAACTGCGACGAAAGGGCGTTGGTTTTGTTGCGTGCACCGGCTCAAAACGTTATTTGAACCGCTATTACCCAAAACGTTATTTGAACCGCTATTACCCTTTTCCGTTGCCGTTTTTCTTACCCAGGGCAGGTTTCTGCGTGATCTGCATCCAGCGAGCGCTTTCCAGCAGGACGGTGGTCTCCTGGCGGTCGCCCTCCGACAGGGCGAACTGCGACAGTTTCGCGAACACGTCCGATACTTCCGGATGACGCTGCTGGAAGTGAACGGCTTCCGACTGGGTGAGGGTGGCCAGCATGCGGGTCAGAGTCTGAGCTGCGTCGCGAATGGCGGCGAAGCCTTCCCCTGGGCCGAGGCGGGTGGCTCGCAGAGTCCCCTCCAGATAGAGAGCCTGCCACTCCAGCGAAGGCAGGTGAACCCGCCGCCCTGCGAACAGACTCGGCAGATCTACCTCCGGCGAGAGCATTAGTTCCGGCACGTTGTCGATCTCCTCGCCCAGCAGCCTTTGCAGTCCGACACCGCCGTCCGCCGTCAGTTCCAGAGCGGCGTGGGCTTCCCGCTCGGCGGCCTCGCCATCTTCCTGTCGGAAGTAGCAGCGAGCGAGAGCAAGGTGGGCGGCGACCTGTTCGGCCACGGAGTCGGCTTTGGTGGCGAAATCCATCGACTGGCTGGCTTCGGCAAAGGCCTGACGGAGGGCCTCTTTCGCACCGGCCTCGTTACCGCCGGTCCGCGCCTCTTCCTCCTTGCGCAGGAAGGCGCGCGAGCGTAGTTCCCGTACCTGAGCGATTTCGCGCAGCCGTTTCGACGTTTTCGCCTCGTCCAGCGCTTCCTGCGTGTAGTCTAAAGCATCGTTCCACTGTCCTGCCGCCAGATAGGTCTCTGCGAGAGCCATGGAGGCGATGATGGTCGGGCGCGCGGAGCGTACTTTGTTGGCGATTCGCATTGCAGCGCGCGCGTTTTCTTTGGCGCTGTCGAGATGTCCCATCGTCACCAGCACATCGGCGAGCAGGGCGCGGGCGACGCTGAGTCGTCCTTCGTCCTCGAAGAGGAAGCCAGCCAGCACGGAAGCCAGCTCCAGGCGCTGTTTGGCTTCGCCAAAGCGTCCCATCAGCGTGCAGCACTGCGCGATCTCGATGATGGATTCCAGGAAAGCGTCGGCCTTGCGCTCCGTGGTGGCCTGCTGCAGGCAGCGGCTCCAGAGCATGATCGCCTCTTCGTAGTGACCGGCGGCACGGACGATGTCCGCGAGGTTGCCGATCAGGGAGAGCAGGGCTTTGGGGGAGCGCTTCTCGGGTTCGATCTTTTCGAGGTACCCGGCGGCCCGGCAGAAGCTCTTGAGCGCCCCGGAGTGGTCATGCTGTCGGAAAGCGAGCATGCCCATTTCGAGATGGGTACGATAGAGAATATCCGGGTCGCTTCCGCCCGCCAGCTCGTCGAGATAGGCCCGCGCCGTATCGAAGTTGCCCTGATGCAGATAGGCGTCGGCGAGCGCCAGCGTCAACATCTGACGGTGGTCGTCCGGGCCTTCGCTCAGGAAGATGTCTCGGGCCGTGAGGAAGTTCTGTTCGGCTCCGGCGAAATCGTTCTCTTCCGCCTTCAGCGTCGCAAGTTTCCAGAGGGCGTTGGCCTCCTGTCTCTGATTTCCCGTGGCATGGGCTAGGGCGAATATCTGTTCCAGGGAGGAGCGATAGGCCGCGCGGTCACGCTCCGGCTTGTTTTGAGCCGTCGCGAGTGTTAATAGTTGCTTGAGTTCCGAACCGATGCGCAGCCGGGCCGCAGGCTCCCCGCTGGGGGCGTTGAGCACCGAGATGCCCCCCTCGGGCGACGGCTGGTCGGCGGCCAGACCGAACGCAGAACGACCGTCCTTTTCGGGATCGAAGAAATCGGTGTGGACCCGCGTGACCGCCGCGATCCGTTCGACCAGATCGGGCGGGATCGAGGTGATGCCACGCACGTACTGATAGATCATCGAGGGCTTCGTCTCGCAGGCTTGCGCCAACTCCTTGAGAGAAAGGCCAGACTGTGTGGCGGCGACCTTGATCCGTTCGCCCACACGCGCCCGCTTTTCGGGCGTATTGAGTTTTGCTTGTCTCACACTCTTCTCCTCTGTACCGCTCTATTCGCGGTACGCACCATGAAAGGCACCCACTCGATTAAGAGATGCCCTGCTATCTTTTCCGCTTACAGCCAGCGTGCTGGACATACCAATAAGGGCAGACATCGAACTGCCGAATTTGTGATGGACAGATAAAAAATAATACGAACGAGAACCACGCGAGAGCGGCCAGGATACGTAAGGGCTCACACTACATTTTCTACAATCCCTTGCAAGACTCCTGCTAATTGTGACCGGAGACGGTCGATCCAACGAAAGAACATGGATTCTGCGACAGCAGAACATGGATTCTGCGACACCGTCGCCAACGCGTTCCCGGCCGACTTTCCGTCGCTCCTAAAGCCCCATGCGTGTGAGGACGCCCTCGAAGGCGACATCGACGCTGTCATCGTTGCAGAGGTAGCGCCAGAGCCTGGCGCGCTGCACGTTTTCGGCACGATCCGATTCGCCATGCCAGCGGTGCGGCATGGTGTTCAGGAGGCGGCGTATTTCTGGGGAGTTGTAGCCGTCGGTATTGAAGAGGCCGCGCTGCTCTTCGCCAGCCCGTAGGCGCAGCTTGAACATATAACGGGTATTGTCGGTAAAGTTGGGCTGTGCGCCGTGCCAGAGGGCCTGATGCAGAAAGCCGATGGTTCCGGCCTTGCCGGCCAGTTGGCGCTGCCCCACGATGTTCTTATAGCGCGCGATGCTGAGGTTGCTGGTGCGGCGCAGATGAGAGCCGGGGAGAATGATCGTGGGTCCCATCTCCTTCGGCGCATCATGCGAGAAGTACATGGCCTGGATATCGAATGCGAAGGGGCGCACATCGATGATCGAGTCGGCATGCCAGGCCTGCGCCCCATGCTGCTGTGGCCCGACGACATGCAGGGCGGAGTGGTCGTAGACCGGGTTGCGCCCGACGAGACTCTGCAAGATCCCTTTGACTTGCGGCAGTTCGAACACCTCATGGATCGCGGTGCCTTTGTCCCATTGACCGTTTCCGGCCTGCTGCTCGGCATAGACCCGCGCGTTCAGCTCCTGCGGGATAAATCCGTCGAACAGCAGAAAGCCGTCCAGCACGAACTGCGCCATCTGTTTGGCGGTTAAAAGATGCTCTTTCGTGACGCCGCTCATGGTTTCTCCACCTTTCTCTCTAAGACATATTCGTAGGGCAGATGTCCGGTTTCATGCTCTTTCCCATAGGCATAGTAAGGCAGTGGCGGCACTTGCAGCACGAACCATCCGTCGCGCATGGCTGCCAGCACGGAGCGGTAGGGCGGCTTCTCTTCATCGCCGGACTGCATCTGCCGCTCGTCCTCGGGCTTCGCTCCATCATAGAGCGCCCAGGCGATGGTCGGTGCATCCAGTTCCGGCTGCGCCAGATGCAGAATCATGATCTGCTGTCGTAAGTTGCTCAAGCGAGAGGTCTCTCCTTTATTTATATTTTCGAGCGCTAGCCGCAACAAATTGGCTGACCGCAAATATCGAGGCTGGATTCCACAGTCGAAGGACAGATTCCTCTGTTTTGCAGCGGAAGCCGGACGATAGGAAGTTGGAACGGCAAAGGCTGGGGGTCGCGTAGAAGACGGACGGGAGACGGTCCGTTTCCCAACCTAGCTTTCTCATGGCGGCATCGCCGGTGTCCGCCGCAGCCCTCGTGCGCCGGGTGGACGCGAGCGCCCTGCTGTCCCCGGCCATACCTTGATCCAATGGTTCGTGTATTGAACTCCAGGCCCCAGGGCGACCATCTGCTGCGGCATATGGCATCCCGTACAATCTTTTCGCGGGTTGACAGGACAGGGAACGCCCTGCGGATCGTGGACGGGTCCGGCGCTGAGGGATGGTCGTTCGCCTGGTGGACGCGCGGTCGTGGAGGAGTGGCAATTGAGGCAGACCGCGTCGTTATGGGAGCGGTCTGCATCGGCATCCGCGTGCGGATCGTGACACGACAGGCAGGAGAGCGAGCCGCTCTTTTGATAGCAGAGGCTCCGCTCCAGCGCAACGCCCTGGAATCGGGGCACGTCCGCCTCATTGTGCGGATCGCGCATGTCCGAATTCTGTAAGGTGCGATGGCAGTAGCCGCACAGCGTGGTAATCCTGGCGGGGGTCGCTCGCGACAGATCCTCCATTCCAAATGTCTCGTGGACCGCTTTTGCCGTCGCCTCGACGCGCAGCAGGGGCTCCTTTGCATGGGATACCGCGTCGACGTGAGCCCGACCTGGGCCATGGCACCGCTCACAACCAACGCCGAAGCTGGAGGCCGCCAAGTCGGGGTATGCGTCCGCCCTGACCGTCTCTCCCGCAAGGTCGAGGCCGGCTTGTGAGCGAACGACGGTCGTGTGGCAGAGGAGGCACGCGGTGACTTGTGGTCCCTTAAGTTCGGTTCCCATCGACGACGACAGAGTGCGCTCCGGCGGCTGGCCTGCCGAAAAGTCCCATTTCCCGGCCGCGAGGTAGTAGCTCAATCGCAGAGAGACCCATCCGTTGAGGTCATCGCGATTCAGGTAACTTCGCGCGTGCTTGCCACTTCCCACCGCGAAATCAGCAGGCAAAGCCGCTTCCACGCTCTTATTGAACACCAACATCTGACAGATATTCTGCTGGACCACCGTTCCGTAGGTAAAGTGGTTTCGAGGGTCCTTTACCGCATTCGCGTGACGGAAGATCGGCCCGTCCTGCTCCACGGTAACGGCGCGGAGTGTTTGTGCATGCGCGGAGTGCGCGTGTGTCGCAGCTACGCGCGCATGACAGGCCCCGCAAACCTTATCTCCCAAATAGTTCGCGGCCTCGGCGGAAGTAAGCGCCCGCCGGACCTCCCGAACATCTATTACGGCGGCGCGCGTAATCTCAGTTGGCAATACGGCATGGCTCGATGACGCGGGTTCGCTGGGAGAAGGTTGATTCGTTCCGCATGCGCAAAGCATCAGCAGCGCGCCGGTGGCCAGCAGCAGGAGCAGCCATGGCCAACTCACCTTATTCCCCTGTACGGCCCGCAGCAGTTCCTCCGGGGGCGTCTCCGCTCCCTGTCCGGCCGCTCGGAGGAGTTCAGCCTGCTGGTGGGAGGGCGGGAGGTCGGAGGCACGGAGGAGGCTCTCTTCCGGCGAAATCGGTGGCGCAGTTTTAGACGCGATGAAGGTCACTGTTTTTACGTTCGGGGTGTCTACTAACAACATTAATATCAGTCCAATGTATAATGGCAAGAGAGAGAGACCTACACAAAGTATGGGCAAGAGGTAAGCGTACCATGGTGATTGAAGCACAAGAAAGCTAGAAACCATTCCCCAAGCCATCCAGAGAAAGAACACTCCCGCGCCTAGCAACATCACGATGATGCTGAGGTGGGAAGTGAAAATGGAGATGTCTGCCCTCAGAATCTTAATATATTCCCGTTTACTCACTAACCGCTTCCGTGGCTTCTCGCTCATTCGTTCTCTCCCTGCGGCGGTCCCACCAACTCCTGCACGAGCAGAACCGGCCCTTCGTAGCCTCCCGACACCTGCGGATGCTCGCGCGCCACATCCACCAGTTCGGTGATAAAGACATATTCGGTCTGTCCGTAGTCGTCTGCGCCAGCGGTCGCCAGGATCGGCGCGGCGAGCTGCTCGTCGGAGAGAGTCTTGAGCCAGCTTTGCAAGTCTTTGTAAGTCTGAACCTTCGCTGCCATCAGTCCCAATCCCCTTCCCGATTGGATTTCTCGCCCTCTGTGCGCCCGAACCTGAGTCCGCACGTCTCCACAGCAGCAGTAGATACAATATCGCCCGCCTATACTCCTCCATCGCGTGATATTCCGCTTTTCGGTTCGTATGCGGATTGATGGAGAGAAGAGAAGAGGCGATCTAATCCCAAGGTTTTCTTGCCGGATCTGGTGACTGTCGGAAGCGGAGAATGGCAGCGTCGTTGGTCTTGGCACAATCCTTGCAACGAGGGGGTCTGTGCATGAAGTATCTGATTAGGAACCGCCAAGCTATTATCGCTCCACAATTCCGCCTCGGTTGAAGTCAGAAGGGGTCCGAATGTGGAGCAGTAATTCTTGGGAGTTGCCTTAGTATGTTACACACTTCCCGAAGGTAAAAAAACAAAATGCTCCACAATCGTTTTCGCGTAGGTTTGCTTTTAACCCTTTCATATCTCTCCTCTTTCAGGACGCGAAAGACTGGCGCGGTCGTGCGGAGAGGAGTGCGAAACACCTTTTCCTGTTCCTTTTTGCGCGGTAGGAGGAAGCAGTAGTCACGGGGCACGGTCAGCTCCTCTTCGCACCAGCCGTCGGTGATAAGCATGATGGGCGCTGCGGGCGGGAAGTCGGGCCGACCGAGCAGGAAGTTGATCGCGGGCTGCAAGACCGTGCCGCCGCGCCCCTGTACGGCAAACACGCCCCGCAGGTCCGTCGGCGCAAGCTGCGAACCGAGCAGCGACACGCAGTCGATCCCGACATCGTGGGCAAACTGCTCCACCAGCGCCGACTTGCCGATCCCCGGCGGCCCTCAGATAAATACCGGGCGCATCGGTGCGACGTTGAGCAGCAATCTCTGTAGGTTACTGTCCAGCCTGAAATCGCCGGGAATCTTTTGCCTTATCGTCTCGTAGGATACCTATGCTAACACGCGAAGCTTTCCAACACCTCTACGATCAAGGACCAGAAGCCGTATTTACTCTG
>JBBQPO010000179.1:0-12944 GCA_038217285.1 Chthonomonadales bacterium
GTCCGTAGCAAATGTAGTCGTTTCTGTAGCGAAGACCAAATAACGGCGGTAGAAAAGTCGATGCAGTTGCCGGACAGCACGAGTTTCGGTTACAGCAACGATGCGGCCGACAGACTGACTTCGCTGCAAAATCCTTCCGGCCAGACGTGGAACTGGAGCTACCTCAACAACGACTGGCTAAGCCAGCAGACGGACGCAAGCCGCGTCACCGTCAACTGTACCCACAATGCGCGGGGAATCCTCACCATTCTGGCGAACACAACGACGAGCGGCGGAAGCACTCTGTCGAGCTACACGGTAAACGGCTTCGTCCTGACGGGAATGATCGTTCCTCTCATTCCTGAAAACTCCACACAGGCTTTCAGGTACGAGCAGTCCTCTCGAATACACACGATGACAAGTCAATCTAGATGACTTTTACATTTGCTACGGTCCGCTTCCTGGAGCATTTCTGTTCTCCGCTAAAAAGCTGGAGTCAGGCGTCCGACGGTGCGAGCTTCCAGTGGGTGGCTGTGGCCCAGGCTTCGGCGGCAGCCATGATGAGGTCGCAGGCGGGATCCTTGATGGCGTAGTATGCGTCGATGTCGTCGGGATGCAAGCGGGCAAGTTCGCGCTTGACCTGGTCATAACTTCCCGCTGCCGCGCGATTGGACCGAAGATAGTCGCGAAACAGCAGCGGGTAGCGCTGGTTAGCCATACCGGTGGCACGGACATGGATATGAACACGTCGCATTCCCTCGGGCTGGCGGCAAAGGCGTTTCTGCCACTCCGCCTCGGGCCGGTCGTCTCCTGCCGGCCGGTGATCTTCCCGGATGCCACCGACCCACGGACAACCGGCGGCAGAAAACGCGCCGATCAATGGCTCCTCCGGAGAGAAGGACGCCACGGTCACCTGAATATCCACGATGTCCTTGGCTCCCAGTCCCGGCACGGCCGTAGAGCCGATATGATCGATGCGCAGGGCCAGTAGACCGAGCGCCTGTCGAAGCGCGGCTCCGACCTGCTGGAATTCGGTAGTCCATCGGGCCTGATACGGAACGATCTCGATCAAGCTCACTTCAGGCCCGCCTTCTTCAGAGCGGCCTTGAACTCCGGGCCGGCGAAATCGTTGTAGCCCAGCGCCCGCCACAGGATCTTGCCATTGGCATCGATCAGGTAGTTCGTGGGGAACGCCATCACACCGAAGTTTGCGTAGGCCGAGCCGCTTCCGTTGTTCGATCCGCCCAGCGCGACCGGGCCTGATGTCCATCGGCGACCCAATACTCTTTCATCGTTTCCAGCGGATTGCCCTTTTCCTTTGTTACCCTCTCCATTGTACCCAGAATTCGGGGAAGGGGTGACTCCAGGGGCGAGTCTCCACCGGTCCATTCGCCCACATGGGGCTTCATGGCACGGACCTTGCCGGTGGTGGTTGAAAAACGATCACCGCAGGCCGCTCCGGACGAGCCGGAAGACGACGAGACGCCCAAAGTTCGTTTCCGTCCTCGTCTTTAAATGCGATAGGTTCAGGTAACGCAAACAGCTCGAGCGCACGTTCCCTTTCAGGAATGTGCGCTCGAAGCTCTTTGGGCTCTATATGCCGAAATGGACGGAATGAACCGTAGAGAAGTTTACAATCCGGACAGGCACCCCTTTTGGCCACTGGAGTTCGGATAGCCCGTGCCGGCGGTGAAGGCGGCATTCGACCACTCTCCCTGGATCTTCCACTGAGAGCCATTGGAAAACGTCAGCAGCGGAGCGCCGAAGGTGAAGTTGCACTTGTCGCCGTTTTCTTGACCCCTGCTATCGTACCAGCCTCCGTTGCGTGGGTCGGTCCGGGCCTCGGAAAGCTCATGGCCGCTGACGTTGGAAAGGGCTGCCAGACCCTGGGAGTGCAGACCGGAAGTGTCCTGGGGGTCACAGCCGGCATCGCCGTCCAGGTTGAAGAAGAACGCGAACTGAACGTTGACGCCATTACAGGAACCGTAACTGTGATAGCCGCAGTAGCCCGCTCCGCCGCGTGGTTGATCGGAATAGACCCCATAATAACCCAAACCTGATGGGTCGGGATTGGGGATTGCCTTGCAGACCTCCGCCAGAATCGTCGAGGTTTGTGCCGGCGAACCCGCAGGAGATGTATCGATCACATGGCCGACGTACGTGACTGTAGGACCGACCTGGCCATTGGTTCCGGTAAATTCATCGGAGGTCATTGCGTAGTGGCTGCCGCCGAATCCCTGATACCAGAGATCGATGCCGGTGATCTTGTCGCCTGTGTAGTTGCCCCAACTGGTTCCCCAGAAGATAGCGCCTGCCACGGTGTACGGCATGATAATGCCGTTGTGATAAACCATATTGGCGCCGCTGCCGCTGCCGCCCGGTTTCCCATTATGATTAATATGGTCCTTCGCTTCGGTGTGTTTCAGGGCTCCGACGTATCCGGGGTCCGGGCAGGCCGCCATTCCGGCAGAGGCAGTGTAGGCGCTTAGCAGGCGAGGTCGGGAGGCGCTGGTCGCGTCGTAGTCCTGAGCATACAAGTAGTACGCCTGGCTCAGCCGTTGATTATTGGTGAGACAGGACGCCGAACGCCCGTTGCGGGCCTGCGCGAAAACCGGAAACAGAAGCGCTGCAAGAATTGCAACGATGGCGATAACTACCAACAGTTCGACGAGAGAGAAGGCGCGACGCGAACGAATGGGCGAGGCGTGGTTGACAGTCATAAGGGACCCTCCTGAAGCCATAAAGCCTAGTATATCAGGCAAACGAGTGAAGGCCCATTATACAACTCCTACTCTTAAACAACAACTAGACAAATGTCGATTATAGGTAGAGACGCGACAGATATCTGTTATACGCTATTTCTCATCGAACGGGAACGCAACACGGCAGCCAGTTTCGGAGGCGCGATAGGCGGCGAGACACATCTCGACGGAGACGCGGCCCTCTTCGGCGGTACACATCGGGACCCCGGACTTGAGCGCGTCGATAAAGGGGCGGGCGACTCCGGCGATGCGTTCGCCGTGACCGGCGGGAATGGGGAGGCCCAGATCCTGCCAGCCGAGTTCGGCCTTGTCGGACTGGAACATCTTGACGCCAATAGGATGCGGGGGTTTGATGCCGCACGAGGGCGAGTCACCGTGGTTCTGGATAATGACGCCCTTGTCGCCATAGATCTCGGTGGTGTTCTCCCCGGCGAGGGTCACGCTGGAGTTGTAGATCTCGGCGAACAGGCCGTCTGCATAACGATAGAGGGCGAGGCCGGTATCGTCGGGCGCGACGTCGGTCAGCACATTATCGATCTCGGCGATGACGGAGACCGGCTTACGGCCCAGCGTCCAGGTGAGCCAGTCGATGGGATGGGTGGCGTCGTCGAAGAACATGCCTTTGTTGGCCTCTGCGCTGATATGCCACTTGCTCGGCCCTTCGATGAATCCCTTGCTGAACAGCACCGGTATGCAGTGACGCCGCCGAATGGTGCCGATGCGTCCAATCGCGCCTTCCTGGACCAGCTCGCGCATCCGGATATTTTGCGGGTCACAGCGCATCTGAAACGCCATGCTGAACCACTGGCCCGTCTTCGCCACAGCCGCGATGATGCGGTCACAGTCCTCCAGCGTGATCGCCATCGGCTTCTGCAGCAGCACCGCCTTGCCCGCTTCCAGCGCCGCGATCACCAGATCTGCATGCTTGTTGGTTTCGCTCGCGACGATGACGCAGTCGATGTCAGGGCGGCGGAGAATATCCTCGATATGCGGCGAATAAGCCATGCCGAACGATTCGGCGTTGCGCTGCCCGCGCTCCGCATCGTCGTCCCAGGCCGCCACGAGTTGGGCGTCTTCGAAGGTCTTCATCTGGTTCGCGTAGGCATTGACATGACCATGCGCGAACGAAAGGATTCCGATACCAGGTTTTGCTGCCAATGCGTCCTCCTCGATGGCGTCTCTCGTGCAGACAGGCTATCGCCCGGTCCATGCCACCATTCTAATAGAAGCTCGGGCGATTGTCAAGCGGCGACTTCAGGCGGGACGCTGGTTCTCATGGAGAATCGGCAGATAGAGATGGCGGCGTTCGAGCCGCAAGGCGACTCCGTCCAGAAAGATGTCCACCACCTCGTAGAGGAGGAACAGCAGGAAACCGAAAACGACGATCGCTTTGAACAACTGCACATCACTGAGCGTATGCACGGTAATCGCGAGCACTGTTGACGGATGGGTGACGATGTTCCAGGAGTTCAAGCGAATGAACAGGCCCAGGTAGACACCGAGTGAAACAAGAAAGAAAAACGGTACGGCCCAAAGAAAGGGATTGTGACCCGCTTTACGCAGCAGCCTCTCGATGGGACGAATGGCGAGCGCGAAGCAGAGGCAGCCCGTGAGACTGTAAAGCAGAAAGAACAGCCCGTCCTTCGCAATGAAGATCAGGGCCATGCGGCCAGAGTAGGTCTGAAGCGCATACGGAAAGCCCTGGAACAGAAAATGTCGCCATTCGGTAACCAGGTAACAGGCGTTGGGTAAGAAGGCCAACCAGAGCAGGCCGAGGGGGAGCCATACAAACCAGGGAAAGGGCTTCCCTGCTTTACGGAAGTGCGCTGAAGCCGCAGTGAGCAGGCCGGCAAAGAGTACGGGCAAGGCCGCCAGAAAAACGTTCCAGAGGACACCGAGGTGCATGACAGGCTTCCTTAGTTGGTCGGACCAGAGAGAGGCTCGTTGGCGGTCAGACAAGCGACAGATGCGGAGCGTTCTTGATCCTGGGTCGCCTGGGAGATCAGGCTGAGGTAGGGTGGGGTGAAGGGAAGGCGCAGGGCTTTCACAATGCGTTCGTCGGCGCGAGCCGGATCGTCATCGACGAGCACAGTACCGACTCTGCGCACGAAACGCAAGGGGATATGCTCGTCCTGCCGGGCCAGCAGGCGGCAGTCCAGAATGGTCAGGACGTTGCGCCCAGTGGTGGCGTAGAGGTCTGCGACCATCGCGTCCATGCCCTGCTTATGGAGGGAGCTGCGCATATTGCGTCGGCTCTCGCTCAACTTGTACTCTTTACGAGGCAGCAGGCCGATCAGGTTGCGGGTGCCGCCGCTGAACCAGCGCCGCCAGTGGTGGCTGCGGAGCTTGCAGGTCGTCAGCAGGATGCGGCAGTCGGCCTCCACCCAGTGGCGCGGCAGCCAGAAGCCATCGACCTGAAACGGCTGCGGACTCGGATTGGGCACGAAGAGGGGTTCCGTGGTTTCGGCGTCTACAAAAGAGACTCCGGGCAGCGTCGTCAGGCCGTGTTTCTCGGCGACGGGCAGGACCGGCTGCGATCCGACACCGCCCTCGGTCAGCACGATATGCAGCGTGGGATTGGCGGCCTGGATCTCCCGCACCACCTGCCCAACAAAGCCGGCGGAGACGGCAAAAGGGTAGGGGAGGTCGTAGGCGGTGGAGACTTTGATACAGACCGTCCCACCGGAAGGCAGGGCAGTGAAACGCGCACTCTCCGCCGACAAAAGGCCCTCGGGCAAAGGTGGCTCGGGTTTGATGAGAATATCACGCAGGCGCTCCCGCAAACGAGTCATCGGTGTCTCTGCCTTCATCGCCGGAGGGCCGGGTCGTTAGTGGGATTTGTCGCCGCGCATCAGATTGGAACCCATGCGTACCAGCACGATGCCGCAAAAGACCATCAGCAGCATTTTCCAGTTGCCCTGAAAGTAGCCGAACGCGCCGCCGACCAGCCAGAGAAGGCCGAGCGCAAAGACGAACCCTCCCCATATCTTACGGGATATTCTCACTTATCGTCTCCCTGTTCGAGGACGCAGCCCCGGCGAGCGCGCTTAACGCGGCCTCTGGTGGGGCGAGTGCTCTTGTAGACCCACCAGATCGATACCTACTGTACAGTTTCCGAAGAGGTCACGGTTTCCATCCGGGACCGAGTACAGGCGTAGCCGGTCACATTCGAACAAATTAGTCCAGGAGCTCACTACCAGGCATGCATGCGTGATCATCATGCCGATCTCGGCCACGCCCCACACGTTGGCAGGAATGTCGCCGAGATCGTCGAGCAGTTGGTAATCGTCGCCTTCTTTCACAATGCGTTATCCTTGCTCCCTTGTGTGGCCCGCAGCAGTTCCTCCGGAGGCGTCTCCTGGCCAGGTTTGGCGGCGCGGAGGAGATCGGCATGATGATCTATTGCGGGACGGTCGGAGCCACGAACCAGCGTCTCGACTTCTGGGAGCCGCTTCGCAGAGGATTTCGTCAAAAGTTCGACCGGGGGCGCTTCAAGGGTTTTAGTGAATAAGCGGTGGCCGATCCATAGCATTCCGGTTCCGGCGCCACCCCAGAATAGACACCACCAATCGCCAAAACACAAAGCGAACAGCGCCACCAGCACAAAAATGCCTCCGACGACTTCGAGGACACCTCCAAAAAAGTAACCCATCCCTCGCTTCTGGCATATCCTTAAATACTCTAATCCACCCACCAACCGTTTCTGTGGCTCTTCTGTGCTCATCTGTTCTCTCCCTGTGGTGGTTCCACCAACTCCTGGACGAACATGACCGGCCCATCGTAGCCGCCGGATACCTGGACATGCTCCCGCGCCACATCGACCAGCTCATTGACAAATGGGGTCACTATACTTTCCAGCATCCTCAGGCGGCGACCGTTACTCTCGGCATCAGGCCGACACTGTATGTACTCGCACTGGATCAGGCTGGGACTCAGGCATAAGAGATCCTTTCCGCTGCGTGCCGGCCAGAGTGACATGCGGGAGCCGAGTTGGCTACTTGTGCAGGACAGTCGGCGAAGCGGGAGGAGCATTGTCGGATGGTTTCCATAAAAATAAACCTCCAGCGAAAACCATGATTACCAAGCTTGCCTATCCTTGCGGAAGCGCGCTGCTGCCAATTGTCGAGAGCGTGGTTCCGGACTACGACGCTCGGGGCTTGCGCGTCAACTGGCACGCGGAAACTATCCACCACATCAACATAAACTGGAGCGGCAGACGCACCAGCAGCACAGTCGATGTCAGATCCCAGGCGTGAGACTGCGCCTGCCGCCAGAACATAAATATATTGACGGGAAAGACCGCGATCAACAGCGCGATTAGACCGATGCCTGCGGCGCGCCGGACACGGGGTATCAAGACGCCCACGCCGCCGAGCAGTTCGAAGACTCCGCTGATCAGTATCAGCGCGTAGGGCGCGGGGAAGAGAGGCGGCATGACCTTCAGGAACGGCTCGGGTTTGGCGAAATGCAGCACACCCATCCCGCAGAAAAGCAGCGCAATCAAGATTCGAGAAAGGGACAGGCGTGAAGCTCGGGACGACATGGGCGGCTGGTTCTCTCCTCTGTTTCCGCGATCATCGCGTTTCGATGGCGTTGTCGTTTCATTCGGGACGAGGCCGCGATTATCCTCTTGACGGCTCGACCGGATCGACCTGCGCTGTGGGGTGTGGTCGGAGGGCTGCTACGCTGTCGATAAAATCCAGGTAGCGCCCCGCATGCGGCGGCATCTCGGCAGGAAGGTTCACCCCACGGGCGGCGAGCAGTGGCGTCAGGCTCTCCATACGGGCGACCAGATCGTGGAGCAGACGGGTTTTGGCCGTGGGAGTTGCGTGAGGGGGAGCGTTCTCCAGCATCCATGCAGGAGAGTGTCCTACGAAACGTTCGCAGTCCGACAGCGGGGCCAGCACCCACTGCAGCAGCCCCCTTTTTTCTTCGAACGGCGAGCGGCCGACATACTTCGCAGTGATCAGCGCCATGACCCAGAAGAACTGCACGGCGCGGGCAGCCGCCTCTTCGGGGGAAATCTCCGGTACAGGCTGATAGCCGAAGGCAGGCGGGTTTTCGGCAGCAGGAATGCCGACGCGGTCGAACAGCAGACGGGAGTGCGGCGGCACAGAAGCGCCCTGGAGCGGTCGCCAGTAACAGTCTACGGTGTGCGGCCCGACCGGGGCCGCGTAGACCGCCATATTGTAAGCGCCGCCGGGAGGAGCGTTCTGCGGCGCTTCCTGCACCAGCAGCAACGCACCCATGCGTTCCAGAAAGGCGTAGCGCGCGTCGAGGACGTCTGCCAGATGCGCGTCCTGGACGACAAAGACGATGTCGATGTCGCTCAACTCGTCCTCGTCTCCCCGGCCCAGAGACCCGAAGAGCCACGCCGCGACAATCCGCTCGTCGCCTTCGGCCGCCTTATGAAGGTTCTGTAGCAAAGTGTCTCGTTCGGAACTGTAACTCTCCAGCGCTCCGCGGTGTGCGCCTGCGATGAGGGCGAGGGAAGAGGACATGATTTCTCCTTAAACCGGTGCAGAACCGGTGCAGAACCGGCGCGACAGTCGCGATAGTGAAGAGGTGTCCAGGATCGATGCCGGCCCGCCGGGTGAAATACTTTCGGAGAATATGTCGCTGCCGGGGATGCCGTTGCTAAACGCGCCGCGCATTGTTGTATAATGGTATTCAAACCCATTCCGGCCATTCTAGGCCGTCAGGAGATCTATCCGATGCCGCCACCCTTACGCGAACTGCGCCTTAAATCGAAGCCGAAACATAAGAAGGCTCCGAAGCCCGACCTGCCACAGCATCCGCATGCCGCGCCTTACGCCAAACTCTTTCGGCTTGGAGAGGGCGATTTTCCGCCCGTCTATGAGACGGTGGCAGCCGAGCTCAAGAGTGGCGATGTCGATGCCGCCGTCCGGCAACTGCTGACAATGGTTCAGGACGACACCTACTATGAGTACAACGACGAGGAGGCGGACGAAGACGACAGCGATCCCCGCAGTTGGACGCGTCTGCACGCTCTCTGTACCCTGACGCTGCTGGGCGAGGCGGCGCGTATAGGCATTGAGCCGTTGCTCTCACTGCTCGACGATGACGATGACTATGTCCAGGAGGAGGCACCGTTCTACTATGCCGCCATGGGGGAACCCGCCATTGAACCGTTGACGAAGGCGCTGATGGACGCGGATGCGGACACCTACTATCGCGCCGGAGCAGGATCCGCGCTGGCCGAGCTGGGTGAACAGCATCCGGAGCTGCGGGACCGGGTCATCGGTATTGTGGAACAGGCCCTGGTGCTCGAGCAAGAGGACAAAGCCACCGTAGGGTTGTTGATTACCAACCTGCTCGATCTGGGCGCACGCGAATCGATAGCGATCATCGAAAAGGCGTTTGCCGAGCAGCGGGTCGATCTCTCAATCGTCCAGATGCCGGAGGTTGAAGAGCATTTCGGGATGCCCGTCGTGACGCCCTATATCGACTGGACCAAGCTGGCGGAGTCTCGAGGAGATGAGGACAACGACTACGAAGACTGGTCCGACGAGGAGTCGATATTCGCTCCGGAGGAGGACGAGCCCAGAGAAGTCCAGATTCCCTTCCTCGCCGAGTTCAAGGCCGGAAGGAACGATCCCTGCCCCTGCGGGAGCGGCAAGAAATACAAAAAGTGCTGCGGAGCCTGAACGACGGCTCTTTACACCCGATGAAGCGAGCAAAACGATGCAGCGAGTACCGACTTTAATATTGGCGGTAGGATTGGGGCTTCTGATCGCCGGAGGAAGCGAAAGCGCGCAGACGTTCACGGTGCCGCCCGTGTCCTTTTTCGTCGCGATCGTCTTATGTACGAGCGTGGCAGGCGGTGTCTGGCTGTATCGGGCTTTGCGTGGGTGGAATGATCGCAGCCAGCTCCAACGGAGCCTGCGCGATACCTCTGAATTTGCCGGGGAGTGGATTCCCATGCTCTACGGGGACTACACGCCTTATGTGGTGGAGGCGGCGGAAAAGCTGGGCGCCGCGCGTGAAACAACCGCCCTGCCCGCGCTCATGTATGTCCTGGAACAGACGGTCAACACCCAGCCTCCCGGCTGGCGCGATAAGGCGGAGGCGCTCGCCGTCGCCCTCGGAAAAATGGGGGATCGACGCGCACTGCCGTTGCTCTACCGCCTGACAAACTGGCGTGGTATCGGTCTGCTCACTGCGGTGCACGAAGCGATCGGCCGTATCGAGCCGGAGACCAGTCTTCTCCGCGCCGGCTCCGCAGACGATCTGCCGACACAGACTCTGCTGCGCCCCGCCGACTGCGGCCCAGACTCCGATTCCGCCTTACTGCTGCGCTGCGGTCACGCCCCCGACTCCCTCTCGGCCTGAACGATTTTCAGAACGCGACTACCATAACACCATTCTTGTGTCTATCCTGCCTTATTGTGTCACTTATTGTGTCCGGTGTTGCTCAAGGGGCGCTGAAGGGGGAGTGCGCGATGGAATACTCCCCCAGGGAGCCGCTGAGGCGGATCAGGTCGATGGACCGCAACGTCGGATGCCCTCCGGGAGCGACCGGGCGGCGGAAAGTCAGGACGGCGCAGGAGAAAGGCACACCCTGCGCTTTTTCTAGGTAACGGAACCCGGCCGCGCCGGTCGTGCCCGCGTTGCAGCACACGGTACGCATCGACTGCGGTAGGTCGGAGGCCGGTTTCGCGTCGATATAGTCCCGGTGTTCGTGTCCGAATAGGATCAGCGGCACGTGATTCCAGAGCGGAATCGCCTCTTCCGGGTCGTGCACCGCGAGGATATCGGGCGGAGCGGGCAGAGACCGGACGACCTGAAGCAGTTTTTCGCCGTTCGCATGCAGAGCCTCTGTCGTGGCATCGACGCTGCCGGAGCCCGTGCGGTCGGAGGCCGGATTGGGCAGGCCGAGCAGCGTCACTCCCTGGAAAGTGACGACCTGTCCATTCAGAACGGTCACGTTGGGCGCTGTGCGCAGGGCGTCGGTGATACTGCGTGAGTCGTGGTTGCCCGCGACAAACAGGTAGGGATAGGGCAGTTTCGCAATCCCCTGCACCATGAAGGTTTCCGGTGGAATTCCGAAATCGGTCAGGTCCCCGGTATCGACGATAAAGGCCACTTTGAACTGCGCGGCAACGTCGCGAACGAAGTCGAGCGCGGCTGTGTTGTCGTGCAGGTCGGAGATGTGGAGGACACGGAACGTGTTCGGCCCTTCGTCTGCCGCCGAGCCGTCGGGCAGGGCGGCAATGCGGCCATAGAGCAGGTTGAAGTTGGCGGCGGCCGTGTGAAGTTTCTGCGAAAGGGCGTCGAAGCGGGTGAAGGCGTCCCGACCGAAGGCGATGACCCACGGGGCCTGCTTCAGCGCGCCGGTATAGGTCGGTTTTTCGAAGGCCCGCCCCTGGAAAGTGGTCAGCGCATTCGCCAGAACCAGGCCGACGCACCCGGCTCCGATCAGCGCCCCAGCCAGAATGGCGCGCGGTCGCCGCCTGCGCATCATCGCCGGGGCAATCAGGCCGCCCACGCTCGCCAGAAGTAGCTGGCGCAGGACGAAATCTCGCAGATCCGCGCGCGCCGCGCGCTCGAAGTCGCGGGCCAGACTCTCGCGTTTGGCCTCCAGCAGCTTCTTGATCTCCTCGACGCGCACCCCTTGCAGGCTGGCGATCAACACCACCGGCGCCGCATGCGTATGTGCCTCGACCGAGCCGAGCGGAGTCAGCACGAGCCGGGTGGCGCCCTGCATGGCCGGCATCAGGCGCAACTCTACCTCGAAGCCATGCCAGGAGTAGAGTGTGCGCCCGAGCAGGCTGACAGTTACAATCCCCCCCGCAGCCGCCAGCAGCACGAACAGCACGATTGCGACAAACCGCCGGAGCCTGCGTCTCCAGTACGCTTTCCTGTGGCTTGCCTTCTCCGGGAGGGGACTGTTCGGATCAGCGGTTTGTACGTTGATCGTCTGCCTCGGTGTCTGGGAACCGTCCGGTCAGGGAACACGCTCCCCGCGCGCCGCGACCCAGAGCGTGTACCAGTCGGTGCGGCTGAGGGTGATTTTACCCGCTTCCACCGCCTCACGAATATGGTCGGGGTTGTTGGTGCCGACGAGGGGAATGATCTGGGCGGGATGGCGCAGCAGCCAGGCGATGGCAAGCTGCGTCGGTGTGGCCCCATCGTAAGAGGAGGCCATCGTGCGCAGGGCGGTCAGGACGCGCTCGATGCGCTCTCGTCGGGGATGGTCGGCAGGAACTTCGCGT
This sequence comes from Chthonomonadales bacterium, assembly GCA_038217285.1. Taxonomy (GTDB): domain Bacteria; phylum Armatimonadota; class Chthonomonadetes; order Chthonomonadales; family Chthonomonadaceae; genus JANXLO01. The sequence goes on from JBBQPO010000179.1 coordinate 11,978, forward strand.
CGTCCCGAAAGCCAGCCGCCTCCGATAGGGCTGTAGGCCAGCGGCACGATGCCAAGCTCCAGACACTGGTCCAGAACCCCGTCGCCTCCGCCGCCCGCCGCACCTTCGTAGACGGGGTCGAGACGCAGGAGCGACAGCGAAATCTGGTTGGAGACAATCGGCACATTGAGAAAACGTTGCAGCGCGAGCACCTGATGCGGATAGTAGTTGGAGACCCCGATCGCCCGCACCTTGCCTGATTCTACCAGTTCGTCCAGCACCTCGGCGGTCGCCTCCGGATGCGTCAGCGGATCCGGACGGTGAAGCTGGTAGAGATCGACATAGTCCGTTCCCAGCCGATTCAACGAGCCTTCGATGCTGCGGCGAATATAGTCGGGCTCGTGCTCATAGTATCCGGCGCGAATGCCGACTTTGGTGGCGATGTAGATCTTTTCCCGGCTGCCAGGCACGGCGGCGAGACAGTCCTTGAAAATGGTTTCGCACCCGGTTCCGCCGTAGATGTCGGCATGATCGTAAAACGTGATGCCCGCTTCCAGCGCGGTCTCGAACGTGGCGATGGCCTTGCGGCGGTGTTCCTGTCCGATCTCGGCCGGATTCCAGGTTCCCGCCAGCCCCATGCAGCCCAGCGCGATGCGCGAAACCGGCACACCGTCCGGCCCGAACGGCTGCATCGGCATTGCAGTTGTCATATTCAAACTCCTTGGGTTGCCCGGCAATGAAATCCCGAGATAACCGGTTAAACGCTCTCTTCGGATTTCTGTTTGATGGCCTTGAGGGTGGCTTCGAGGTTGTCGGTCATCTTCTTCTTGATGAGGTTCTTGACCATAGGCCCGATCAGCGCGACGTTGTACTCGTACTCGACCGAGGAGTCGAAGCGCGTCTGGTTCTCGCCTTCTGCCGTGAACTGCCAGACGCCAGACATACTGTCCATATCCCCGTGCAGCATCGTGAACACATCGCGATGGGC
>JBBQPO010000180.1:0-12911 GCA_038217285.1 Chthonomonadales bacterium
AAGTTGGAGAAGCTTCGGCTTCAGACCAAGATGAACCACCACGCCATGAAAGCCAAGATTTACCAGAGTGCGTTGGCCAGTGCGTTTAAGCAACTGCAGGAACTCAAGCAAATCGGAGTGCCTGCGTAAGGTGAGTTAATTTAATCGTGGCTCCTTACGTGGAGGAAAGAGTGGAACTGTCGTTGTTCGCCTTTGCGGTGACAGACCCGCTTTTCGCGAAATAGGTTTTTTAGTAGGGGTGAAAATCTGCGGGTGTCAGGCAGTCGGGGATTCGGGGGAGGGGAAAGAGACACGGACACGGGCACCGCGTTCGAAGTTCTCGAACCGGACGGTGCCTTTCAAGTCGTAGCGAACGAGAGTATCGATCAACGTCAGTCCCGTGTTCGCATACGTCTGCGGATCGAAATCGGCGGGGAATCCAGGGCCATCGTTGCACACTTCCAGTATATTGGTCCCTGCACTCCCTTCCAGTGTCACTTCGACCCATCCCTGCCCATGCTTCAGGGCGTTGGAGATCAGCTCGGCAACGACCAGTGCCAGGGAAGTCGCCTGCTGGACGGACACCGGCACATCGGCGATTTGGCATTCGAACGCATCGTGGCCCGCCGCCTTCGCAAGGTTAGGCAGCAAGCGATCAAACACGGACTGCACCGAGATGGGTGCGTTCGGCTTATCCTGCTGCACCTGCTGGGTCAAAATGTCGTGGACGATGCCGAGGGTGCGAATCTGCTCTGCAAGGCGCTTCGCTTCTGAGAGCGGCAGTCCTTCTTCATACTCCATCATCTGAATATCCAGCATGGCGGCGATCACCTGCAGGTTGTTCTTGACGCGGTGGTGTATCTCCGTCATGGCATCTTTGAGTTGGACATTCAGCTCTTCAATGCGGGTCTGCGCCGTTTTTGAGTGCGTGTTGTCGCGCAAGATCTTCACGTAGCCGTGCAGGCGGTCGCGATCCTCGCTGTCGCGCAGGGCGGTCAGAATACCGCTGGCCCAGAAGCGGGAGCCGTCTTTGCGCAGATGCCAGCGCTCATCCTCGGCACGGCCCACCCTGGTGGCGGTCTCCATCTCCCTTTGCGGCGCGCCGGTGTCCTGATCTTCCGAGGTAAAGATACGGAAAAACTCCAGCCCGATGACTTCGTTTTCGGTGTAGCCAAGAATACGTTCGGCTCCCAGGTTCCAACTGGCGACTTTGCCATCCGGAGTCAGGGTAAAAATCGCGTAGTCGCGTACGTTCTCTTCGATGAGACGCAGGCGGTCTTCATGGCTGATAGGATTAGGATAAGAATTGATAGTCGGTTCGGTTTCGGCAGACACGTGACAACTCCCGGTGAGAATATAGGACGCAGCAAGCGTACACAGGGGGAGCGGCAGACGGACCCGCACGAACAATCGGCGTTCCAGGGGGATGGATCCGCTCTCTACAAGCCTCTCATTGTAGCACGATTGTGCCGTTTCTCTTCCTTTCTCTTCATTCTCTATTCTTGCAGTAATTGACGGTTTGCTGTGGAGAAACGGGAGACGGAAGGCGGGGTGGCGACGCCTTACCGACGCCACGCCAGGTTGGCAGAGACGGTGAAGTCGGGGCCGATGTTGCTGAAGTAGGGCAGGGAGTAGTTGTGGATGTCGCCGTTTTCCGAGAAGGAGAGTGTGAGGATGCGGTGGCGGTCGAGGAGACGCTTATAGCCGAACGTCGCAGTCGTGCCTACGCGGTCGGCGAATCGGTTGCCGGTGCGGACGACGAGGCTGCTGCCATCGACCTGGAGCACGAAACTGTCGCGATGGTTCGTCCGAACCTCCATGCCTGAGAAAGCCTGCACCATGCCTGACCTGGCTCCGGGCACACGCACGGCCCGCCCCATCGCCACGCCGCCGATGTTGGCATAGAGAACGATGTCGCGTCCGACGCTGTAGCGCAGATCGAGCGATAGGCCCGCGTCCACGCTGCCGCTGCCCAGCAGCAGCGTGGGATTGCCGGTCGGGAGCTTCAGAGCGAAGCGGAGCGCCAGGGCAGAACGGCGTTGGGCTGGAAGCAGGCGGTACCGGACGGTCAGCGTCGTCTCACCGAGGCCGAAAGCATTGCCCTGATCGACCAGCGTATTGCCCTGCGCGTCTTTCAGCAGGAGCAGGCTGCGATACTGCGCGTAGGCGTCTCGTCCGGCCGGGTTGTCCGACCCATTGCCGCTCACCCCGATCAGGCTGTGATAACCGCTCAGAATCGGATCTATAAAGCCGCCGTTGCGCCAGAGGAGGGAGGTCGAGAGGCCCACTTCAACGCCATGTCCCACTCCCCGTCGCCACCCGAAGCCGAGCCGCTGCACCTCGTTGTCCTCGATCACCGTCGCGCCTTCCGAGGGCGCGGGGATCAGCAGGTTGTTGGCGACATCGAACTGCAGGTCGAAGCGTTCCGCGCGGCGGAGCAAAATATCGCCGCTTTCCGGGGTAAACTGTAGAAAGAGGAGATTATAAGGACGCATGTTACGGATCGGAATCGGGCCGCGCGCCTCGGAATAGGCCGGGTTATCAGCCACTCCCTGCGCCGAAACAGTCCGTCCCACCGTCAGACAGAATAGACCCGGCACGAGACACCGCACGCATCGCAGAACATATTCTCGCAGCATCGTCTCTCCTTGAAGCTCGCAGAAAAGGCAGATAGAGAAACGCCCGTTCTGTCCGCGAGGCGTGTTCCCGTGTTCGCCCTCCGCATTCGCCACCGTACCGGACTATTCCTCCCACTCTTTTCGCCTATGGAACTCAAAAGAATCAAACCTGACACGCCGGAGTACGAACGCGTCGTGGCCTTACGGCGGCGCGTACTGCGCGAACCGCTTGGCCTCGACTTCACGCCGGAACAACTGGCCGCAGAGGCCGAGGACATTCATCTGGCTGGCTTCGAAGGCGAAACAGCGGTGGCCTGTCTGCTCCTGACGCCTGCTTCGGCAGAGCAGTTCAAGATGCGGCAGGTCGCGGTCACACCGGGCCGGCAGGGAGAGGGACTCGGCAGCAGGCTGGTGGAGTATGCCGAGACGGTCGCCCGCGCCGCTGGCTGCCGACAGATTGTTCTTATGGCCCGCGAAACCGCCATTCCGTTCTATCTACGGGCCGGGTATGAGACCGTGGGAGAGTGGGTCGTAGAGGTCACACTGCCCCACCGAAAGATGCAAAAATGGCTGAGATAGCTCCTCCGGCAGAGACGCCGGAACTATTCGTTCCGTATCTGAAAGCCGAGATCCCGCCTGTTCCGAATGTAAGTGTACGCAGCGTCTTTCAGCTCTGGCTGCCGCTGGCCATCAGTTTCGAGTTGATGATGCTGGAAGGCCCCTCCGTGCAGGGCGCGATGGGCCGTCTGGCCGCGCCGACGCTGAATCTGGCCGCCTGGGGCCTGGCCTTTTCGCTGGCGCTCTTGGTGGAAAGCCCGGTCATCATGCTGCTCGCGACAGCGATCGCGCTGGTGAGGGATGAAGGTTCGTACCGTGCCCTGCGGAAGTTCGTCCTGAACCTCATGGGCGCGTGCACCGTGCTGACAGCCCTGGTCGCCTTCACGCCGCTGTTTGATCGGATCGCAGGGCCTGTCATGGGCCAGCCCGCCCCTATCATCGCGGCGGCGCGACCGGCGCTGCAGATCATGCTGTTCTGGACAGCGGCCATCGCGTGGAGGCGGTTCTATCAGGGTGTGCTGGTGCGCGCCGGGCAGACACGTCTGGTTTCGCTGGGGACCGCTGTGCGTCTGACCGTGACCCTCGGGGTTGCGGGCAGTCTGGTGCGGTGGGGGCATCGGTCGGGGGTCGAGGTCGGCGCGATCACGCTCATGGCGGCTGTCATAATGGAGGCGGTCGCGGTCACGCTCTTCGCCCTGCCCGTGGCACGGCGCTACCTCCTCGGACGCCAGGCGCCACAGTCCGTGCCGCTGACGCAGGCCGCGATCCTTCGCTTTCACACGCCCCTCGCCGCCACCACGCTGCTGACCCTGCTGGCGCCGCCTCTCACGGCGGCGGCCCTCGCCCGCCTGGCCATGCCGCATCAGACGCTCGCCGCCTGGCCGGTCGCTTCGATGCTGCTGCTCGTGCTGCGGGGGCCGGGACTGGCCCTCCAGGAGATCACCATCTCGCAGTCCCGCCGCCCGGAAGCGCGGCATGCCCTGCGCCGCTTCACCACGATAGTGGGCCTGATTTCGACCGGCATCGCCCTGTTTCTCGCTCTCACGCCGCTGCTGGACCGGTATATGGGTACGGTGCTGCATCTACCGCAGGAGCTTCGTACCTTCGTTCGGGTCGGGGTCGTGTTGGGCTCGCCTCTGCCGCTCCTCACCGCGCTCGGCTCCTGGGCGCGCGGGGTTCTGGTCGCCGCCGGACGCACGCCGTCGGTCTATCGCGGCATGGGCCTTAACCTTGCGATTCATGGCGCGGTGCTGCTGACAGGCATTGGCCTGGGCCTGCCCGGTATGGCGGTCGCCTCGACGGCCTTCCTGTTCTCCGCCGGTATCGAATACCTCTACCTGGTTCGCCTGGCTGTCCAGGTTCAGCCGCAGAGTTAGACCGGAATCGAGACTGCGGTGAGGTCTTTCATGGCAGATTTGCGTTGCGGTCGGATTGACAGAGCGGTCGTTTTTATGCTATTCTATAAGGCAAATTAGGTCAGGCAATCGGGAAACAGGACTTTTGGCGCTGAGGGCGGAACGCTCTCGGCCTTTTTAAACCTTCGGCCTTGCGATTTCCGCGACTTTTGGGCGCAGAACTGGTCAAATGGTACGTATCTGTTTGTGACGGTTACCTTCACCCGAGAATGCAGATCGGGGACGACAGGAGAAGAGGGAATGTCGCAGGAACTAGAGATCGTTCTGACTCTACGCGGGCGGGACAAGCTGGAGCAGCGGCTCGACTATCTGCGGAATGTGCAGCGGCGCGAAGTGGCCGAGCGCATACGCGATTCGAAACAGTACGGAGACCTGACGGAGAACGCCGAATACGAAGGCGCGAAAAACGAACAGGCGCTGGTCGAGGGTCAGATCTCCGAGCTGCGCCGTGTGCTTCAGATCGCGCAGGTACTCGAGGAGAGCGACATATCGACGGACCACGTCGGTATCGGCTCCATCGTTCAGATGACAAATCTGGACAACGACGACGAGTGGGAGCTGACGCTCGTCAGCTCGGTCGAAGCCGATCCCGACAACGACCTCATTTCCGATGAGACGCCGATCGGTCAGGCGTTGGTTGGGAAGAAGGTCAAAGAGGTCGTGCAGATACAGGTTCCGAACGGCACGCTGCGCTACCGTATCGAGAGCATTCGCAAGTAGCGGCTGACGTCATCTATCTTCATACAACGGACAGACACCGCGCCCCGGCGACACTTCGCCAGGGCGCGGAATACCAACGGAGGAAACCTTTTCGTGAGTGATCATGAGGAATCGGGCGAGACGCAGGACACGCTTATGCAGCAGCGGCTGCGCAAACTGGAGGCGCTGCGGGCGCAGGGCAGCGATCCCTTCGCGGTAGAGCGCTGCGAGCGTTCGCATACGGCTGCCCAGGTAGCGGACGAGGCCCGGTTCGCCGAGCAGGAGAACCAGACCGTCTCCCTGGCCGGTCGCCTTGTCGCCCGCCGCAACATGGGCAAAGCGGCTTTCGCGCACCTCGCCGACGAATCGGGCCGGGTGCAGCTCTATGTGCGACTGAACGATGTAGGCGACGCGGCCTACGAGCAGTTCAAGGAGCTTGTGGATCTGGGCGACTTTCTGAGCGTCAAAGGCTATGTCTTCCGCACGAAGACAGGGGAGATCAGTGTTCATGTCCAGGAGCTGACGGTCATCGCCAAGGCCCTGCGCCTGCCGCCCTTCGGCAAACTCGATGCAGAGGGCCAGACTCACAATGCGCTCGCGGATGTGGAAGATCGCTACCGCTATCGGTATCTCGACCTGATCGCCAATCCCGAGTCCCGCCACATGCTGACGCAGCGCAGTCGCATCGTCTCCTCGATGCGCCGGTTTCTCGACAGCAAAGGTTTTCTGGAGGTCGAGACGCCCGTGCTGCAGCAGGTGGCGGGCGGCGCTTCGGCACGCCCGTTCCAGACCCATCACAACTACCTGGACCGCGATTTCAAGCTTCGCATCTCGCTGGAGCTGTTTCTGAAACGGCTAATTGTAGGGGGGTTCGAGAAGGTGTACGAGATCGGGCGCGTCTTCCGAAACGAGAACATGGACCGCGACCACAATCCCGAATTCACCCTCATGGAGCTCTATCAGGCGTATGTCAACCTGGAAGACATCATGGAGCTGGTCGAGGAGATGTACGAGGCGATCTGCATCGAGGTCAGCGGGACCCCGACGTTCGCCTGGCAAGAGCAGACGATAGACCTGTCGACGCGGCCCTGGCGACGGCTGCCGATGCTGGAGGGGATAAGGCAGTATGCGGGCATTGAGCCCGACAGCCTGCGCTCGCTGGAATCGGCCCAGGCGGCCTGCCGCGCCATCGACGCGCCCATCGATCTGAGCAAGGAGCCGACGCTGGGTGGCCTGATCGAGAAGCTGCACGAGGTCTACACGCAGCCGCATCTGGTGCAGCCGACCTTCATCACCGACTTCCCCACGGAGACCTCACCGCTCGCCAAGAAGCGGCCTGACGATCCGGATCTTACCCGTCGGTTCGAGGTCTATATCGGCGCGGCGGAGCTTGGCAACGCCTTCTCCGAGATCAACGATCCGCTGGATCAGCGCGAGCGCTTCGAGGGCCAGATGGCGCAACGCGCCGCCGGTGACCCCGAGGCGCACCCGATGGACGAGGACTTCCTGCGCGCCCTGGAGTTCGGCATGCCCCCAACCGGCGGCCTCGGCATCGGTATCGACCGTATGGTCATGCTGCTGACCGGCGCGGACAGTATTCGCGACGTCCTGCTTTTCCCCCTGATGAAGCCGAAATAGAGGGGTGGCGACACGCGTGGAGAGTTCTCGCCTGTAAAACCGTCGTGGCGTTTCGTGCCACGACGCCGGGGCATCTGATTTTCGGCGCCGTTTTCTCCTGAGCCGATCTCCTCGATGACAGCATCGGCATCCTGCTCGCCGCCGCCCTCGACCACTGGTTTCAGACCCGTCGCCGTCCTACCGAAAATTAAATTTCTGCGTCCGAACGTTTTCATCTTGTTTTCATCTTATCCCAGTATCCTCTTATCATCTGCATAGGGATGGCCCGGCAGCATAGACTTTACCTTTCACTGAGGGGAACGCTCCTCTCTTCACTTCACTAAAGGAGAACAGGCAAGATGAAAACTCGAATCGGTCGTATTCGCATCGAAGTCGCAGCTCTTACGCTGCTGGCTCTCTCGTCGGTAAGCATCGTGGCCCACGCCCAGCAGCCCGGCGGACCGCCTCCCGGCGGCCCTGGCGGCGGTCGAGGCTTCGGGGGGCCCGGCGGGCCCCCCGGCGGACGCATTCAACCGGCGACGGCTCCGGTCGACGCTCTGGCTGCCGAACTCAAGCTGACCGCGACGCAGGTCGATAAGATCAAGGCGATTCAGGCGGCCTATCGTAAAGACCGCGACAGACTGATGCCGCCCCCCGGCAATCAGGGCGGCGCCCCCCCCAACCGTGAAGCGATGCAGGCGCTGGACAAGGCCACGAGCGACAAGATCGTCGCCGTGCTGACCGACGACCAGAAAGCAGCGCTGCCCCGCGTCATCCAGATGCTGGACGCTTTTCAGAGCGCCGGAGTGCCGCCCCAGGTGATCGGTGACCTGAAACTGACGGACGACCAGAAGAATCAGGCTCTCCGCATCAACAAAGAGATGCAGCAGGCCATGCAGAAGGCGATGCAGGACCAGGATCGCCAGGCCATGATGGACGCTCGCAAGAAGGCACACGACGAGATTCTGGCGCTGCTGACCGACGATCAAAAAGCGATCCTGGACAAGTTTGTCAAAGATCATCCGCGCCGAGGGCCGGGCGGTCCTGGTGGACCCGGTGGGCGTCGTGGGCCGGGCGGCCCCGGTGGCCCCGGCGATGGCAACGGTCCTCCTCCCGGCGATGGCAACGGTCCGCCCCCGCCTGACGGTTACGGCCCGCCGCCTGCCAATTAAGGCTTCCCTGTCGGCCCGCCCCTCTCCCAATTTCGGGAGAGGGGCTTTTTTGATGCCCGTAAACGAGTGCTTCCATCCTGCCGAATTACGGCACATGGCAGACCGGAAATACGCTATAATACAGTAGACAGGCGTTAGGCATCTCCGACCGGAGAGCAGGGAGTGGAAAGAGCAGCTATGGCAGAGATCAATCCGCAGCGATTACTGGAAGAACGGTTCGGGCTGACGACATTTCGCCCTGGACAGAAGGCGGTGATGAGCGCCCTGTGGCGCAAAAAGGCCGCGCTCGCTGTTTTTCCGACCGGCGGCGGCAAGTCCCTCTGCTATCAGTTGCCGGCGCTGGCTTTCGAGGGTGTTACGGTGGTCGTCTCTCCGCTCATCGCCCTGATGAAAGATCAGATCGATTTCTTACAGGCGCGGGGCATCCCGGCGGCGCGGATCGACTCCTCCCTGGGGGCGCAGGAGGCGCGTAAGGTGATGGACGACGTCGCGGCAGGCACGATCCAACTGCTCTACGTCGCTCCCGAGCGGTTCAACAACGAGCGGTTTCTGGCGGCGATGAGCCGCGTCAAGATCGCCCTGTTCGCGGTGGACGAGGCGCACTGCATTTCGGAGTGGGGCCACAACTTTCGGCCCGACTATCTGAAACTGGCGGACACGGCGCGGGAGCTCGGCGTCGAGAGAGTGCTGGCCCTGACCGCGACCGCGACCCCTTCGGTCGTCCAGGACATCTGCACGGCCTTCGGCATCCCGCCAGACTGTGCCGTCGTGACGGGCTTCTATCGGGACAACCTGAATCTGACGCTGACGCCGGTGCGCGCCGACGAGCGCGACGCGCTGCTGTTGAAGCGGCTCCAGACCCGCAAACCAGGCCCTGGCATCGTCTACGTCACGCTGCAGAAGACGGCAGAGCGGATCGCGGCCCAACTGCAGGCGGCAGGGGTGCAGGCGAAAGCGTATCATGCGGGCATGGAGACGCCGGAGCGCACCGCCGTGCAGGAGTGGTGGATGGGGTCGGACTGCGCCGTCGTGGTGGCAACGATCGCCTTTGGCATGGGCATCGACAAAGCGAATGTGCGCTACGTCTACCACTACAATCTGCCCAAGGGCCTGGAGAGCTATAGCCAGGAGATCGGGCGCGCGGGGCGCGACGGGGAACGCTCCACAGTGGAGATGCTCGCCTGTCCTGACGACGTGCCGACCCTGGAAAACTTCGCCTTCGGCGACACGCCGACCGACTCCGCCCTCCGAAGCCTGCTGACGGAGCTGCTGACAGCGCCCTCGGACAGTGCGGAGGAGAGCAGCCCGGAACTCCACGTCAGCCAGTACGATCTGTCCAACCGCCACGACCTGCGTCCGCTGGTGCTGAAAACGGTCCTGACCTATCTGGAGCTCATGGGGGTTTTGCGGCAGGGAACGCCGTTCTATGCGGGGTATGAGTTACGCCCCTTGCGCCCGGTGCCGGAGATCATCGCCTGTTTTGCCGGGGAGCCGATGCGGCTGGTCGAGTCGATCTTCGCGCAGGCGAAGCGCGGACGCATCTGGTACGGGATGAACCCTTCGCAGGTGGCCGAAACCCTGGGGCAGGAGCGGCGGCGAGTCGTGCGCGCGGTCGAGGTGCTGGAGGAGCGCGGTCTGGTAGAGCTGCGGGCATCGGATATTCGGCAACGCTACACCCGGCTGCAACCCGAGGCCGACATCGAGGCCCTCATTGCCGCGCTGATGGAGCGGTTTCTGCACCGGGAAGGGCAGGAGATCGCCCGCATCGGGCAGGTGCTGGAACTGGTGGAGCACGACGGCTGCCAGACCAACGCGCTGGTCGGCTACTTCGGTGAAAACCGCCCGTCTCCCTGCGGACACTGTACCTTCTGCGTCACTGGCAAACCGCAACGCCTGCCCGCGCGGGAGACGCATCCGCCGCTGCCCGCCGGATGGGATGCCGACGCCTTCGCCCAACTCCGCGCGGCGCACCCGGATGCCCTCGGCGAAGCCCGCCAGTCCGCCCGATTTCTCTGCGGCCTCACCAGTCCCGCCCTGACACGCGCCAAACTCTCCCGTCATCCTCTTTTCGGCTCTCTGGAGACTCGGCGCTTTCAAGAAGTCCTCGACTTCCTGGCGCTCTCGCCCTGAAAACGACCCCTCCGCGAACCTGTCCCCCGTCTCCCTTCCTTAAGACCGCCGCCCCTAAAGGAGCGGCCTGTTGGGGAAGATTAAGGCCCATGAATGGGCCTGGGATGGTTGAAAGGGAGAGCAAATCTCTCCACCAGGGATGGCTGACACGCTGTTTCCTTGCGCCATCGTCCCTGCTTAAGTCTGACCTAGCCCCCTGTAGGAGGCTTACCGCCTCAGACCGCCCCTTGAGGGGCGGGGCGTAAAGCGCGCAGGAACGTGCGGATCGTCCAGGTATGGCCTTCAGTTCACCTGAAAGGTCGTCGAGACGCAGGGCATGGAGAGGGGCGGCGTAGTGGTCTTGGAGACGCCTTTCAAGGTAGCGACGACCGTGTAGGCGCCGGGAGTGAGGGCGACCATGGCATCGCTGCCCGGACGGTAGGTTTCGGTGAACACCAGTGATTTACCGGGTTCCAGTTTGGCGGCGCTGAGCGCCATCGTAAACATCATCCCCTTTGCCCACTGCCAGACTTTGTCGCCTTTGGCGTCTTTGCCGCGAAACAGCTCGAAATCGTAACGCTGCCCGCTGTTAAAACGCAGCACCATCTCCTCGTGCGTGGTATTTTTCGCGGTCAGGGTGAAACGGATGTTGCTGTCGGCATGATAAACGTGCTGATCGGTCTTCAGGGAGAGCGCTAGCGGGGCGACCGGAGTTGCGGCAGTCTTTTTTTTCGGCACGGCTTTCCTCTGCGCCTGCGTCGGGGGCGCGCCGAGCATTTGCATGGCGATCAGGGCGCTTGCGAGCAGCAGTCCGGCGCGCATGAGCTTTGTTCGGTCGGATGGCATCATCGTCTCCAGTGCTGCGAAAGAGTGGGCCGTTCCCTCCTCCATAGTCGGAGGAGGGAACAGGACCGGGAGTTATTTGGGTATGCCGCCCGGCATGCTCTGGTAGATGCCGTCGATCTTCTGCTTCTCTTCCAGGCTCGGCTTATGGTGCGGGTCTACCGTCAGCGCCTTACGGTAGAGGGCGAGAGCCGCGCGATACTGCACGGGGCGGGAGAGCTTGTTGCTGGCGTTGTCTTCGCAGGTCTTGCCGTACTTGTAAGCCGCTTCCACGTAAGCCTTTTTCGCTTTGGCATCCTTCGGCGATTTTTTGAGGGCGGCGGTGGAGGCAGTAAACGCCTTCTCCAGGGGGGCCAGACTGGGATCGTCCTTGGGAGCCTGCTTCAGCGCGTCCTCGGTTGTCATCTTCTTGCCACTGGCGTAAGGGGCGCCGGGCGCGCCGCCCTGCGCCTGGACGCCGAGCGGGAGTACAAGCGCCAGTGCGACCGCCGCGAGGCCCAAAATACGAGTCTTCATTGAGAGTGTCCTTTCGATATGCGTAGAATTTTAAGAGCGAGTTCCAGGGAACGGTAGCCGTCTCTCCGGCGTGACACCGCGAGAGAAATCCGGCTGCAAAACGCGCGCTCACCCTGCGCGCCCGGAACGGTTTCTTCTTCAGAATACCTTGCAAAGGCCGAAAATCGTTCCGCATGGCATTGACCCCAACGGCGTTCTTCTGCTACAATTTCTGACAACCCAGAGGAATCGCCCCGTCGCTTCTTCCCCGCCCGTTTCTTAATGCCCCGCGTTCAGAGGTTTCATGTCCCTGCCTGTCGCGTCTGCCAACGAAAAATCGCTACGCCGCGCCGTGCTGCCCGCCGCTGGGCTGGGCACGCGCCTGCGCCCGCTCACGCAGGCCTTTCCGAAGGAGCTGCTGCCGGTCGGCCGCAAGCCCGTGCTGGCGCATATCGCGACGGAACTGCTGGGCGCAGGCATCACCGAGGCTCTGTTCATCATCTCCGAACGCAAGCCGCAGATACGCGGCTTTTTCGGCGAATCTTACGAAGATGATGTCACGGGAGGCGTCCTGCACTGTTCCTATACCGTACAGGAGCAGCAGCGCGGCCTCGGGGACGCCCTGCTCTACGCCGCCGACTGGACGGAGGGCGAACCGTTCGTGGTCGCCTTCGGGGACTGTCTGATCGATGCGCCCAATTCGTCCGCGCCCTTGCGCCGCTTGATGGCGGCGCATCAAAACGAAGGTTCGGACGCGACGGTTTTGACCGAACAGGTGGCGTGGGAGAAGGTGGTGCGTTACGGGGTGCTGGCGCCCGCAGAGCCGCAGCCCGACGTGCCGACTGAGCCGTTCGCCCTGGCCGATATCGTGGAGAAGCCCGCGCCGCAGGACGCGCCGAGCCGGAATGTGGTGGCGGCGCGCTGGATTCTCGCGCCCGCGATCTTCGACATTCTGCGCCGAACTCCGCTTGACGCGCGCGGCGAGCTGAACCTGACGGACGCCGTGCGTACGCTCAAGCGGGAGGGCGGCCGCCTGTGGGCCGTCCCGTTACGATCCGGCGAGTTCCGGCGCGACATCGGCAATTTCGAAACCTTTTACGCGGCTTTTCTCCGCGCGGCGCTCACCGATCCCGAGTTCGGCGCATCGGCGCGGCGCGTTGCTCAGGAGGTTCTGGCCGCGAATTTACCGAGTGGATAGGCCCCGCTCAGCGTTTCAGGGCTTCGATTGGGTATAATACAGGCACGATTTGCACTGCACGACGCTGAATACAGCGCGGCGGAGACCGGGTGGGCATTGCCCTGGATAGGGAGGCTGGCTTGAAAGTTCCTCTCGCAGATTTGCGAGCGCAGTATCACGAACTGAAAGAAGAGATCGACACGGCCATTCGCGACGTGATCGAAAGCTC
>JBBQPO010000181.1:0-12729 GCA_038217285.1 Chthonomonadales bacterium
CACCCTGCCGGTCTGGGCGCTGTTTACGTTTCTTGCCCGAGGCTACTATCCCGCCATGACGGGCTATCAGTTGGAGAGTATGGAGCTAGGGCGGCGGGCCGGGATCAATCCGCGCCGTATGGTCTGGGCGATCTTTCTAGCGGTCGCGTTGGGACTGCTGGTGGGCTGGGTCAATCATCTCGTCCCGTACTATCATTACGGGGCGCAGAACCTGCGGGGAGGGATGTGGGGAACGTGGATCGCGCAGCCGGAGTACACACATGTCGCGACCTACGCGAAAGCGGGAAGGCCGCCGGAGATACCGCGTATCTGGGCGACCCTCGTGGGAGCAGGCGTCGTGCTGACGCTCTGGACGCTGCGCCTGCGCTTCACCGGATTTCTGCTGCATCCGATGGGTTATGTCATGGCGTGCAGCTACGGGAGCCTGATCTGGTCGTCTTTTCTGATGGTCTGGATCCTCAAATCGCTGGCCCTGCGCTACGGCGGCATGCGCTTCTACAAAACGACCGTGCCGTTCTTCCTCGGCCTGGCGCTGGGCCACTTCGCCATCGCCGGTATTTTGTGGGGCCTGACGGGTGCTTGGACCGGCGACTCGGTGCACGGCTACGAAGTTTTCTTCGGCTGAAGTCCAAGGAAGACCCGGCCTCCTGCCTGAACATGCAGAGGTCGTTATGGGAATGGGCACCCCTTCCCGCGTCGGGAAGGGGCCGGGGGTTAGGTACCTTGCGACTACTTGTCGGTGGATTTCGCCATGATGGCGTCGGTGAAGGTGGGCCAGCGTACATTGATTTGCGAGGCGCTCTGGAACGCATTCAACGCATCCTGGGTCTTCTTGCCGTTCTCCACCTGACCTTTGTACATCAGCATGCCCTTATAAGCGGCGTCGTGCGCCCTGTCGAAGGGAATGGTGACCGAGGTCTGCTTGTCGAGGCAGCGGATGATCCAGTAGGCGTTGGAGATCTTGACAGGGCCGACCTGCTGCTGCGCCTTGAGACCGAAAATGATTTTTGCCAACTCGGGAGATTTCTCCAGGCCGGGCTGCCCTTTCTTGATCGCCGGCAACCGCCCGCCGTTCGCCTTGCTGTTGTCCTCACTGTAAGTGGCGGCAACGGTTTCAAAGGGCTGGCCCTCTTTGAGAGCAGACAGGGCTTTGGCGATCATATCCTGCTTGCGTGAAACGATAACAGCGATGAGAACGGCCTCCGGTCGAAAGTACTGCGCGTTCGGATTTTTCGGATCGACGTTCGCCTCGTAGTACTTTTGCGCTTCCATGTCGCTGACCGTAATTCCGCGGGTGAGCAGGGCGGTTCGGGCCATGTTGAGGCGGAGGGTGCGCTTGACATCCTCAGAGTTCTGATGGGTACGAAAAAGTTCACTCTGAAATTTTGGGTCTTTGCTGAGCTCTTTGTATTTGGACTCGACATCCGCTTCCGGAGGCGTCTGCCCCTCTTTTTTGGCGTACTGTAAGAGCAGTGTCTCCTGAGCGATGGTATGCGCGGCGGCGTTACCGCTTGCCACATCCATACGATGCTGAATATACTGGATGTCTATGGGCTCGCCGTTGATGGTAGCGACCACATCGTTTAGCTTGGCGTGACCCCGCATCCAGACCGCCCCGGCGAAGGCGCCAATGCCACCGGCGATCAGCAGGGCGATGGTCAGCAGGAGGGGTTTGAGCCAGCGCGGAAACTCGCGCTCCGGCTCCTCGTCTTCCTCTGCTTCGTCCTCTTCGACCTCGTCCTCTTCTTCCAGGAGATCGTCGTCCTCTTCGCCTCGTTTTTTTGTGCGTCTCAATGCCATGTGCGTTTTCCTCGTCACCAGATGAATATGACTGTCATTCTACCCGACCGACCGGCAATTCCGGCTAGCTATCGGCTTAAACTGTTCCGTTCTTCACTTTTTCATCAAAAACAGCACGACCGCGAGCACAATCAACAGCACCACGATCCCAATCGCGAGGGGTGCCACGGGGAAACGACGCTGTGGCGAGGACGCGGCAGGACGGGGCGTTCGTGTCTGAGGCTCGACTTGTTTCTGGCTCGGCGTGGGGGCCGTTGGCGTCGGCTCGGCAAGCGCCGGAGCCGCCCCCAGCACGACCTCGCACTGCCAGCAGCGATCTTTTTCCGTCACATCCTGATTGTTCGCGCCGCAGTGCGGACATTTGATTTTCGGCATGGTCTTCCTCGAAAAGGCTTATTGCGGCTCGGTCTACATCCGGGCACTCCTCCCCGGCGTCAGATCCGAGAAGCCGCGCCGACGGTCGGAGCGTCAGCGCCGTTCCAGAGGGATCCAGGGAAGGTTGCTGGGGCCGACGTATTCGAGGCGCGGACGAATGATCTTCTGCCCTGGTTTGTACTGCTCGAACATATGGGCGCACCAGCCGGAGGTGCGACTGATGGCGAACATCGGCGTATAGAGCCGCATCGGCAGGTCCATCTCGTAGTAACAGGAGGCGGAGAAGCAGTCTACGTTGGCATAGATACCCTGTTTGCCTGCCGCAAGCCGCTCCGGCGTATTGCTCAGCTCGTCTACGATCGCTTCGATCGCGGTCGTCATCTGGAACCATTTCGTGTCGTGGTGCAACTCCCCGAGCTGTCGGCTCATCTCGCGCAGGTGGGTGGCGCGGGGATCCGGAGCACGATAGACCGCGTGTCCGAAGCCGGGAACCGGGGTGCGCTTTTCACCGGTCAGCATCGGGCGCACGAACGAGTCTACCCGATCCGGTGAGCCGATTTTGAGCAGCATCTCCATCGTCTCCTCGGCCGCGCCGCCATGGCGTGGGCCGGAGAGAGTGCCGATACCGGAGACAAGTCCGGAATAGAGATCGGCCCCGGTGGCGACCGTGACCCGCGTGGAGAAAGTGGAGGCATTCGCCTCATGGTCGGCGTGCAGAATGAAATCGATATCCAGCGTACGGACATAGAGCGGATCGGCCTCTTCACCGCTGAGCATATAGAGGAAGTTCGCGGCCAGCCCCAGGTCGGGGCGCGGGGCGATCGGCGCTTTGCCCTGACTTAAACGCTCGATGGCGGCGACCAGCGTTCCGATAGCGGCCTGCGCCCGCAGCGCCTTGCGCTTATTGGCCGCTTCCGAATGGTCGCGATTCTCCGGGTCGAACATTCCCAGCGCGGAGACCGCGGTACGGAGCGCATCCATCGAGTTCGCCTGTGTTGGAAAACCATGCAGCAGGTTCAGGATGCCTGCCGACAAGGTATAGTGAGCGGCCAGCTCGGCCCGGAAGGCAGTCAAGGCCGTGGCTGTCGGCAGCGCACCATTCCACAATAAATAGACCACCTCCTCGAAAGTGGCGTGGTCGGCAAGGTCGTGAATGTTGTAGCCCCGATAGGTCAGGTGGCCTTCGGCCTGGACATCGCAAATTTCGGACTCGCCGATGACGACGCCTCGCAACCCCCCGGCTTGCGTGGTCATATTGCTCTACTCCAATTCTGATAAAGTTAGGTTGTGCGACTGCAAAACAGCCTTTACATTCTAGCACGTTTGCCCCCGGTTTGCAATGGCGTTTGCAAGCGGTCCACCCCTCGGGTATAATGCTCCTATACGGGCAGTTTGCGGCGACACGACATCGCGGGACGGGTGACGTGTGCAGGAAGGAAGGCGGATGCGAAGAGCGGTCATCGTGCTCGGAGCCGTGCTCCTGGGATGGGGGCTTGCGGTTCCGGCCAATGCGCTGACCCAGCGCCGCATCAATACGCTGGCGGCCTGCCTGCTTCAGACCCATCTCGCCCTCGTCGAGGAGTCGGGAATACGTCGTCCGGAGGAGCCGCTGCCAGCCTATTTCGAACGGCTGCTCGCGCGGCAGCCCGGCGAAAAACCGGCGGTGCGGCGGGCCAGAATCACCGGTTATCTGGCGTCGCTGGGCCAGGCTACCGACCGAACCTCCAGCCTCCGCCGGATGCCCTCCCTCCACACGACCTCGGCGGCGAATCGCGCCCTCTGGCAGCAGATCGGCCTGAATCTAAATGATGTGTCAGCCTATCTGGTGAAAGCGCGCGCGGAGTGGGCGCGTGAAGAAGCGAGGGGCGGTGTGCCTGCCGAAACCGCCAAAGCCGTGGCGCAGGCGGTCTGGCACATTCAGAACGCCTATGCGGCTTTGCGGGATGCCCTTCCCTGATGCGAACAGTGTGAACCCTTCACGGCGAATTCCCGACAAAATGAGTGGAAGAAGAGAGTGAAAGCACGTGATTTCGGCAAAATGGCGGCAGCGAATAGGGGGGTGGAGCCTGCCGGCGGTCTGCGCTCTCCTGGGAACAGGGGCGTGTGCGACGGAGCCGGCGGTCGGGGCATTGACCGTGGCGGAGACCGCCCTGTCGAAGATGCAGGCCGACGACTGGCGCGAGGCGATGCACCAGACACGGTCGGCGATCCAGCGGACGCCGGACGATCCTACCCTTAATGTCTTGAGTGCTGCGATTTTGCTTCATACAGGGGACGTGAACGCGGCCCTCTCGTTCTTGCAGACGGCGACCACCGCCGCGCCGGACGATAGCCTGACGATGTATGCCCTGGGGCTGGCACGACTGGCGCGGGGGGAAACCGCCGCTGCTCTGGAGATTTTCGACCGTTCCGAGCGCAGCGGCGGCGACAGAGCCCGTCTGCTGGTAGCGCGGCGATACGCGCAGTGGATCAGCGGAGCGATGGTCTCGATAGGAGGGGCGGAGCTGCCCACCTCTCTGGTTCCGGCGCAGCGTGCGCTTCAGGCGATGACCGCGCTGCGCCAGGGAGACCGCAAACAGGCTCTCGAACAGATGCAGCAGGCGCTGGACGCCCTGCCCGGCGACCCCATCGTACAGAACGAAGGGCTGCTGATGAGTTTCGATGCGGCCCGCCCGCTGACCAGCGGAGCCGCGCCGCTGCCCGCCGGAAGTCGGCTGGCTCCTGTACCGGAGGCGGGGCTGAACGGCAGTGTGGAGCTGTCGCCGAACGATCCACCTGCTGCCGCAGCTTATGTCTCTTACGGGGTGGATGGGCAGGCGCTCGGGCTGGTCAGTACGCGGCCCTTTAACTATAGCTGGGACACGCGCCGTGTTTCCAACGGCCTGCACGAGCTGATCGTGACCTTTTTCGACCGCGACGCCCGCGAAATGAGCCATACGACCCAGCGCATACGGGTCTTCAATGCGACCCGCGAGGCGACGGCAGACAGCGAGCAGCAGGGGCGGGTGCGGGCGGCGCTCTGGCAGGAGCTGACACTGCGTCCCGCGCGCTGCCAGTGTACCTATACACTGGCGACGCTCTCTCGGGCGAATGGGGACAACCGTGCGGCGCGCGACGGATTTGCCCGCGTGGCGGCTCTGAACCCGAATTTTCGCGATGTTCGCGCCCAACTGACGGCCTGCGGCGGCATGGGGCAGGCGAAATCCGCAGTGTTCGGCGGCCTGCCGACCGAGCGTGTCGTCGCGCTGACGTTCGACGATGGCCCGAAGCCCGGCATGACCGAGCCGCTGCTCGATATGCTGACGAACGCCCATGTGACGGCGACCTTCTTTGTGATCGGGCGGCATGTGATGGAGTATCCGGCACTGACGAGACGTATCACGGATGCCGGGATGGAGATCGCCAATCACAGCTACACGCATCGGAACCTGACGACACTGACCTCGACGGAGGTGGCGCGGGAGATGCTGGAGACACAGGCGGCCTTGATGAGCGTCACCGGGAAGATGCCCCGCTTCATGCGTCCACCGGGGGGCAACTGGAACGCCAGCGTGGCTCAGGTCGTGCAGCAGTGGGGACTGACGCCCTGCATGTGGACCGTCGATGTCTACGGCTCCGAAGTGCTGGGAGCGCAGCAGGTCGCCAATGCCGTCCTGCGAGAAGTGCGACCTGGCTCCATCATTCTGATGCACAACGGCAAAGCCAGTACACTGCAGGCGCTGCCGACTATTTTGCGGGAGCTGAAGGCCCGCGGCTATACTTTCGCTACCGTGGAGGCGCTGACTCGCCGCCGTTCTGCCGTACAGCAGGCTGGCGCAACGCCAGGGCAAACCCCTCACCGCGGCGAATAGACGCCACGATTTACGCGGATCGACACACGAAGGACGCGTTTTCCGAGAAATATCTCGCCCGGTGCATAGACAGATGCGCGCGTACCTGATATAATCTCTATCAACTCACAAGACATGAGACTCAACTCTCCAGAAGGGAGCCTGACAATGCATATTCTTAAAGGTCACCTCAAAACGTTAGCGGCTCTGGGCACACTGACGACGCTCGCTTTCAGCACGGTGCAGGCCGGTCAATTCGCAGAGCCCGAAAACCGACTGCTCGGTATCACGCTTCGTACCTCTACCTTTCGCGAGGTGCTGAAGAAATACGGACAGCCCGATGAGATTCAGGGGGGCGGACCGTTTATGCCTGTTCCGC
This sequence comes from Chthonomonadales bacterium, assembly GCA_038217285.1. GTDB lineage: Bacteria > Armatimonadota > Chthonomonadetes > Chthonomonadales > Chthonomonadaceae > JANXLO01. Next base: position 6,385 of record JBBQPO010000181.1, read on the forward strand.
CGAAAGGCGTCGCGGCGCCTGCGGCCGGTGGTAGGGGCGGCGGCGGTATGCCCGGTGGCGGCGGTCCTGGCTCGGGCGGCGGTATGCCCGGTGGCGGCGGTCCTGCCTCCGGCGGCGGCATGCCCGGTCGGGGCGGCGCGGGCGGCGGCGGCGCGAAACGTTATCCCAGCAAAAACGGTTTTCCCGGTAAGAACGACGGTGGACCTCCCGGCGGTGGCGCCCCGGGCGGCGGTATACCCGGCGGCGGCGGACCTGGCTCCGCCGGCGGCGCTCCCGGCGGGGGTGGCTATCCGGGGGCAGGCGGTTATCCCGGTGCAGGTGGCTCCAGTGCCGGCGGCTATCCCGGCGCTCCTGGCGGGGGCAGCAGCCCCTATGGCGGCCCCGGTGGGGGCTCGCCCGGCTCGGGTGGCAGTCCTGGTCGGGGCGGCAAGGGTCTGCCCGGATTCGGTGGACCTGGTGGCGACAACGCTGGACCGGGAGCACCGGGTGCTGGCGAAGGCGGCGGTGGGGGCGATCAGGCGGGCGCGGCGGATTCCCCAGCAACCGAAACCACCTGGTGGTACCACAACGAGCGTAAAGGCTACCACATGTCCTTCCTCTTCAATAAGGTAGGCAAGGTCGTCCAGATACAGGAGTACGGCGGGGCTTCCCTGCATAGCGGCGCAACGCGCCAGGGCATTATGCTCGGCTCCAATATGACGCAGGTGCTCTCTCGCTACGGCTGGAGCAATGACGGCGCTCATGACGGCGAGAACGTCATCATGCGCTACGGCGGCGCCAGCAAGGTGGCGTTCCAGATGGTAAGAAACAGAGTGCTGGGAATCACGGTCGCGATAGGACACTAAGAAGATCGTTCGGCAGCCTCGCGTTCTGTCAACTGCTGTCTCGATAACCTGAGGAGATTGTTATGCGAAGAGGAATGGAATTGATCGTCGGTGCAGCCGCAGTGTGCGCTCTGCTGATGCTGGTGCCACAGCCCTCCCGGGCTTCCGGGGTGGAGAAGAGCCTGCTCGGCGTCCGCATCCTGCAGACCTATCGCGAGGTGCTGAAACTCTATGGAGCGCCGACGCGCGTCTATCGGCTCACGGAGAAAGTCCTGGTCGTGGAGTCCATCAGTCCGGACGGGGATCTGTCTGGCGGCATTCGCAGTATAGGAGAGAGTGTGGCCGGCGGCGGCATGCCCGGCGCGGGCGGCGGTCCCGGCGGCGGCATGCCCGGCTCGGGCGGAGGCCCAGGCTCCGGCGGCGGTATGCCCGGCGGTAAAGGCGGCAGTTCCTACGGCGGCGGCCCTGGCGGCCCCGGTGGTCCAGGCGGCGGCAGCGGTATTGGCGGCGGCGGAGACGAGAGCAGCATGACCTTCGGTCAGGCGGGCGGTTATATCTGGGCCTACCACTTCCCGTTCACCGAGCGCCTCTATCTTTTCGCCTTCAACGCACAGGGACGACTTCTCCTGACCTTAGAGCGCGGACGCTATGGGGGCGGTCCGACCTCCAAAGGTCTCGCGCTGGGCTCTTCGCTGGCGGCTGTCTACAATCTGTATGGCTGGCCCGACAGTGTGGATGAGCAGGGACCGGGCGTCGTGCTGAACTACAGTCAGAAACATCATCTGCTCGTTGCCGTGCTGAAAGGCAAAGTCGTCGGACTCGCGGTCAGCCTGTTCGAAATGCCTAAACTCCGCATGCTCGCGATCAATGACGATAACGGCGGTAGCGGCGGCGGCAGCAGTGGCGGACCGTCCGGTGGCGGTGGCGGAGGGCGCGGCAAGGGTGGCCGAGGCGGTCCCAGTGGCGGTCCTGGCGGCGGGTCCGATTAGTCTCCCCTCTCTCTTCGTATGACAGGTTCCGGGCAGCGCGTTCCTTTGCGGACGCGCTGCCCCTCTTCTGTGCGCCCTGCGCTGCCCACCGACACAATAATCTGCCCAGAACAGGGTAAAATAGCCGTGTAAATAACGCCAAAAGCGAGTTTGTCACATCCCAGAAGGAGACCTGCGTTGAACCGTTCCGGAACCCTGTGCGGCGCGACCGGTGTGACCGCGTTGCTTCTGTTTGCCGGCATGAGCGTCCTGCCCGTTGCCGCGCATGCTCAGACCAATCCGTTCAAGCCGCCCCGTGCCACCGTTCACTATGCCCGTACCCGCGACTACCACGTGCGTAATCTCAAACTCATCTTCGACATCGATGCGAAAGACCACTCTGCACACGGTGTCGTGACCCACGCCCTGGCGCCGTTGCGGGACGGACTGACAGCCATCGTTCTGGATGCCGGAGATAATCTGAAGATTCAGGGCTGTAAACTGGACGGTTCCGCAGCGAAGTTCAGTCAGGCCACCGAGAAGCTGACGATCCAGCCAAACGTTCCCCTGGTGCGCGGGAAAGAGGTTGCGGTCGAAGTGACGTACACTATGCCGAACGGCGGCAGGTTCGGGGGAGCCAACGGCGCCGGGGGCGTCACCTGGATCGACCCCCGGCCCAACGCCCCCGACCGTTTGCCGCAGTTCTGGACGCAGGGCGAGACGGACGGCAACCACCACTGGGTTCCCTGCTACGACTTCCCCAACGATAAATGCACCTCCGAAACCATCACGACCGTACCGGACAACTGGGAGGTCATCGGCAACGGCACGCAGGGACTGACCACGCACGACGCCCTGAAACACACGAAAACCTTCCGCTGGAAAATGACGCAGCCGCACTCCACCTATCTGCTCTCTCTGGTGGCTGGAGAGCTGGACGTACGCAAGGACACCTGGCAAGGGATTCCCCTCTACTATGTCGTGCCGAAGGGCAAGGGGGATCTCGCGAAAGCCTCCTTCGGCAACACGCCCGACATGCTCACCTTCTTCTCCAAAACGCTCGGCGTCAAGTACGCCTGGCCCAAGTACGCGCAGTGCGCCGTGTTCGACTTCCCGGGCGGCATGGAGAATGTCAGCGCGACCACCCTGGGCACCTTTGCCATTACAGACGCGCGCAGCGGGCTCTGGCCCTCTTCCAGTCTGACCTCCCACGAGCTCGCCCATCAGTGGTTTGGAGATCTGGTGACCTGCAAGGACTGGGGCGACATCTGGCTCAACGAGAGCTTCGCGACCTTCTTCGAGATGCTCTACGAGGAGCATCTGCGCGGCAAAGAGGTCTACGACGGCGAGGTCGAAGGCAATACCAACTCCTACAAGTTCTCGGCGCGGCGCAGCCTGCATCCTCTCTCCACCACGCTCTATCCCTCGAACGACGCTATGTTCGAATCCGGTCATACCTATGCCAAGGGCGGCGTGATCCTGCACATGCTGCGCCGCCAACTGGGCGATGCCGACTTCTTCCGCGGGCTCGGTCACTATCTGCGCACCAACGCCTACAAGCCGGTCGATTCCTACGACCTGATCCAGGCCTTTCAGGAAGAGACCGGCGTCAATGTCGAGCCGTTCTTCGCGCAGTGGGTTTTCAAACCCGGCATGCCCGTTCTGGATTTTAGCTGGACCTACGACGATGCCAAAAAAGAGGTGGTAGCACATGTCAAGCAGACTCAGGACACGTCCGACGGCATTCCGGTCTACAACACGCCGCTGAGTTTCGCGCTGCTGCGGGAAGGCTCTGCCGGCAACATCGAGCGCGTCAAGGTGAATCTCGGCTCGACCGATCAGGAGTTCCGTTTCCCGGCTGCCGTGAAGCCGAACGCCGTCCTGATCGACCCGGACCACGACCTGCTGAAAGATCTGACCAAAAGGACCTTCGACGCGTCGGAAGCGCCGACCGTTCTGCGCTACGCTCCCTCCCACCTGGATCGACGCGCGGCGCTGGCAGAGCTGGTTCCCAGCGGCTCCACACCCGACGCGGCGACCGTGACCCTGCTGACCACCGCGCTCCGCACCGAACCCGGCGACTCTGTGGGCGCGACGATCCTGACGATGCTCGGTAGCCTCAAACAGGAGAACCTGCGCGTTCTCTTCCGCGGGGAAGCCCGGTCGAAAATGGGAGGTCGTCGTCTCGCCGCTATGAACGCCCTGGCGCTGCTTCCTGCCACGAAGGACGATGTCGCGCTGCTCCATACCGCCGCCATAAGCGATACCGAAACCTACACCGTGGTCGAGGCGGCTCTCAACGATCTGAGTAAACTGGATGCAACCAGCAGCCTGGACGCGTTTCAGCATCAGGCCGGAGCGACCTCCCTCAATGATCGGCTGGCGAACACCGTCGTAACGGTTTTGAGCCGGACCAAATCGGATGCCTTCGCACCGGTGTACCTGGCGGCCACAGCGCCCGTGCACACGATGCGTGTCCGCACGAAAGCGGTGGATGCGCTGGCGGAGACGGCCCTGAACGATGCGACTGTGCATACCGGCCTGCTGAAGCTGCTGGCGGAAAACAAGCCGGTCCTGCAGGTAGCGGTGGCCCATGCCCTCCGAGATCGCAAGGACAAAGAGGCGGTTCCGGCGCTGCGCAAACTCGCGCAGGACAGCGCCGACAAAGAGGTGCGGGAAGCCGCCGCCAATGCTGCCGACACCCTCACGGGAAAATAGCCCTCCGGGATGGTAAGGAGAAGAAGATTGCGAACGGCACTGATTCTGTTGTTGCTGGTGAGTGCGGGGGCGAGTTGGGCGGAGGGGCTGTTTACGGCGGACGAGCGGACGCGCTTGGTGACGTTCTGGAATGCGCCGGGGCGATGCCGCGTCGGCCTGCCCCCAGACGCCGCGCTGCGCGGCCCCTGGCAGGTCCGACTGACGCCGGACGGCTCGGCCTGGCTGCTGAAATATCAGATCGCCTCCGGAGCGGCGGCGGCCCCTCCCACCCAGGAGGCGACGGCTGCCGCCGCGCCGACCGACGTCTGGAAAAGCTGGGTCCGGGCGAAGATCGATTATGATCGGTGGCAGGCGCAGCAGGTCGCGGACGCGGCCAACACGGCCCTCAAACCGCTCTCAGACCCGGTCGTAAAGCCGGCAGATCCGGTAAAACCGCCGGACGCGCCGAAGCAGAGCACGGCGCCTCTTTCAACTCCGCCCGTGCCGAGCCCGATTCCGGCCGACCTGCTCGCCGCCGCCGGAAATCCGCCTGCCCTCGCCTCGGCGGTCGCGCCCCTCCTGACGACGGTGACTTTCGAAGACGGCGAGACATTGAGCTATCCGAGCCATATCGCGCTGCCGAAGGCGTTCGCCTACTATCGGTTTCCCCAGGGAACTGTCGCCTACGGACCTGGCCTCAAGGAGTTGCTGCCAGCGGACGTGGATGCGCTGTTCAAGGTGGCCGGTCTGACGCCGTCCGAGCAGCGTATCGCCCTCGCTGTCTCGAAACTCGAGGGAGGGTTCGAGAGCGTCAATACCTACGATACCGGCTATGTCTCGGTCGGATTCATTCAGTTCATCACCTTCGACGACGGCAAACACTCGCTGAGCGAAGTCCTGCAGCGCGAAAAGGGGGAGCATCCGGACGACTTCGCCCGGGACTTTCACGCGTTTGGCATGGATGTCACCCCGGAGGGCATTTTCGTGGTGGTGGATCCGGCGACAGGGGCGGAACTGGTAGGGGCGGAGGCCGTCCGCAAAACGGTGGAGGACAAACGGCTGACAGCGATCTTTCAGCGGGCGGGGCGGCACAGCACCGCTTTCCGCGCGGCGCAGATCGAGGTCGCGAAGACGCACTACTGGCCCACGGACGACGTGTTCACGATCACGGTCGAAGGGCAGAGCTTGACAGGGAAGGTTTCCGAGATAATTACGTCGGAAGCGGGCATCGCCACGCTCTTCGACCGCAAGGTAAACCGGGGCACCATCGCGCCGTTCGCGGAGGTGCTGGTGAAGGTGATGACCGCGCACCATCTGACGCAGTTGAAGGATGCGGTTCCGTATGAGAAGGAGATCGTCGCGGCTCTGAAATACCGTACCGACTATCTGCAAGACCCGACCCTGAGCCAACCGCCGTAACGGCGGCAGGGAAGCGGAGAGGACAGGATTCGAACCCGTGCGCCCTTGCGAGCGGCCTGTTTTCAAGACGGGTGCTCGCCGTCCCGAACCGTCCCGGATGGTCCCTTCGGCATCCTCCTGTACCTTAAATCTGCTCGCTCCGTCTCCTTGCGTACTGAGGCGTCACGCCCACTGTTAGGTAGTACGTTAGCAATCCGTTAGCAGAACCGTTTGCGTAGACCATCAGGCATCTGCATTGACGACACTTGTATCTGCCCCTCGATTGTTCGGTTTATGACAAACTCATGAGCAGGTTGGACAATAACGATTACGTCCAGACCCTGAGTACCCCTCACATTTAGGTGTTGACAAATCTGACTTTTTGTGGAAACGGCTCTCTTCTGGCGATGAGACGCTTCAGATAACGGATGGCAAACTGAAACAGGCTCAACTGTGGC
>JBBQPO010000182.1:0-12531 GCA_038217285.1 Chthonomonadales bacterium
ATGTTCTGCGAGACTGCGTGCCGCTTCGACGTAGGTGGGATCGTTCATCAGCACCAGCGCCTGCAAGGGCGTATTGGAGCGCGGCCGATCTGCCACGCACTCCTCCCGCGAAGGCGCATCGAAGGCGAGCAGGCTCGGATTGAGGAAGGTGCGCTTCCAGTAGGTGTAGAGGCCGCGCCGATAGAGATCCTCGCCGTGGTCCTGTTTGTAGAGGAGAGGCCCGGCGAAGGTGTTGCAGTGGTCCCAGTAGCCGGCCGGCTGGTAGGGGAAGACGCTGCGCCCGCCGACCTTATCCACGAGCAGGCCACTCACTGCCAGCGCGTTGTCGCGCACCGTTTCGGCGTCGAGCCGGAAGCGGCTCTGCCGCGCCAGCAGCATATTGTAGGGGTCGCGCTCCCGCAGCGCCTTCGTGGTCTGGGAGGACTGCCGGTAGGTGTTCGACATCACGACCGTCTTCATCATATGCTTGATGTCCCAGCCGCTCTCCCTAAAGTCGGTTGCCAGCCAGTCCAGCAGCTCCGGATGCGTGGGCGGCGCGCCCTGCGTGCCGAAATCACCGGGGGTGCGGACGATGCCCGCGCCGAACAGCAGCATCCAGAGCCGGTTCACCGTGACCCGCGCCGTCAATGGATTGTCACGGGAGACGATCCAGCGAGCCAGGTCTAGCCGTGTGGCGCGTGTGGGGCTGAGCATGGCGGTCTGGAGGAAGCCGGGCACAGCGGGCGCGACGACTTCGCCCGTCTCATCCTGCCAGTTGCCGCGCGGCAGGAGACGGGTAACGGTCGGCGCGACCGCGACGGTCACCATCATGTGCGTGATCTGACCGTCGAGCGCGAGGCGCTGCTTTTCGGTTTCGGCGAGCGTCTTGCGCAGCGGCTCCTGAGCGGCGGGAGCAGTGGCGGCCTCCAGCTCTTTCTTCTGACGCACCATCTCCGCGTCGAACTGCGCCAGTTTGGCAGCCTGGTCCGCGCTCGGCAGTGGAATCAGGGGGTCGAGGTCGTCTTTGCCGTTCGGATAGAGTCCGACCTGCTGGATGTCAGCGAAAAAGGCCCCGAAGCTGTAAAAGTCTTTCGCGGTGAACGGGTCGTACTTGTGGTTGTGGCACTCCGCGCAGCCGAGGGTCGCGCCCTGCCATACCAGCGAGGTGGTGCGAATGCGCTCGGCCATGTATTTAGCAAGATACTCTTTCGGCTGCGCGCCGCCTTCACGGGTAACCATATTGAGGCGATTATAGCCGGATGCGATGCGGTTTTCCGTCGTCGGGGAAGGCAGCAGATCTCCCGCGAGCTGCTGGACGGTGAACGTGTCGAACGGCATGTTCTGATTGAACGCCGTAATGGTCCAGTCGCGGAACGGGTAGACGTTGCGGTTGCGATCGCCGTGATAGCCGTCGGTATCGGCATAGCGCACCAGATCGAGCCACTGCTGCGCCATCCGTTCGCCATAGTGGGGTGAAGCCAGCAGACGGTCCACCTGTTTTTCATAGGCGTTGGACGACGTGTCCTGGACAAACGCCTCGACCTCCGCGACGGTCGGAGGCAGGCCGGTCAGGTCGAAGGAGAGGCGGCGCAGCAAGACCGCACGATCAGCGGTTTTCGTGGGGCGCAGTCCCTCCTGCACCAGTCGTGCGGCAATAAAGCGGTCGATAGGAGTGCGCGACCATGCCGTCGGGTTCCAGGTCATTCCCTTAGTTCCGGCGACCGTCGGCAGTTCGGGAGAGGAGGGGCAGCGCGGCAGAATGTAGGCCCAGTGGGGCGCATACTTCGCGCCCTGCGCGATCCAGCGGCGCAATACCTCGATCTGCGGCGGCTTCAAGGTCTTACCGGTACTCGCAGGTGGCATGACCAAAGGAGACTTCGCCACCAGACGCGCAGCCATCTCGCTCGACTTCACCTGCCCCGGCACGATCGCGACGTGGCCGGACGCAAGCTTTGCTATCGCGCCCTCCGACTTATCCAGACGCAGCCCGGCCTGACGCTTGCTCGCGTCCTGCCCATGACAGGAGAAGCAGTTTTCCGCCAGGATCGGCCGTACATCCCGGTTATAATCTACCGGCGGAACGGTCTTTGGTTTCACGGTCTGCGCTGTCGCTATGGTCGGCAAGAGCGCACAGAGAAGCGGTAACAGCAGGGAAGTCGGCAACCTTCGCATAGTCCATCCTTGTCTCTGTAAGGGTAAATGAGTATATCACCCTATGAGAGTGTTGGCAAGGGTGGGATGTTGCTGGAAACCTATAGAATCCGGTTGAGAGCAGGGCCACTCGCCTCCCAACGGAACCGCCGCTTTACCGGGCGACCTAACCCCCCGGCCCCCTTCCCGACGCGGCTTATCTTGTCCCTTAAGACCGCCGCCCTAAAGGAGCGGCCTGTTGGGGAAGTTAAGGCCCATAAATGGGCCTGCGAGGGTTGAAATGGACAGCAAATCTCTCCACCAGCGATGGCTGACACCCTGTTTCCTTGCGCCATCGTCCCTGCTCACATCCGACCCAGCCCCCTTTAGGGGGCTTACCGCATCAGACCGCTCCTTGAGGGGCGGGGAGCAAAGCGCGAGGCGGTCGTTCTTTGTCACATTTCCCTACGGGGCAAGATAAGCCGACACGGGAAGGGGGTGCCCGAACACGTACTGATCTCGTTGTGTCTGACCCTGTTTCGGGTTCTCTGCCACTCTGTTCGAGAGACAAGAGTGCATTGCAAAGGACTATCTTCCAGGCACGATTTTGTTGAGCGCAACGAGGCTATTTCTTGTTGGGGCACCCCCCTTCCCGCGTCGGGAAGGGGGGCGGGGGGGTTAGGTCGCCCGGTAAAACGCAGAGGAAACCGGCAGACCGTCCGATGGGAAAGGCGTGGAACTTAACCCTTGACGGCGGCGAAGCGCTCGGCGACCTTGTCCCAGTTGACGACGTTCCACCAGGCGGCGAGGTAGTCGACGCGCTTGTTCTGGTATTTCAGGTAGTAGGCATGTTCCCACACGTCCACGCCGAGCAGAGGAGTCCTACCTTCGGAGAGCGGGTTGTCCTGATTGGGGGTGCTAACCACGGAGAGCGCGCCCATATTGTCGGCGACCAGCCAGGCCCAGCCGCTGCCGAACCGCTTGGCACCGGCCTCGTTGATGGCCTTCTTGAGGGCGTCGAGGTCGCCGAAGGTGGCGTTGATGGTCTCCGCCAGCGCACCGGTCGGTGTGCTGCTGCCACCGGGGGTCATGATCTCCCAGAACAGGGTGTGGTTGGCATGACCGCCGCCGTTGTTGCGGATCGCGGTGCGGGTGGCGTCCGGCACGGGCAGGGTATCGAGGTTGATCAGAATCACTTCGATGCTCTGCTCGGTAATCGCGTGGAAATCTTTCAGAGCGGCGTTCAGGTTGGTAACGTAGGCGGCGTGATGCTTATCGTGGTGAATCTGCATCGTGGCCGTATCGATGGTCGGTTCCAGCGCTGCATAGTCGTAGGGCAGCGGGGGGAGGGTAAACTCGGGCATAGTGAAGACTCCTTCGAGAGATCGTTCGCAGGTTGGCGTCCCGTCGGTTGCGGGCGTCCGAAAGGGGGTGCATCGCAGCGCTCCCCTCTCTCATACAATTACTGCACAGCCGGTACGAATCCCTGCCGAATTACCGGATCAGGCAACAAGTACGACCACGCGACATTCCTAACTACGCATTATACCGTCAGTTAGTGCGAGCCCTTGAAATGGTCAAGGGACGTTGTCCCTCGCGACGCGCGTAGAAGGAAGCCCTTCGGGCACCCCAAATCCTTCGCTTCTGCGCACTGGTAAAAACGAATCTCCATTTACTTTCCTTCCAAGTGCGTGATAGTTCGGTCACCCTGCTGGCGTCGCACCTGTCAGACTCGGACTGTGGGACGCCGCCATCTTGCCTGGGCTCCCAATAACAATACCAGAAGGATCGCCAGACCCACAAGAAAATGCCAGGGGAACGGCGCCGGGGGAGAGGTTGTCGTATACCTCTCCTCGAAGATTCTTTTGCCATGAGCGCCGATCGAGTATCGTGTGAGCGTGGCGCTGTCGTACAAAATCTATCCCTTGGACATCGTCGCATCGAAGCGGCTATCCGGAACGTTGTTCACCTCATACGAAATGTCCTTGTAGTCAACCTTGGATTGGAATGCGTCACTTCCGTCCGTACGCCTGACGGTTTCGATTGAGCAGACGCCAGGCATCCATATACCACCCACCTTGACGGCGCTCAGACATCGAAGGGTTTCGACGATACTGGTGTTTGCCTTGTTGGGAAACGGATAGGATAACTCTGTGCGAACCGACATGTAGTTGTATTTGGGCGCGATCCAGAACCGGATCGTACTATTGTTGTCACTCCGGCAGGTCAGAATCGACAGCAGCCCGAACTTAGGATCCTGCGCGGTGCCGACAAGGGATCCATGCCCGGCTTTCAGCGCGGTCGCTATCCACATGCCGTTGACGAGATAACCGCAGTCAAGCGGCGATAGGAAGTTTATGTGGGGCGCAGTCTGGACATCATCGCGGTGATAGCCGGTACGTACAGCCGTTCCGGTCGATTCAAAATGGTGTTCCTCTTTTCCATCAAATATTCGGATCGCTGCTCGATGGTGTTTGGCATCGGCTTTCTGGTAAGCGTTCTGCTTGGTGACATCCTTTGTATCGGTCACTTGCTCATAGTATTTTGGCCCCTTGAAGGCCCACTTCACATCCGTTACAGTCTGCAAACCGTAGTCTGATGGAGCCTCTATCATAGTTGCATAGCTCCCGGACATGGCATGGACGTCGGTGTACTTGGCAGAGACGGAGCGCAGTTGGCCAGGATGTGCCTCAAGCCCGCGCAGGAGCGTAGCGTAATCGGGAGCCCTGCCTTGCGCCTGACCGAAATCGGGCAGTACGATCCCAACAAGAATGAAACAGAAGTAGAGGTGTGGTAATCGCATTGTTGTTCTCCTGGGCAGGGCATCCGGCCTGCCTGTCGGCGCTTGCAAGGGTCGGGGCAGATTGCTAGCGCCGGACCTGGCCGATATTGGCGAGGCGGTCGAGGGTGCGAACCGTGGAGAGACGCTGCTGGAGGGCGCGGTCCACTTTGAGCATCAGCAGCTCGAACACATCGACATCAGGAATATTCTTCTCCACATAGTCGAAAGCTCCCATCTTCATACACTCGACCGCGTTCTTGACGTTGCCGTAGGCCGTCAGAACGATCACCTCTGTGAAGACATCGCGCTCGACGGCGGCTTTGAGCATCCGGATGCCGCTGTCACCCTCTTCCATGCTCATGTCGGTAATGACCACATCGTAGGAGGGGCCGCCGTCCTGCAGCGCCGCGATCCCTGCCGCCGAGCTGTCGGCCAGAAGAACCAGATGCCCGTCCCGCTCCAAACGCCGTTTCAGCGCCTCCCGCACGGCCTCTTCATCGTCCACAACCAGAATTCTGCTCATAGGTTCGTTCTCCTCAATTTTCACTCTCTATGGGTAGGAAGATCCGGAACTGCGCGCCTTGCCCGGGCTCTCCGGTCTCCCGAATTTTGCCGTGATGCGCGTCCACAATCCCCTTCACGATGGAAAGGCCGAGGCCCATTCCCTTGACGCGGGAGGAGAAGAACGGCGTAAAGATCTTCTCTTTAAGCTCCGCCGGAACCCCCGGCCCGGAATCGGCGAAGGTGATCTGAAGGTAGGCGCGGGAGGGAGAGAGCCGAACGAATGCTGGCCCCTCGCCCGGTGCGACCTGGACCACTCCGACGGTCAACGTGCCGCCCTCCGGCATGAAACTCACGGCGTTCTCGATCAGCTCCGCGAAGGCTCGTTTCAGCTTCTCCCCGTCGCAGCGCAGTGCAGGCAGACCGGGCGCATACGCTGCGACCAACTTTACCGGACTGCGCTTCGGGAAAGTCTCGGAGACAGTCTCCTGCACCAGAGCCGCGATGTCGGTGGGGCGCAGCGTCAACTGGGTCGCCATCACGAAGTCGCGGAACTCCCGCAGAATATCTTCCAGCCGATAGACGCCGCGCTCGATGCTCTCTACCAGCGCGCCCACCTCCTGATTCATATTCAGGTGCGCCAGCGCCTGCGGGTCCGTACACTGCGCGAGCAGGTATTTCAACTCGTTCAGGTCGCCCTTGATCGCGAAGGTGCGATTGCCGATCATATGCGCCGACTTCGCCGAAAGCTCGCCCCACGCCGCCATCCGCTCGGAACGCACGACACGGTTGAAATTTCGGATGTTGTCTACCGCGATGCCTACCTGTCCGGCAATGGTCGTCAGCACCCGCTCGTCGCTTTCGGTGAAGCGCGCGCGGAACCAGGCAGGCGTGGCCCGCGGGCGGGAGACCCGCAGCACGCCCAGCGTCCGCTCCCGGCCTAGGATCGGCACCGCCAGAAACGCGCTGCGCTCGTCCCGCGAAAACTCCGGGTAACGGCCCAGCCAGCGCGGATCGTCCCGAGGATCGTCCAGGCGAATCGTCTGCCCTGTCAGCCCGACGGTTCCAGTCAGCCCCTCGCCGAGTTTATAGAAGGCCGTCCCGACATCTGCCAGAAGGTAGCCGCGCGTCGCCTGCAAGACCAGGGTCTCCCGCGTCTCGTCGAGCAGAAACAGGGAACAGCCCTCACAGCGCAGGGCTTCCGCCGCCACCTCCACGACCCGGCGGGCCAGCGGCTTGATCTCGGAGGTCGCGGCCAGGTCGCGCCCGATCTGCACCAGCAGGCGCTCCCGGCTGCGATACTCTTCAAAGGCGAGGGCGGCAGCAATGGCGTTTGCGAAGGTGGTCAGCCAGTCCAGATGCTCCCGGCGAAAGTGGTTCAGCGCCTCGCTGTCCACATGCAACACACCGCTGACCCGGCCTTCGGCATCGAAGAACGGCGCGGCGATCTCACTGCGCACCTCGGCGAAAAACTGCACATAGTGCGGGTCTACGCGGACATCGGGGCAGAGATAGGGCTTTCCCGTTATCGCGACATATCCGGTGATGCCGCGCTGCGTCTCGTTGTGCGGCTGCAAGCGGATACGCTCTATCTCTTCGGTCCACCCTTCGCCCGCCGTCTCCACCACGGCCAGCTCGCCCGTCTCCTGCACCACCCGTGCCAGAAAGGCGCGCTTGCCTCCCGTCAGCCGCACGGCGTCCTGCAGAGTCTCGTGCAGAAAGTCGCGGGAGGCGTGCTGGGTCAGCGACAGGCTCAACAGACAGTTGGCGACGGTCAGAAAATCAGCGGGGGCAGGCAGCGGGGTCTCGTCCGGCATGGTGAACCTTTCCGAAGATCGAGGGCGTCAATTCGGAGTAGTATACCCGTCTCCCGGCCCGGCGTCAACGCTCACAAAACAGACATCAGGCAGGAGAGGCGATAAGGTATAATCATCCCCGAGACAGAAGGAGAACCGCAGACGATGAAAGCGCAATTCGAGGGCATGCGACCGGGTGAACCGGTAATTAGGGACGAGGAAGGACGGCGCATCGCGGTCGTGCTGCGAATCGTGCCGGAGACGCCGGAAGAGGTCGCCGAACTCAAGAAGTTCTGCCGACTGACCGATGCTTTTGCGTTCACTATCGACGAAGAGTACCGCGTCAACGAGGCCCATATCTACCCCGTCTACGGCGAGCGTACTTTCCCGATCGTTCCGAAAAATATTTATGACGAGAGTCTCTGAAGCCTCTCCCTGTCACAGGCTCTCGCCAGCAGGGAAGAGCGTTTCCAGCCCTTCACTATCTTATGAAAAACACTATTTTTCTGCCTGCGGTCCTCGGACTTCTGGCCTGCACCGCCGCCTGTTCCGCCACTCCCCCCGATGTCGCGCGTGATCTGAGCGCAGGCGTAGGAGCGCAGGGGCGGCTCATGTGGATCGACGGCACCGCCAACATCACCCGCACCCTGAAACAGGGCGATCAGAAGATCGTCGTGGACTACACGACGACTCGGGCGGGCGTTCAAGAGATCGTGCGGAAATGCCGCGCCGCGCACGTCAACACCATCGTCGTGGATGTCAAGCCGCTGGCAGGGTTGGTGCTCTACAACAGCAAGATCGCGCCGCGCATGCGAATGTGGCAGGGCCATCCCCTGCCCGATTTCGATGTGCTGGCAGCGTTCGTTGAGGAGGGGCATAAAGCAGGGCTGCAGGTAGACGCGTCGATCAATGTGCTGAGCGAAGGTCATAAGTACTACAGTGTCGGCCCTGCCTACCAGCATCCCGAGTGGCAGAGCGTGGTCTACACCGTTGATCGCGGTATGGTCGCGCTGAACGAGTCGCGCCTCTCCGTGCGCGCGCCGGACGAGCCCGACGACCCGGCCAAGCCGGTGCTGCTGGCCGACGACAGCACCGTTCTCGGGGCCAGCGGCACCAACGGCCTGGTCGGTCTGGAGAGCAAGGAGAACAGCGGCGGCGTGGACAGCGCCGTCCCGCTGGGCAAGCAGATCAATATCGTGCTGGACCCGGCCAATCGCGTGGCCGGTATGGTGGACAGTGCCCTGCTGGGGGACGACTCGCTCGCCGCGCCCGAAAACGGCCATCTCGTGAGCGTCTCGCGGCCTGCGGACCGCGAATGGGCCGCGAAGAATCTGCGCATCGGCTCGGCGGTGCGCTTCGATCTGCGCACGGGCCGCACCCTGATCGCGCAGGCTCCCAGCGAGCGCGTGGCCTGCTTCATCAACCCCTTGCATCCGGAAGCGCGCCGCTACGAGTTGGAGATGGCGCGCGAGATCGTCGCCAACTACGCTATCGACGGCCTCGTCCTGGATCGGTGCCGCTTCAGTAACATCCACAACGATTTCAGCGACCGCACCCGTGACGCCTTCGCGCAGTGGCTCCAGCGGCAGCCGCGCGCCTCTCGCCGGGGCGGTAGCTTCCCCACGGTCATCAATCAGTGGCCGCAGGACATCTTCGCGTTTCCCGAGACTCCCGGCGGCGCCATCAAGCGCGGGCCGCTCTACAAGCCCTGGATGGAGTTCCGCGCTCAGACCATCCGCGATTTCGTCGCCGAACTGGCGCGTACCGTGCGGGCCGTCAAGCCGCAGATCGTGCTCGGAACCTATGTCGGCTCCTGGTACCCTGGCTACTACGAAGTGGGCGTGAACTGGGGCAGCCCCAAGAACGGCCTGCGCTACTCCTGGTATACGCCCAACTATCCCCGCACCGGCTACGCGCAGTTTTTCGACTGGATCTCCACCGGGTGCTACTATCCGAATGCGATGGAAGACGAGGCCCGCCTGCAGGGCCAAAATCCGCAGGCGACCGTGGAGTTCGCGGCAGCGCTCTCCAACCAGGCCGTGGCCAGCGGCGCGTTTGTCTACGCCGGTATCTATCTGCAGGACTATACCCATCGCCCCGAAGCCTTCCTGCGCGCCCTCGAAGCCTGCACCCAGCGCAGTCAGGGGTGGATGATCTTCGATCTCTCGCTTATGGACGAACAGAACCTGTGGCCCTACCTGGAAAAGGCCTATCCGGCTGCGGCGGTCGCGCCTCATACGCTGCCGGGCCTGCTGCCTGCGGCTCGCTCGGGTTTTGACAGCGCGGAATAGCCTGACCGCACTTCAGACTTTGTGAATGCGATCACAATCAAAAATATTTGCACAGAACGCTTGACAAACCCGCACAAGTGCGATATAATGAAATTGCACAGAGGGAAGCATCCTGTTCCCCTTTCACTCCAACTGTTTTCGGTGCCTAAGGGAGTGAAGAAGCAAAAAAAACTTCACAGGAGGGTTACCGCGTATGCGATATCGAAATGATTTCGGGACGAGGTTCACTTACTGGAAAGGACGCGAAGGATGACGCCACCGGACTGCAGTAGTTGAGGCTTTAGCACGACAGACCGCGAACTAAAGTCGCGAGAACCAGCGCAAACGGCGACCAACGGAAGCCGTACGCGTAGGGGAACGCGAAACATCATGCGCGACAATACAGCGCCCACAAGTTTCGCCCTGTCCTGACATAAGAAGCGCCGCCCCAAAACGGAAGGCTTTTTATTATAGCCTCGATCTCGGAAAACCACCGGGATACAAAATTGGCCCTCCTGATCTCAATGCGATCAGGAGGGTTTCCTGTTGCCAGGGCAGAGAGCGCCGTCAGTTGCCGGGTTTGATTTCCGCCTTGCCCTCTGGCTTAACGAGAGTCCGCAGGGACGGTCTTGCCCAGGTCCAGGAAGGAGATCCGAGTTTGACTTCCGCCTTGCCCTCTGGCTTGACGCTCTTGCCGCAGATCGGGCAGAACTGCCAGTCGATGCCGGCCGTCGCGGGCCGCTTCGCACCGTCGAAGGGGCAGAACTGCCAGTCGTCATGGAACACGCGGCCGCACTGGTCGCATTTCGGGGACTGATGCTGGTGGATCACCGTAACCTGCTGCTTACAGTGCGGGCAGGTAAAGGTCGAGCGCACCTCGGCAACCTTGTTTGTCTGGATTAGCGTGTTCGCGAGGGTGTACGTGGCCGACAGGTTTGTCGCGTTGTCGGGCGCAAACTTCAGACCCGCCATCGGCTTGAAATTCTTGTCCTGCCCTTTCAAGTCATAAAATTTGTTTCCGTTCTCATTGTAACGGAGATAAGGAGTCAGCCAGGATAGGGGACTGTCCCACTGAAAGAGGCTACGGGACACTTTTTTGCCGATGTGAAAGACGGTGGTGGCCTCCTTGCCATCGGATTTGCGGCCCTTCTGTTGGTTCCAGTTCAGTCCGGTGGCGTCCGACACCATTTCGAGGGCAGTCGAGAGACGAATGTTTTTCGCGACGACCGTGACCCTGGCGTCTGCGGGCACATCGCTCTCCAGCACGAACTCCTGCTTCGTCTGGTCCTTTAGCTGCCGGATCGCCTCCTTCAGAGGCGCGTTACGCAGATCGAGATTGACGCGCATCTTCGATTGCGCCGAAACCACGTAGGCGACGTTGGGCAGATACTGAGCCGTATAGTCAGACGTTTGGTCGCCAGTTAACACGTCCAGTGGCGCGAGGTAGTTATACGCGGCCTTGGTGGGCGTATCGGACTGAGGTTTGGTGGCAACTTCCTGGGCGGATGCCACGCAGGGCAGCAGCAGGGTGGCAAGAATCGTGCGGAACTTCATGGTCTTATATCCTCCTGTTCGAAGCGTACCGGAATAAGGGTCGCGGCTATATGGGCCTCGGCCGGGTTCGAGGCGTCGTCGGGCTGCAGTGTGAGTTGGAAGAGCGCCGGGGCCAGCAGGATGGCGGCAGTCTCGGGATCACGCTGAGCGATCCACACCGGGGTCGCCGTCTGCGTGATGACCTCGCAATGCACCGTTTCTGTCTTCCATATTCCATTTGACCGCCTCGTTGTTGTCGGCAAAGGGTTGTTTCGCGCCAAAAGGCGTCGGTGCGGATGTTGCGGATAGTGACGGGCGACATGCCGTCGATGTCGCCATGGCAAGATAGGTACCTTGACCAGGCCCGAACCTGCAGGCGGCAGGATCGCCCGGACCATATCCCTGGGTCGGGGCGCTGACGTGTCCGGCAAGAGGGGCTTGTTGGAAGGATGGACAGCCGTTATCGGATCGGGTGCGACGCCGGTCTTAAGAGGGCGATGCGGCGAGCGCAGCCAGAGCGAGACGCCCAGCAGCAGCGCCAGACCACAGGCTGAGGCGACAAGGCGAGGCAACAGAAGGGATCGACGGCAGGAAAGCCCCTGTCGCGCCAGCGCTCCGACGACGAGACTGTCCGGGGCGACCGTATCAGATTCGTAACGGGCGGCCTCCTGCAGTGCGGCTTCGACAAAGCCTGTGCTATTCGGCGCCTTCGGTTCGGAAGGGATCTTCATAACGTCCACCCTTTGGCCTCTATTTCGATCCGGCCGGAACTTTCCAGGTCGTCGATTTGCAGGTCTTTCAGCTCATGGGCCAGTCGGCGCATTCCGGCCTGCACCCGGCTGCGCACAGTGCTTTCCGCCGTACACTCCAGTCGCGCCACCTCCGCCAGCGAAAACTCCTCGAAGAAATGCAGCCAGATCGGCACCCGCTGCGGTGTGGGCAGCGCGGCGACCGCCTGCCGAACGCGTCGTTGGGCGGCGCGGCGCTCGGCAAGTCGCTCCAGCGACTCGGAAGCGGTGGTATCCGGCGGTGTGTCGGTCTGCCAGAAGCGAATGCGCCGCTTCCAGGCCGACTTCTGGTAGTCATGCGCGGTGTTCAGGGCGATACGACAGAGCCACGCCTCGAAAGACGCTTCGGCCCGGTAGGTGCGCACCGCGCACCAGGCCCGGACGATGGCCTCCTGCGTCAGATCCTCTCGATCCGGCCCCGGCGCCACGGAACTGACGATTCGCCAGAGACGGTTTCGACTCCGTTCGCACAGCGTCGAGAACGCCTCCTGATCGCCTGCCATTGCCCGCGCGGCCAGTTCTTTTTCCGCATCCGCAGCGCTCACGTCTCCGCCTCCAACCCTTAGACGATACAGACCCTGCAAAACCGCGAACCCGGCGTCTCCATAAACAAAAAAGAAAACCCCCGGAGGATCTGCTCCTGCGGGGTTCCCTTACCGACACGCTCTTGTGCGCGGTCGCTCTACCGGCGACGGCGGTGACGCGCGCGAAGCATTCCTCCGCCTATCATCCCCAGAAGGCCCAGACCCGCC
>JBBQPO010000183.1:0-12503 GCA_038217285.1 Chthonomonadales bacterium
CCAAAGCAGGCATAGGTCTTGCGCCGGAAGTCGGCAAGTGTGCTAAAATCCATGTGGGCACCTTCCTTTCTTGTTAACTGAAAGGTACCCAATGGGGCAGCCAAAGTTTATCTTCGGCTGCTCTGTAGTCTAAACGTCAATTCAGAAGCAAGTGTGTAGAAATCCCCGTTAGGATCGAAATTCGGGTCGCCGGACGGATCATGGAAGAAACTGGGAAACTGAATCGAACTCTGTAGATTGTAGGTATCACCCGGGCCATAGCGTGGGCCGCCATTGTCAGTCACATCGATGACGCAAGGAATGACATTGGCGTCATCGGAGATTACCTGTTTGCCGTTCGCGCCGATCCTGAAATCCGGGTGCGTTTTGGGGCTTTCAACGAAGTGATACCCATGGGTGTTAGGGTCACCACTATACAAGAGGTTCTGGTATCCTGAGGTGTAAAATGTATAGGTTCCTGAGAGGGGCATTCCGACAGAGTAAGTGTTTTGGAACCAGTTGTGCACGTCGTCCACGCCGGTGACCACTCCATCGAATGCGAAGGTAAGGAAGGAGAGCGGGGAGGGAGCAATGGTGCGTACACGGCATCGGGATTACTTCCTACTCCTGGCAGAGGAAACGATACCGAAGCTTCGGGGGGCGGAGCAGATGCAGTGGTATGCCGTGCTGGAAGCGGAGCATGATAACCTGCGCCAGGGTTTGACCTTCTGTCTGGAGGAGACGGAGGGGGGCGAGAATGGTTTGCGTCTGGCCGGAGTGTTGCCTCAGTTCTGGGAGACACGAGGTCATCTGAGCGGGGGCCGCTCACGGCTGACCGCCGGGCGTTGGTACTTGTTGATACTCACTGAATCGAATTTAGGTGCGATAGGGCAAATTGTGATACGATTGAGAGAGCGGACGGTTTCTTAGGAAAAAAGTATGCTAAAACGTACAGACCGGGATCGTCTTCTGGTTGACGCGGCGCAGCGGGGAGACATAGCGCTTGTCGGGGAATTGCTCAGCGAAGGGGCGGATCCCAACACGCATTCCGGTATCGCACCGCCGCTGGTTCTTGCCACTTATGAAGGCCACATCAACATTGTTCGCCTCCTGCTCCAAGCGGGCGCGAACATCAACGAAGGCGATAACAGCGATATAAATCCTTTGATTAGTGCATCTGTCCGTGGCCACGCACCAATCGTGCGGCTTCTGCTCGATGCGGGCGCCGATACCAGCCTGACCAGTCAGGAACCCAACTGGGGCAGAGATGAGGGCACGGCGCTCGCGCAGGCGCTCAAAAGAGAAAGGGGACTCCATGCGCCCATTCCTCCAACAGACAACCTAGCGCTCTTGCAAGAACTGCGAAGGAACAATGCCGAGGTTGTGCAGATGCTGCGACAGGCAGGCGTCCCAGAAGAATAGTTTCCAGTGCTCCACCAGTGCGCCTCTCTCCCACACGCGTTTCATGTTGTCCTCCCGTTGCAAATGGGCCGAACGCCTCATGCGGTCGCGTGGGATCTGGCCTATACTGTGAGTATCACAAGAGGGGGAGGCGCTGCATGGGCCGAATCGAGGAAGGCCGCAGCGCAGGGAAACTTATTCCTGGTTCTGCTGCTGGAGAACCAGGCCGATGTGGGGTACGACAACGATTCGTTCATTTTAGGGCCACAAGGTTCTCGGCCTCATACCCAGAGGTCATAGATGAGTTCGGGAGGATGGATCGCCATATCGAACAGAAACATTTGCGGCTCAGTCGGCGTCCTGCAGGGATGGAAAGTAGTAGGCGCGCAGTCTGCCGCCAATGACGCCCAGAATGCCGAGCATCGGCCCGGCGAGGGCGACGTAGCCGAAAGCCGAGCGCATGGCATGCGGGATAGGATCTGGAATGGACAGATAGGTCGCCGATCGGGCGATCCAGGCCCAGAAGGTGGGCGCCACGCCGATGGCCAGCAGCATCCCAAGCAGAAACGCGGCTGGGGCCCGCTTCGCGGCGAAGCCCTGAATTAGCGCCAGCAAGACGGGAAAGAGGAACGTCGAGAAGGAGTTGCCGCCGAACCAGGTCCACTCGCATTGCCGCAGCCAGAACCAGGAGATTATGCTCCAGGTAATGGCGAGGCCCAGACCGCCCAACAGTCCTGCGAACTCCCTTCGCCGTTCACGGCGAAGCTCGCTGTACACCCGCAGTCGCTGGGCCTGCCGGAGTCCGTGCCGCACTTCCGCCGCATCAAGTCCGACCTCCGCGGCCGCGTCCTCAATCTGTTCAGCAGTCAACAGGGAAGAATTTGTGAGGCACGCTCTGGCGGTCAGTTCGAGCGCGAGCCGGATATCTTGTGCGTCATAATGATCATCGTCTGTGTGCCGTCTGCACAGGGCCATGTCCCGGCTCCTTATTGACTTTCGGCCTTTTGGATTACAGACGGCCAATAACTGCGTCGAGCGCATTTTGATCTCATTATGCGCCCGCAGAGTGCCTGCTCGAATGTTAGGCAGACGTCTGATGGTCAATAATCGATTGCAGGCTCGAGCTGAACTGCCCGCTCCCGTATTCGTCGGTTTCAACGCGGCGACAGCTATCAGACGGTTCTACTTGCTGGGGCGTTTCAGAGATAAACGATACCTTCCCAGTGCGTTGGGCAAATAGCCTCAAATTGCGCCGAGGTCCACAGGACATGAGGTACAGCAGCGACTGCTTCACCTTCCTACTTCTTATAACGCGATCAATCCCGTCAGGCCGCCCGTCAGCAGGGCCGCGAGGATGATCATCGTAAGCCACCAGGTGGTGTTATTGGGCATGGGCAGCAGCGTCTTAGCCGACGTTTTCGTTCCAATGATTGTCAGACCGCTTACTCCTTCAATTCTATCCTTTCCCCTCCTGCCCTGCCCGCCGTTCCGAAAGGTGGTTCCCACAGCTCAATGCGGTTGCCCTCGGGATCCATGATCCACGCAAAGCGCCCATAGACGTACTCTTCGATCCGATCCTCGACCGTAACGCCCTCGGCACGCAGTTGTGCCAACAGGGCATCGAGATCGGCCACGCGATAGTTCACCATGAATGGCGCGGCGCTCGGAGCAAAATAGCGCGTGTCGTGGGAAAACAGCGCCCAGACCGTGGAGCCTTCGAGCGCCGGTTCATCGCCGTCGCGCCATGTGAACATGGCATTCGTCTCCTCGGCGCCGGTTGCTGGAATGCCCAAGTGCTTTTCGTACCAGGCCATCATCTGCTTCGGATCCTGCGCTTTGAAAAAGATCCCGCCAATACCGGTTACGCGTTCCATCGTCCTCTCCCTTCAGAAATATCGTTCAGGCTTCCAACGAGGAACTCGTAACGACGATCCGCCCCCAACCATCTACTCGATCAACCGATGAAGAACCGGAAAGGACGTAGGGCGTTTTTTCCTATTTTGTGAGAACAGAGCCGTTCTCCCAGGCTCGGCACGAGAGGCTCCCCAGCTTCGCCGTCTATTTCGGCGCTCCCGCTGGCTTCGCATGCATCCTATTTTCCGTATCGACGAACGTCTGGCGCGCCTCCGCAGAATTTGAAGCTTGCTTGAGGTTGCTGAGCAATGATCCGGCGATATTGGGGGGAAAGGCGGCGGCAAGGGCGCTGGACATGCGTTCCCGCCGCAGTTGATCCTTTCCGAAGAAAGCATCGGAATTCTTCGTGATGAACTCCAGCGCCTTGAATCTCCACTCCTGTTCCTGCTGTACCTTTTGCATCTGCAGCTCGTGTTCCTTGGCGGAGGTAGCTATCCAGACCTGGGTCAGTGAAAGCAGAATGGCGGCTACGGAGACAATCGCCGTGATCATCGTGCCGAGGTGGTCTCTCACGAGCTTATTCCGGCTTCTACGGCCGTCGGATCGGCTGCGGCGCTCGCGCGCGTCCTCCAACCGTTGCCTTTCTAGTTCCAGGCGTTGACGGTCAAGCTCGAGCCGTGCGTTCTCGATTTCGATTTGGGTGAGGGGTGCAAGCATGGCAAGCCTTTCATTGTGTCTCACTACTGTCGGGCGCTGCGTCACCGGGCATATGACGAAACGGCGGCCTGCGGATCAGTCCGAACTGCAGCGCGCGGGCTTTGGCGATTTTGTGCAGGATCGCCGCCGTCTTCTGCCACATCGTCGCGCGCAGGGAGCCGTTTCCCCGTCCGGCGTGCAGCAGCCCTGAAGCAGGAACGTATGTGAAGGTGCGCGTGGTTCCCAGATTCTCGTAGGTTTCCGCACCCTCCTCCCACGGCACGGCGTCATCGGCAGGCAACAGTGCGTGCACCGCCTGCGTGATCAGTATATAGCGGTGCAGCGGCAGCGAGTTTTTGAGCAGGCGGTGCGCCAGGATCACATCGACGCCGGAGAGTTCGGAAAACTTGCCGATCTGGTGCATCAGGACCGGCCCCAGATGCGCAATGATCTTCAAGTCCAGTTTCTGCGCATTGACACAGGCCTCGCAGGGGCAGATGTTCGTGGCCTTCAACTCCTCGAGCCGGCTATCATACGCGGCGAACATCCCCTGCATCAACTCAAGGACGTTTGCCATCGTTCGCTGTCGCTCCCCAACGTCTACGGGCCGCCAGGAAAACAGAAATACCGCATCTCCCTCCAGTTTTGCGATCTCGAACGGCACCCGAACCTGTTGGGTAAGCGCCTGCATCAACTCCAGAATAATGACATAGCTGTGTGCCAGCGTCTCTCGATTGGCCGTCACGAACCGGGTGTAGCCGCTGATGTCGCAAAGGAGGAGCAGCGCATCGTGGGACTGCGTTTGTTGTCTCAAAAAGTTTTCTCCCTTTTGCCTAACACTCTCAGCATCTGGTGAGCACGGCTTCGCGGCGGAAGAGGTGCGCGGCCAGCATAACGGCCGCCGCTGCATAGAGAAGGGACGTGTCACAGGCGACGGCGATGAAGGCCGGATTGATGACGCCCTGCAGCGCCTGCTTCAGCACGAGCGCCGCGTTCGTGATCGGCACGAGCGCCCAGAAGAGCGGACAATCGACCTTCAGCACCACCGATAACAACGCGCCGACGGTGCCGATCAGCACTACTGGCACCGTGTAGGTCTGCATCTCCTTCTGATTCTTTGCATACGTGGAAAGTGCAAGCAACATTCCGGCCCCGAACACCGCCAGTGGAATCTGCACGAGGACGAGAGCGACGATAGCAGCGGGTTTCAGGGAGATCCCCTGCGAAGCCATCCACGCAAACATCGGCAGCTTTACATAGAACGGCCATAGCATACCGACGAGGGAGAGTGTGCTCGACAGCAGGGCGGTCGCGGTGACCGTCAGGAACTTGCCGAACGCAATATCCCGCCGCGTGACCGGCGTCACCAGCAGCGTCTCAAGGGTGCCACGCTCCTTCTCTCCTGCGACCGAGTTTGTCGCCGCCATGAGGCCGCCCATAATAGCGGAGAGGGAGAGCATGTAGGGCAGGACGGCGGTGAGCAGCAGCATGATTCGCGCGCTGCCCTTTATCTCGTGATCGCCGATCTGGAAGGGCTGGGTGGTCTGCAACGAGAGCCCCCTTACCTGGAGGCGCCGGGCCGCCACAGCCTCCCCGCGCCGTTGCAGGTACTCCTTCAATCGCCCTGCCGCCTGCACGGACGCTTCGCTGCCCGCGTCGTCTATCAACGTCAACTGTGCGGACAGTTCGCGTTTCATCCGCTCCTCGGCGTCGTTGGCCACCACGAGCGCGACCTGCAGATGACGGCTCCGAATCTGTTGCTCCGCCTCCTCGACGCCGGTGACGGCACGGAAGGTTATAGTGGCCGTCGATATAAGAGCCCATATCCAGCTCTTCGATCAGGCTGTGGATCCTCCGTTTTGCGTCCGGATCCTTCAGGCCGTAGAGCGCCGCGAAATAGTGCAGTATCTGGCGGCCGGTCAAACGCTCGTAGAGACCGGCGGAACCGCTGAGATAGCCTATCTGTGCACGGACCTTTTCAGGGTCGCGCACGATGTCATATCCACCGATCTCGGCTGTGCCGGACGTTGGCGAGAGAATGGTCGCCAGTACGCGCAGCAGCGTGGTCTTGCCGGCGCCGTTCGGACCCAGCAGGCCAAAGATCTCTCCGGCGCATGCCTGCAGGGAAACCCCATCGACCGCCGAAATAGTCCCGCGCTTCTTATCCTGAAATGTCTTCTTGATGTTGTGGATTGTAATCATTTGTGTTTTAGCGTTCTAGGTCACGAACGGCCTACGCCCAGCCAATCAGTCCGTGCGGAGCCATCAAGATCTTTGCAAGGGAAGGGCGGCTTACTCCGTTTCCGCCTCTTCTGTGGGCAGTTCCGCTTCCGGCTTCAGATGCCGATAGAGGGTCGGCAAGGGCACGTCGGGCAGAAGCTGATGAATCTGAGCGGTGGTAATGCGTCGCCTCTGGAGAGGCACAACTATTCGAACGCGGATCGGATGCAAGATAGTATCGGGTCGGGCATCAGAGGGCAGAGCGCCCATCTATAGTTTCGTAATCGATGTTGATTATCAATTATAATATCTAAAGAGGCGTGGAGGGTTTCATTCTGCGTCAATTTTTTTGAGATGCTCATCGAATATGGAGCAGGACTCGATAGTGAGCATCGCTAATCATCGTTTTGTGATCGCGTACTTCAAGTCTTTGAGCCGAAACTGGTCTGGACGGATTTCATACCGACGTTCCAGCCCGACGACAATAAGGGTGAGGACAACGGGCATTGAAACGCGCTGGAGGCGCGCAGACCCTGCGCCTCCGACGATTTCAGTCACTGATCGAGTATCTGAGAGGACAACTACAATGCGATTGACACTCGGGCTTATCGCCCTCTTAAGCGTTTCACTCCCGGCGGTATCGCTGGCGCAAAAGTCGAAAAAGGTCGTAAAGCCGCCTGTGAAAAACCAGGACATCTCGCGCACACAGGGCCAGATTCAGGGCGGAGACGGCGTGTTCGGCTCTATCTATACCCTTAATTCCGGATGGAACTTCACGATTCTCAAGGCGCGCTATACGGTCGATCCATTTACATCGTATGAGGGAGCGTTTCCCGGCCCCGATTCGAAACTATTGGTTCTCTCGATAGCGGTTAAGAACTCCGACCCCAGCGACAAGTTCTTCGGATGTCCGCAATTTCAGGCGTTCGATGAGGACGGTCACCCCTACGACGGCGTGGACTACAGGCTGGCGAGCCTGGGATGGAAACAGAATTCATTTAGTCTGAAGCCGGGACAGGGAATGGGACAGACGCCGGACAAGGACGAATTCGCAATCGCTTTCCAGGTTCCCGGCAAAGCGCGAATCAGCAAGATCATCCTGAAGGACGGACGTAAATTCGTCAAGGATGAGAAGGTCGTGCGCTACTTCATCGCAGATGTGGCCACCAAAGAACGCGACGGTGAGATCGGCAACCCCAGGAACACTGTCGCGCCGTTGCCTGACTTCATGCGCGACCCAGCCGACAAGGTCGGCGCGATCGCACTGCCGATAGCGCCTGCTAAAATGGGTGTCGCCGTGCCCACCGGATACTATACCGTCAGCATCGATTCGGTGACGCTCACCACGACCGAAAAGTGCAAAGATCGTCTCCCGGACGACGGCAAGCAGTTCGCCGTCGTCACGATGACAGTCAAAAATAACTGGAGCAAGGAGTTGGGGCTGTTCGATCTTGGCAGCGACGGCACAACGGTTCTGAAGGACGTCGATGGAGAAAAATACGGTGTGATCGACGGGTCGGATAAGCGCAAAGCCAAGCGGGATGAAGCGGTATCGGGCGAACTCTCTCTCCAGCCCGGTGAGACCTACACGTTCCGTCATTTCTTCGAGGTTCCGAAAGATGTGAAACTGAAGTCGGTGACGTTCGGCCAGGGCAGTGGACGCAAATATACCCTGGATCTATCGGGATCGAAGTAAGCCACGCGACCTCTTTCTACCGTTGAAAGGAATGTACTGTAGTTTGGCGTTCTCGGCACCTCGCGCCTGCTGATTTCATGCGGTAACACTCTGTCCTGCCCCATTTCTCGGGGTTGTGGGGGGCTTGTCACTGAGAGGCTCCCCACAAGATCACATTGACGCCGGAGAGTTCGGAAAACTTGCCGATCCGGTGCATCAAGACCGGTTTTGGAGATGGGAAACCCGCGTCTCCACGCACGAACAGGCCCCTCCATATATGTGCTGCAGGCGCTGCCCATACACTTTTCTGCAAATTGGTACTGCCTACACTCCCCTGCCGTACAATGACCCCACGACATCCTGATCTCCCTGTGCTCCCAATCTGACGTCCTTCCCTGCTGTAGAGAATCACTCCTCGTAGAGTGGTCCTGAACGGTCGAAGGGATGCATTCTCCGAAGGGTCTGCCCCAGCCACACGATGTCGGCTAACCGCACTGTTCCCACAAGGAGAGTTTTTATGTCTCAATTTCGGCCCCGCAACCTGGCTCGTTTCGTGCCGCACTCGCGCCATGCTCAGGCTGGCCCCCTCGGAAATCCGCTTCGCCCATCGGTAAGATCCTCGACACACGCCATGTCGAACGAGGAGAGGCGGTGCGCTCCAGGCAGCCTCCTGCTGTCTCTCATGGCGGCAGCGGCGATGCTCAGCCTGCTCTCTCTCTCCGGCCCTCTCAGCGCGCAGACGACCACCGTGCCCCACGATGTCACCCTGCGCTTTCAGACCCCGGACCTTATCAATCCGGCTACCAGCACACTGCAGAGCATCTGGTCCGCCAATGGCAGCACCGGCTGGACAGTGCAGTACGACCTGACGAAGAGCTGGTTTGTCGACAAAACGTTCGGCAGCTTCAAGAAACTCGAGTCCCCTGCCGTAGATCTGGGCTTGTTTACCATTCCGGCCATCGACTACGGCGAGTGGGGCGGGGGGGGGCGCTTCTTCACAAAAGGCTCCGATACAGGGCTGCGCTTCAAGGCGGTGGCGACAGGGGGCCATGTCAGCGTGGACTATCCGGTGCATGTCCATCTCGACGCGCCGAAGTTCATCGCACCCGGCGCCTCCTTTCTGATTCATGTGACCTATCAGGGCGACTCCAGCGCCCGAGTGACGACCGCTTCACCCCAGGCCTACGCCAGCATCAATCTGATGCTCAACGCCCAGCTCTACCTCAACGCCCGCGTGGAGATCGCCAGCCGCGACCTCTTCAACAGCGATATCATCGACTGGGCCGACCGCGACGACCCGCAGTCGCCCAAGTTCGGCGCAGGCGGCGGCAACAAAGGCTTTCATGTCAACACCGAACTGTTCAACACCAACACCCTGTTGAACGGCGGCCTCTCGCACTTCGCCTCGTTCAGCTACCCGGAAGAGCCGCTGCCGCCATCCATCACGGCCTCGCTCAACTATCCGATCATCGATACCACGGGGCAGCCCGGCTCCTCGAGCAACTACCAGAGCGGCGCAGGCGGCACGAGCACCAGCACCAGTTACGAGTACACGACCGGCATTACGATCCCGACCTCCATCAGCAACAATCCCAATGCCACCTATGCGCGCGGTCAGGACAATGTCCTCAACGTTACCGCCGACTTTACCAACATCCTGACTAACTCGCTGGACGACGCTGGTATTCCCGTCCCTCCGCTCAACTACAACTTCGATATCGGACCGTTGTCGCTTGCGGCCGGCCTGCTTGATTTGCAGGCCACTCTGGGGTTGGGCTTCCTTCAGGAGTTCGGTTTTGTGCCGAAACCGAGGATACGTCTGGTGATCGGTGACGGCACGGTGGTCACCGCGGAGTACGAGATCGATCCGATCAACGGCGTCGATATTCCTGTGCAGATGCCCGCCCTGCCGCCCGGCGCCGACCCGGCCACGAACGTCTCCGTCAAGGTGCAGCCGCTGATCTCGATGCACAACGACTTTATCAGCAACACCTACCTGAACTTCAACGGCGGCCTGTCATTTCGCCCGATCTACATCGACGCGACCTCCTCCACAGGCAGCATCGGCACCTTTACCTTCGAGCCGCTGAACCTTCAGGTAGGCCTGGATGTGCCCTATCCGATCTATGAGACGACGTTCGAGATTCCCTTTGCGGAGAAGAGTACGGACGCCTTTTACGTCACCACGCAGGCTCCGCCTCTGGCCCGTTTGGCGCGTGTCTACCCGAGTCTGCTCTATGTCA
The DNA here is from genome assembly GCA_038217285.1 of Chthonomonadales bacterium. GTDB lineage: Bacteria > Armatimonadota > Chthonomonadetes > Chthonomonadales > Chthonomonadaceae > JANXLO01. The sequence continues at coordinate 10,069 of JBBQPO010000183.1, forward strand.
ACGAAAACGAGTTCAGCGGCGGCTACGGCGTTGGAGTCAGCTCCGCGCAGATTTATCTGTTCTCAGATCCGGCCATCACTCCTCCCAATAGCTTTGCCGGCATCTGGTTCGGCATCCTCAACAGCGGTACCAGCGCCGCAACCGCGCTGACCTACGACACGCAGGCGTTCTGGGACAACGTCACGAACGCAGCACTGCTTCAGCCCTACTCCGAAGGTCAGACTCAGACCGCCGCCGGATGGAATCTCTTCAACGCGCTGACTCAGTCCTGGGTCGATCTCTCTCCGGGCCTGCACCATGTCTACGCCTCCAACACGGCCCATACCACCGGCTCATTGTTCGGGCCGCGTGTCACCAGTCTGCCGATCTCGGTCGCCTATCCGACCCCGACTCTGGATGTGCTAGGCGCACGCTGCCTTCTCAACGCGCCGGGGGCGGTCACGGAATTCCTCGCCTCCAACAGCCTGGTCTACCAGCCGTTCGCGCCTGTCAACTACGGTGTTCCCGGCCCCAATAAGAATGCTGTCGGGCCTCTCCTGGCGGGCAGTCCTGGCTTTACTCTGCTGGCGGTCGATCACACCGTCTTCAACGATCCGGACGCACCGAACGACCCGCATCTCATCGCGCCGTTCGGCGTCGGCCGCTTTTCGCGGATCAAGCTCGACGGCAAACTGCTGGCGACAGATCAAGACCCGCTCTACGCCAACCTGGCGCGGCCTTTCGTGTCCGGCAAAATCCCGGCCAGTATGCTCTCGAAAGCAGGCTACCATACGGTCCAGATCTCCAACCCGAACTCCGGCGGCAAGGGTGGCGACAGCAATACGCTCGTCCTGCACATCGTCAATCCGGCTCCCACGATTTTCGATGCGGACGCAGTGCAGCAGAATCCGGTGCAGGGCTCGACCATAGCGCTGTACGGGCATACGCTCAACGCAGGAGCCTCGGACACTCGGATCCGGATCACGGGCAGCGCGCTGCTGGCCGATTCCCAGGTCTACTGGCAGGATCTGAACCATCCACTGGTCACGCAGTTCGTCAACAACGGCCTGTTGTACGCCATTCTACCCAGCGCCCTCCTGACCCAGCCTCAGTCCAATTGTAAACTGCTGGTCGTCAACCCGCGTAGCACGATTAGCGGGCAGCCGGTAGATGGCGGAGCCGCCTCCGTGGCCAGCCTGCACCTCTATGCCGCCACCCCCCATATCACCAATGTACAGACCGGAGGCGTCAATACCAACGCGCTTTACCTCAACACGCCTAAGACCACGATGCTCACCATCAAGGGCGAGCATTTCTGGCCCGGCGTCGCCGCCAACTGGAAGCGCCAGCCAATCGCGACGACCTTTGTGGATGAGCAGACATTGATCGCCACTCTCCCCGCTTCTCTGCTCTCGACCGCGTCTGCCGTCTCGCTCAACGTCCGTGGCACGGATTTCGATGGTCATCATCCGATCTCCGATCCGTATACGATGCGCGTCGTCTATGCTCGCCCTGTTCTGGCAGCCATAAACGGGCAGGCGGCGGTATCTCCCGGCGCGATGCAGATCGGTACGACGCCTCCCACGCTCAACGTTACCGGCGGCCTCTTCTATAGTGCCTCGAAGGTGACGATCGGGGGTATCGACTGCGCGACGACGTTTGTGGACGCCATGCACCTCACCGCGGTCGTCCCCTCCGTTGTTGCCGGTATGGCCAACAGCTACGCGGTTGTGGTGGTCAATCCGGTTTCTCCCCCCAACCAGGACGGCAGCCCTATCGGGGACGGCGGATCGAGCAGTTCACTGCCGTTTTCGGTGCTGAAGTATGCGCTGCAGGCGCAGATCACGGTGACTGCGGTGATGACGCGACTGGATGGCCGCAACGTGCAGGCGCAGATCACGCTCAAAAACACAGGCCTGGCAGACGCCACAAAACTGACCGTGCAGAGTGCCCTGCTGGGCAGTGTGGCCGGCATAGGCGGACTGCCGTTCACCGTGAACAGCCTGCCTGTCGGGCAGTCACAGACGCTGACAATGGTGTTCGCCTCCCCCTCTAGTGCGGCAGGCACGATCGCCACTCTCAAACTGACCGGCACGATGCAGGGCGCCTCCTTCAGCAGCAACGCCCGCGTCACGATTCCCTGAGAACGAAGGATGCAAAATCGGCTTCTCCTGTCCCTGATAAGCAGGGAGAGAAGAAGCCGCCTCTCTGAACGAAAGCGATTTACGGAAAGATCATGAAATCTAAAATAACCCACTCCTCTCGTGGAAACATACCGCAAACAGCGCTGTTTGCCAATCTCTTTCCCAGATTACAGACTCTGCTAATAGACAAATCAGGTAAACGCCGCACATATCGCGATGGAATGAATTCCTTCGCTAGAGCGCTTTGCGCTGATTGTCCGCCTTCGCGGACAACTGTCCGACATGCACATTCTCTCCGACGAAAAACTCGAA
>JBBQPO010000184.1:0-12237 GCA_038217285.1 Chthonomonadales bacterium
TCGAATAGATCGGCCTGGCTGCTTCGTTTTCCAATCATGTGAGCATGGTCTCCTGGGAGCATTGTGTGATGGCTATAGATTCACCACACAACCCAACAATTCCTTTGGTTTGGAAGGCGACTTTTCGGCCGCGCTTCTAGCGTCGTGTAAGGCACCGACGCAGGGAGCAAGACCACAGCCTCGGAAGAAATCATAGTAAAGAGACGATGAACGCTTTCGAGATTAAGGCGCAGAGTTTTTACGCCGCACTCCTGAAAGGCTTCCCGGATCTTGTGCAAAAGTACAGATTGCCAGGATTTCGTTGCTGTCTGACCGAGGGCTGGATTTTCCATTTGATCATTGCAATGCGCTTGAGGCGCGTTCAGAAATGTCGTCAGATAGTCCAGCATCTCCCTCTGACGGAATACCTCGTTGGCTGGCATACTGTTCAATAATGAGGGAAGCAGGGGCTGCCAGGATGCGGACGGCGCACTGATCAGTCGAGGCAGTTCTGAAAACGTGATCGGTATGTTTTGGCAGAGAGTCAGTTCTGGAAACAAGACAAAAAGAACCGACAGCTGATCTGTCGGTAGCGTGGGAAGAATATAGTAGGGTTGTTCGGCTGGCAGCAACTGCCACGCGATCCCATCCAATGTTAGGCAGGCCATCCATTGATGCTGGCCGCAAAGAGCTGCCTCTTTTCCTGCCAACAATTTGCAAGTGGAGAGCGCTTCCGTCAATCCACAGATTTCATGGGAAGAGAGCAGGAGATTACTGGCAAAATCCCGAAGCGCAGGCAACACCAGTGGAAGCAGGGTCCGCTGCTCCAACGCCCAGTTCCAGTCTCCTGCCAGTATTTTGTGTTGATCCGTGTATTCCATCCGTGGTTCACCTGACGATAGCACAACATCACGCCGTCCAGCATCCACAAAGTAGCATCCGTGCAGATGTAGACGGTAACTCCGACTGGCACCAGGAATATACTGCGTCTCTTCGCTATCTGTTAAGGGAAGAAAAACATTGCGAGAGAGGCGGAGTGCGGCGGTTGGCTGATCGCAGAATGGCAACTGCTGAAATACTACGGCGGCATGTGGGCGAGTCTTGTCTTTCTCCTGAGTGCTTTCACCAGGTTTCTCTCCCCGCTTAGAAACCTTGGGCCAATCTTTACAATCCCGCATCTGATCGAAAATGAGATCCTGGCTTAAAACCTCCTGTCCGCAGTAAGAATAGTTCTGACGTTGCCCAAATTTATCTGTACACCCAATGGAGCCCTGTATTATCCCCGATAGTGTTCCTTCTTGTCGGTTGCCTTTATCTGCGGGATACCGACGGCGCAGCGCTCCCGTGTTCAGGGATACACAGAGGTGCGGTGCTTCGAAGTTTTGCCAATAGGTAACGGTTTGGAGATTTCGAAGCAGGGGGAGTAGTTCCGCGGCGTTGCGCGGAAAGTCTTCCGTCAGGATCTCGTCCAACGAGCAAAGTGCTGGCTGAACGATGGGTTCAACATCATCCAAGAGCGCATCACATTTTAGAGGGATCCAGAGGCAAAACCAGGTGGGGATGTCGTGCAACCAGCCACCTATTGTTGATTTCAAAAGCGCGGTTATATCAGCGTCACAAGTCCAGTCGGTGTGGTACTCAGTTCCTTCCCACGGATTGAGCAGGCCTGGGTTCGAAGGAGATAGATATTCAGGCCCCTTTAAGCCCTGCTGATCATCGGAGCCGAAATAGAAAAATGCTTCACAGATATGAAAGATGCTCTTGAGCCCACGCCCAAATTTTCCTATCGCAAAATCATCCCCGCCCTTTGAGCCAATACCAATCTGGGTAAAGGCAATAGCGTCTTTGGGAAGAAAAGGGCCATTGTTGAGGACGATAAGCGCGGGAACTCGCAACAGTGGATTGCTGTGACCCGCAAATCCGCCATGACTAGCGAGATAAAGGGTATCCGCTTGCGCATCATCTGCGTTTTGCACCAATTCCTTGAGAATAGAGCGAGCAACGTACTGATCGCGCAAAAGACTACGGAGGTTTTCGACAACGCCATACGGATCAAGGACATAATTTGCCATTCAAATCCCCTGCTATCGCAATATCGTTTCTTTACATGCCTGCTCTTGTTGTTATGCAATCCGTGGCGATGTTCCTGCCCACCTTTATATTTTGGACAAAACGTAGTATAATGTCAATGTAATCAGACATTTTATCTGCCCTTCTCCTTATGTGGTGAAATGTCTGATAAAAACATCTTTTGCAGGCATTTTGTCCGATCAAAACCATGAATACACAGGATCCACAACACGAATCTGTTTGTTCTCCCTCTCTGGCCGATGGCATATTGCGGGTGCGCGATATGGCGCAGCAGGGAATCTCCCGTCAGACTATCCAACGGATGACAGAGGAAGGGGAGTTGCTCCGCATCGGGCGTGGCCTCTATAGTCGTCCCGATGCTGTCGTCACCGAAAACCACACACTGGCTCAGGTCTGCGCCCGGGTTCCGCATGGCGTTATCTGTCTGACTTCCGCTCTGCAGTTTCATGAACTGACCACCCAGAGCCCCTGGCAGGTCTGGCTGCTGATCGAGCGGCATGCCCGCGCTCCCAAGTTGGACTATCCGACCTTGCGAATCATGCGGGCCAGCCCCGAGTTTCTTGCCGAGGGCGTGGAAGAACATAAGATCGAGGGAGTGACGGTGCGGGTAACCAATGTCGCCCGGACCGTGGCCGACTGCTTCAAGTACCGCAATAAGATCGGGTTGGCTGTCGCTATGGAGGCATTGCGGGAATGTCTGGGCGAACGCCGCACCGACAGAGCCTCTCTGCATCGCTACGCCCGCCTCTGTCGGGTGGAGCGTGTAATGCAACCTTATCTGGAGATACTGGCGCTATGAATGAGCAGAATACACGGCCCATAACCAATGTAGCGGCCTCCATGCGGCAACGACTGCTCAATCTCTCGACGGTCCGCCAGGATAACTTCAACCGCCTGCTTACTCAGTACGCACTGGAGCGTCTCCTCTATCGCATCAGCCGTTCGCCTCATAGCGAACATTTTATTCTCAAAGGCGCTATGCTGTTCCTCCTCTGGATGGAGGAGCCACATCGCCACACGCGGGATCTGGATCTCTTGGGCACGGGTGATCCGGCCCCAGAGCGTCTGACGGCTCTATTCCAGGAGATATGCATTCTGGAGGTCGCAGAGGATGGTATGGTCTTCGATCCGACAACAGTGACGGCTAAGAACATTCGAGAGGAGAATATGTACGGAGGGGTGCGGGTAAGGCTAACGGCCTTTCTAGAGAAGGCGCGTATTCCCCTGCAGATCGATGTTGGCTATGGCGACGCTGTCACTCCTGATCCTGAAGCCATGACCTTTCCGACACTGCTGGACTTTCCGCCGCCGCTCTTGCGTGCATACGCCCGAGAGACGGTCATCGCCGAGAAACTGAGCGCCCTGATAACCCTGGATATGGACAACAGCCGCATGAAGGATTTCTTTGACTTATGGATCCTGACAAAGCAGTTCGGCTTCGAGGGAGAGCAACTGGGTCAGGCCGTTGTCGCTACGTTTGCCAGGCGCAGCCTACGCCTTCCCGAGGGAACGCCCACAGGCTTATCGGAGACGTTCTGGGGTAGTCCGGCCAAGCAAGTCCAGTGGCGGACATTCGTAAGACAGAGCGTATCGCCATCCCTACAGACGCTGACGTTGGAAGAGGTGATCGACTTTATCGCTTCCTTTTTATCGCTTCCTTTTTGCTGCCGCTTCTGGACGCGCTGAGTAAAGGAAACGAACTCCGCAAAATGTGGGCACCAGGTGGACCCTGGCAGACCTAAGAAACTGAAGCAAGGGGCATTCCTTCCCTGTACCCCATTTCGGTAAGCGCCTGTAAAGGCCAAAAGCGGTGCAGAGTCAGGGCGAGCACGTCTCAGCCCGACTCTGCTCTGCAATAATTGCGCAGCACCGGGGCACGGGATGCGATCCAGGCGACGGCCAGCAGGCAGCCCATTCCGCCGCTGATGACCGACCAGGGCGCGCCCGCCACCCCTGCCACCAGTCCGGCCTCCAGATTTCCGAGCTGCGGTCCGCCCATGAAGAAGATCATATTGATGGCCGTCATGCGCCCGCGCAGATGGTCCGGTGTGCCCATCTGACGAATTGTCTGCCGTAGGATGCTGCTGACGGTATCCGCCGCGCCTGCCACGGCCAGCGTCGCCAGCGAGAGCCCGAAGCTATGCGACATGCCGAACACGACCGTCGCGGAGCCGTAGACGGCGACCGCTACGAGCATCGTCAGGCCCTGCCGCATGACCGGGCGTCGGAAAGCCATGACCGAACCGGCCCCCACGGAGCCGGCGGCGGCGGCGGCGGTCAGAAGGCCGTAACCACGGGCGTCCACACGCAGAATGTCGCGGGCGAAAACCGGCAGCAGCGCTTCGGCGGAAGAGAAGAACGTGGCGGTGAAATCGAGCGCTATCGTCCAGACCTGGATCGGCTGGCTCCAGACAAACTTCAGCCCGTCCCGCAGTCCCGCGATATTCACCGGGCTCCGCTCGCTCTGCGCACGCTCCATAAGCTCCGGCTTGATGCAGAGCAGCGCGATCAGTACCGCCAGAAAGGAAGCGGCATTGATCCCGTAGATCAGGGCCAGGCTGCCGCGCTGGATCAGAGTGCCCGCCAGATAGGGGCCCACGACCGTGGCCATCTTGAAGGCGGTGGAGGTGAGCGACGCCGCATTGGAGAAGTGCTTGCGCGGCACGAGGTTGGGGATCAACGACTGTCGGGCCGGGCTGTCGAAGGCGAGCGCGCCCGCCGTCACGGCGTTCACCGCATAGAGGCTCGCCGCAGAGATGACGCCTTTCCAGGTCAGAAAGGCCAGCATGGCGGCTCCGGCGGCGAAGACGGTCTGCGTGACGAGGAGAATCTTGCGGCGATCCTTCGCATCCGCGATAGCCCCGCCTACCAGCGAGAAAAAGACGAGCGGGATAAAGCGGTAGAGGCCGATCAGGCCCAGCGCGACCATCGAGTGGGTCAGGCCGTAGACGTGCCACCGGACGGTCGCATCCTGCATCTTCGTGCCGACCGCAGAGACGGTCAGTCCGATCCAGAGAAGGCGGAACGCCGGGCTACGCAGCGCCGGAAATCGGCCTGCGGGTGGTTCTTCCGGCTGGCCGGTCAGTAGCCTGAGGCCTTTCCGCTGATACGCGCGTCCGCCACGCCGACATACGTTCCCTGCGGGGAGACCCGGATCGTATGAGAGTCGCCCTGGAACGGGAGAGGCGTGGGCGCGACGATCCGGTGGCCCATCGCGGTCAGCGCGGCGACGGTCTCGGGAAAGCGCTCCGGCGATTCCATGCGGATATGGTCGGGGAACCACTCCTGCGAAAAGCGCGGATGCTGAACCGCCTCCTCGACCGACATCCCGAAATCGAGTACGCTCACGAGGATGTTCAGGATCGTGTTCGGAATGGCCCGACTGCCGGTGCTCCCGGTGACCAGGAGAACCTTCCCCTCCTGCGCCACAATGGTCGGCGTCATCGAGCTGATGGGCCGCTTACGGGGAGCGATGGTGTTGGCGGCGGCAGCGATGTTGCCTTTCGTATCCGTCTCGCTGGGGAAGAGATTGAAGGCGCGCATGTTGTTGTTGAGCAGGAAGCCCATGTCCTTCACCACGACCCGGGAGCCCCAGCGGCGCTCCAGGGTGTAGGTGTTGGCGACCGCCATGCCGTTTTTATCGATGACGCCGAAATGCGTCGTGCTCGTCGATTCGTCCGCCAACGGAAGGGAGGCGGAGAGGGAGGCGCTGGGAGTGGCCTTTCGCAGGCTTATCGTAGCGGCTCGGGCGCGGGCGTAGGGACGAGACGTGAGCCAGTCCGGGTTTTGGACGAACGCCGGATCCCCCGGATAGCGGGCGCGGTCGTACTGTGCGCGACGCATCACCTCCGCCATCAGATGCACCGTCTCCGCCGACCATCGCGCCGAGCCTTTCAGGTCGAAACAGTCCAGCATGTTCAGCGCTTCGATCAGGCAGACACCGCCCGCGCTCACCAGCGGCGGCACGGTGATGTCGTACAGCCCGCGATAGCGCGTGGTGAGCGGCGTTCGTTCGAGGGCCCGATAGGCGGCCAGATCGTCGGCGGTGATCAGCCCCTGCCCGCGCTCCATCTCCGCGATCAGCCGGTCGGCGATGGGGCCACGGTAAAAGGCGTCCGGGCCGAGGGTCGCGAGCAGTTCGAGGGTGTGGGCCAGATCCGGCAGCACCATGCGGTCCCCTGCCTGCCAGAGTCCGCCGGTGTTGCCATAGACACGCTGAAGTTCGGCATGTTCGGGCGCGGCGGCCAGGGTTTCGTTCGTGGACTGAGCCAGAGAGGCGTCCACGAGGAACCCCTCACACGCGAGCGCGATGGCAGGCTGGACGAGCGCAGACCAGGGCAGTGTGCCGAAGCGGCGATGCGCCATTTCGAGGCCCCGGATCGTCCCCGGCGTCGCGACCGCTCGGTGGGTGAACTGCGACTCCTCCGGGGTAACCATGGTCGGCCAGGCGGCCGCCGGGGCCGTCTCGCGATAGTCGAACGCCACCGGTTCGCCACCGCTCGGAGCGGGATGGACGAGCATGAAGCCCCCGCCTCCGAGATTACCGGCCAGGGGGTAGGTGACCGCGAGCGCAAACGCCGTCGCGATGGCGGCATCGACAGCGTTGCCGCCCTGCCGGAGGATCGAGACACCCACATCGGAGGCAGGGGCGGAGACGGAGACGACCATCCCGTTGTTGCCTTCGACGCAGTGGGTTGATTCTGCCTGGTTCGGCGTGTCGTGGCGAGAAAGGCTCATGGCGCGCCCCCGTGCAGGAGAGAATGCATCGTCTACTCCACCTCGTAGATGTCGGACCAGGAAGCGATCCGATCGACGCTTCTGCGAACGGTATCTGCATCGTTCGACTGCAACTCGATATAGAGCGGCGCCCGATAACCGCTGCGGGCGAGCCCCACCGGCTGCCCTGCCACGCCGCGCACCTCATGGTAGAGATAGCCCGGCAGATCCACCAGTTCGTCCAGATGCCGTATCGCGCGGAGAGCGCCGTTCTGAGCCGGGAACGGCGTGACGATGGCGGCAGATCCCTGCTGTTTCCGACTCAGATCCGGAATCTTGCCCACCAGAATATCGTGATAAGCGCCAAGCTCATCTATGCCGTAGGCCAGCTTCAAAATACGCGGCCGATTGCCGCCGGGCCGGGCGGCGATCTCACCCAACCGGGTGCCGATAAACTCGACATGGGCGGCACAACTCGTCATATCCAACGCGCGCACCCCTGCTGTCGCCAGAGCGTCCAGTCGCTGCTGCTCCACGGCAGGCAGGACCGAAGGCACGATGCGGGCGAAATGATGGTAGTCGTCGATGCCGATATCTTTGCCTGTCAGAACGTCCACGATCGGCAAAGTGTAGACCCTGCCGGTGTTGTCGATCAGGCAGTCGATCGAGGTGTTGGCACCCTGGAGATACTCCGCCACGATGACCTTGAGCTGCGTGCCCGGTTTGCCCAGTCTTGCGTAGTACGCCGGGACTTCGCTCTGCATCACGCGATAGTGGCGCAGCAACGTCTCCTCGTCCGGGTTGGAGGTGGACCACATGCTGGCGGAGACGTTGGAGGGCTGCAGAAAGACCGGATAGCCCAGTTCGGCGGCGAAGCGGATCAGGTCCGCTTCCGACGTCACGACATGAAAACGGGCCGAGGCGTCCGGCCCGATCCGCTCTTGAAACCGTTCGCGCATCACGCTCTTATCGAGGCAGAGTTGCGCGGCGGAGGCGGAGATGCTGGGCAGACCGAGTTGCGCTGCTACCGCCGCCGTCTGCGCCACATAGAACTCGATGACGTTGAAGAGACAGGAGACTCCGCACCGCTCCTGGACTCCCCGCACCGCCTCGACAAGCTCTTCCAGTGGGCGGGAAAAGTCGAACCGCTCGACCACCTTGAACTGCGACACATCCGCGAGGCGCTGTCTGTTGTTGGTATCTACCAGCACTCCCAGCGCGAGACCTCGCTCCTGCAAGGTCTCGTACTCGCCGCGCCGGACCATCCCCAAAAACAGCACGATTCCCGATTCCAATAGTTTTCTCCATGATTTGAGGGATGCCTCTTTAGTCCAGCGAACGAACAAACCGATTCAGACTCTCCAGACCCTCCGTGATCTCCGCCTGGGGGATCGCATACGAGATCCGCAGATGCCGGTCGGAGCCGAACGCCGACCCCGGCACCACCGCGATATGCGCGTACTGCAGGAGCATCTCGGCCAGAACCTCGACAGACTCCAGGCGATGGCCGTCGATAGACTTGCCCAGCAGGCTGCTCACCTCCGGAAAGAGGTAGAACGCGCCTTCCGGGTGAACGAACGGCAGGCCGGGGATCTTCTCCATCAGGTTCATCGCGGCGGTGCGCTGGCTCGCCAGCTGAGTGCGAACGCCTTCCACAAACGCATCCTCCGACGGCGCGAGCGCGGCCAGAGCGGCGTACTGGACCAGATTGCTGGCATTGGACGCCGTGTGGCTCTGGAGGTTGCCGATGGCCTTGACGACGGCCTTCGGCGCAGCGAAAAACCCGGCTCTCCACCCGGCCATGCAGTAGGTTTTCGAGAGCGAGCCGACGAGGATCGTCCGCTCCTTCATCTCTGGGACCAGCTTCACGATATTATGGTGCGTGGCAGGCGCATAGACCAGGGCCTCGTAACACTCGTCGAAAATGCAGGTCAGGTTGTGTTTCAAGACAAGGCGCGCCAGTTGCTCCAGAACCTCGGCGCCGTAGACCACGCCGGTCGGGTTGTTGGGCGTGTTGAGAATGATACCCCGAGTCCGGGGGTTGATCAGTCGTTTCAGGGCGTCGATGTCGATCTGGAAATCGTTCTCGACGGTCGAGAGAAAGACAGGGGTCGCCCCTGCCAGACGCACCTGCTCCGGAAAGGTGACCCAGTAGGGAGCCGGAATGATCACCTCATCACCCGGCTCAAAGGTCACCATCGCCGCATTGAAGAGGGCCTGTTTGGCCCCGGCGGTGAAGCCTACCTCCTCGATGTCGTACGATGTGCCGGTCTTCTCGGAGACTCTTTGCGCCAGCCGCTCCCGCAGCTCACGAATCCCGAGCGTGTCGGTATACTGCGTGCGACCGGCATCGATGGCCTGTCGCGCCGCCTGCTTGATGTTGGGGCTCGTGTCTTGGTCGAGCTCTCCGGCGGCGAAGTTGATGATATTCACACCTTCGGCCCGCAGCTTGCGGGCGCGGTTACGCATGCCGGATGTCTGAGATCCTCCGAGGCTCTGCGCGCGCTGAGACAGCATCGTCCTAACCTCCCTCGAACATTCGTTCCAGCGCGTCGATCCGGTTGGCGCCGACATCCTCGGAGACCTTCTTTACCGTAGAGATCTCCTTCTCGACTCCGCCGCTCGAGGGCAGTTCCGCCAGCGCACGGAAGACGCGGTCCATGGCGGCATGGGCGGCGCGCAGGCCCTGATTGGCGTGGATGATGTGCGAGGCTCCTGCCGCGAACAGCTCCGTCTTCGGGATGTGGGAGATACGCGTGGGCGCGAGGAAAACGGGGGTTCGCCGCTGCCAGCCCCGGCAGAAATCGAGGATCTCCCCGCCAGTTCCATCGACCGACTGGACGAAGACGGCGTCGGCGCCGGCATCGGCATACGCGGAGGCGCGGCTCAACGCCTCTTCCACGCCGAGGCAGGCCAGGAAGGCTTCGGTGCGCGCGACGATCATACAGTCGCCCTCGATGTCCGCGACCGCAGCTTTGGCGGCACGGACGCGCGCCGAATGCTCTTCGGGCGTCACCAGGATGCGCTCGAGGCCATCGTAGAGGCTGCAGCGTTTGGAGCTGGGATTGTCTTCGATGCAGAGGGCGGTGGCGCCCGAGCGGACCATCTCTTTGACGACATGGTAGATTTTCAGTGGATCCCCATACCCGGCATCCATATCGACGACGATAGGGAGGGAGGTGTTGCGGCGCACCAGGCGCACCATGCCCAACATCTCCTCGGCGCCGAGGATGCCCGCGTCCGGCAGTCCCATCGCCGCGCTGTTGCAGAAGCTGCTCACCCACACGAAATCGAAGGGGTTCTGGGCAGCAAGCAGGGTGGACAAGCCATCGTGGACGCCGACACCGGTTTGACCGCGGGGATCGAGGAGGCGTCGCAAATTGACTTGCGACGAGACGTGGCTCGCAGGCTCATGAATCATGACTGGTTTTCTCTCCGAAAGATGTGATCCCTGCCAAATCTCGTATAAGGCTGCTGCCAGGGAGAGCAAGGTAACCGACTCTGGTTACGCTCCGCCGACGCGGTCTGTTGGATTCGTTCGTTGGATCCTGGGGGTGACGATGCTAAGCTATGCGAGAGCATGCGTAGATTATGCCCTCTTAGACGAACTTTTGCACGTCCCGTATCTTAGAGTATTCTGAGGATCGATTTGCGTGGTGACGGAGGGGCGTTTTGCGGGTGCGTAGAGAGCGACGTTTAGCGTGGTAGACCGACTTCGACATCCAGTCCGTCGCCTTGAACGACGACTCCACGGATAACGGACTTTGCCGCGTTACCCTTCCAGTCATCGGGCAGGTGACCGATTTTGACATCCGCGAGGCGTGGTGGAACCACCTTACAGAGTTCGGTAAACAGTCCCTGGATCGCAGGCAGGCCGCCGATTGGCTGCAGAATCGGCATAAGCTTCGGAGGAACGGTGTCGAGTCTGGCATTCGCCAGGCGGACGTTCGTGAGGAGGAACTCCCCGGCGACAGGATCGTAGTGCAGGTCGCCGTCCAGCGAGAGGCGTCCGGTGATTGCAGCATCGGGCGTGGCCTCGAGGCGCGTCTTCGCCTCGACGCCGATCCGGTCCGCGTGGAGCAGAACCTGCGGATCGCTGAAGACGACTTTCAGGAGCAACTCCCGCTTCTCGATAGGGAAGCGCACGGCCAACTGCTCCTGTATCTTCGCCTTCGAGATATGGACGGTGACACTGTCTCGCGCCGGGCATCCGGTCAACGCCAGAAGCGCCGAAACAGCGAGAAGGTACGCTACAATACGATGGATCTGCATGACAATCTTCTTCCCGGCGAAACGGTTATAAACGTGATTTTCGCAGCATTGCGTTAATCTCTGCCGGGTCGAACGCTTCGGCATCGAACTCCCCGCCGATCCATTCGAGCAGCTCTTCATGCTGCGCGTGTTCGGGATCCGCAATCGCCTCCAGAAACTCAGAATATCCCCACGCCCCGCCGCAATCCTCCGGCGGACAGGCCCGCTTTCCCGTGACGCAGAACGGGTAGGACTGCCCGTCTTCTGGGGGCAGGATCTTTTCCACGACGATCAGATGCTGCCAATCGTCGCCAAAGTCATAATCGTAGTAGAACTGGCTCTTCGCGGTAGGCGCTATCTGTGACAGGCGTATTCTGTTCTCATTCTCCATCCAGTCATCGAGTTCCGGGTCGGGCTCTCCATAGCTGGTATCTCCCACCCGAAAAGCGTGCATATGTCCCCCGCCCCATCCCATGACCCCCAAGATCAGATGGTGCAGTTTTGGCAGGGTCATATTGGCGGAAACCAGCACACGTCGCCAGACAGGCGGGCGGATGCCCCGCAGGGTGATCTTCAATTGGTAGATGTCCGCTGTTTCGGTCTTGCTCAAGGCTTTCCGCATCGCTTCCTCCAGCTATCTCGATTTGCCTCACGGCATCCCCAGTCATGAGACCTTTGCCCGCCTGTTTGCTCGGTTGCATCCGCAGACCCAGGGAAGTTGTTTGCAAACCTTGACCCAGCAATTGGCCACCTCGCTTGAGAAACTCATCGCCCCCGTTTGATCCGCGTATTGGACTCTACTGAAAGAGTGACTGCCTGGTAGCCTCCAGCGTGATCGGTGCGCTCCAGAAGGTATCCTTGCCCGGCTTGAATCGCGATGCGATGGAGGTGCGGGAGAAGTAGGTGAGTTTCTCCGGGGAGTTGTAGATCTTCTTGAGCTCGTCGCTAGTGAAATCCGAGGATTTGCGGGAGTAGCCGAATCGGATCGTCCGCTTCCCCGGTTTGCCACGAAACATCAGCAGACTTGGCTCCTCGACATGTTTTTCGCCCGGCGCGAGGACGGAATGTGTCAATAGCTTTGAGACACTTTTTTTCGACGGGGACTGTAGTGTTCTCCCGCCAAGGCTCCGTCGATCAGAACCTAATCCATATCTGGTAGTTGAGCCAAGCTCTCCTCCAGGCGTTCCAGTCTGGCGATCA
>JBBQPO010000185.1:0-12178 GCA_038217285.1 Chthonomonadales bacterium
TCCCCAATAGGCGACCACATAGTCGGGTTCCACGCGATAGCGCTCCGCTGCGACCTCGCGCCGCAGCACCGCCTCGAACGCTGTCCGTCTCATTTCGATCGAATAGCCCGCCACTCCGGCGCAAACCGCCGCGAAACGCAGGTCGAAGCGGCCCGCCGCACGGCAAGCCTCATCAACAGCGGTACGCACGGAAAGGGCGAGCGACGCATCGTCCTGGAACGCGATGTTGCCCGGCCCGCCCGTGCCGCGCCCGCACTCCTGTCCCTCCGCGTCGGTAATGACCGCGAGGGTTTTCGTGCCGCCGCCGTCGATGCCGAGAAAGTAGTTCATCACGTTCGTTTCCTATAGGCTGCCGGTTTCAAACTGTCTCGAACCGACCGGACCGCGCCGACCGATAGACGGTGTCGATGACCCGCTGCTGTTTGATGGCGTCCTCGCAGTCGTATTCAAGTGGGGTTCCGTCGGTGATGCAGCGCGACAGATGCTCAAACTCCAGTGACCACTGATTCACGCCGGGAAACGTCTCTCTCTCCGTCTTGCCGTTCACTTCTATCAGAAGCTCCGCGGCCTCCCCCGGCAGAATGGCGTTCGGGCAGAGGATGCGGCCCTTACTGCCGACCACCTCATAATCGCACCGATAAGGCAGCTCGAAGCCGCAGTCGAAGGTCGCGCGGCCCCCCGGAAACTCCAGGATCGCGGTCGCAAGCATGTCCACATTATATTCGGGATCGAAATCGGCCTGCGCGAAGACACGGGTCGGCTCCGCATCGAAAAGGAATCGCGCTTCACTGATGCAGTAGCACCCGACGTCCATAAGACCGCCGCCCGCAAGTTGGGAGTCCAGGCGCACATTGGGACCGCGTGTGATCATAAACGTGAACGCTGATCGCACAAAGCGCACCGGGCCGATGTGCCCGTCACGGATCAACTGGCGGGTCCGGCGGTGCATGGGATGGAATCTCCACATAAACGCTTCCATCGCCAGAACGCCGTGTTTCTTCACGACGGCTGCGACGGCTTCGGCCTCGGCGAGATTCGCCGCGAAAGGCTTTTCGGTCAAGCTGTGTTTGCCAGCTTCGGCAGCCTTGATGGTCCACTCCGGATGCATGCCATTTGGCAAGGGATTGTAGACCGCCTCGATTTCAGGGTCTGCGAGCAGCTCCTCATAGGAGCCGTACGCCTTCGTAAACCCGAACTCCTCTGCGAACGCCCGTGCCTTGTCCAGATTGCGACTGGCAATACCGGTCAGTTCTACCCCCTGCGCCTTGAGCATCGCGGGTATCGCGGTACTCTTCGCGAACGCCGCACAGCCGAGCACTCCCCACTTCACCTTACGCATCTGTCTGTCCTCTTCGTCTCTTGAGATCGAGGCCGATCAGGAACGCGGCTTCCCGCTCCCTGATGCCGATTTTTGGGATGTCAGGAAGGAATCTTCCTGTAAACGCCTAATAGTAGCACAGATTAGACCGGCTCGCAAGCGGTGTCGGCGTAGTAACATAGGGGAGAGTGAGAGATGGCAAGAATTGTAGGAAAAGCACGCCCGACCGTCGAGGGCAGTACCAGTATGAAGTTGTCCGAAATGATCATCATCGGTCTCATCGTTACCGGTCTTGTGATCGGAGGCGTCTACTACTGGCAGTCGCGGCAGAAGGCCACCTTCGCGCTCAGTCAATTTTTGAGCGCTGTCAACTCTGGCCGCGCCAAGGACCAGTACGCCCTGATCGACGACGAAGACAAACAGCTCCTTCCTTCCGCCAGTGAGTATGAGAGCAGCAACATTGTCCCTCTCGGCCTCGGCTATGCGGAGCGCATTCCGAAGTTTACGACGGGCCCAGAAATCCCCGATCCGAAAGACCCCAATGTCGTCTCGATTCCCGTGACCATGATGGTTATAAATGGGGGTGGAACCAAAGAACTCTACCAGACGGCCGCGGGCAAGGAGTACAAGGATACCTTTATGGTACGGAAGGACAAGGAAGGGCACTGGAAAGTCTGGCTGAGCGCGACGTTCCGAGCGGCGAACGGCAAACTCCACCTGATGGAGTCAGCCCCATCACCACGCAGCACCTACTGAACCGATTTCGCGATGTCATGCCGCGAACGCCTGCTTTACTGAAAGGAACTGCCCGATGATCACTTGCCCGCGCTGCGCGCAACAGGTAGATGAGACGACCCGTAACACCTGCCCGAACTGTTTCACGCCGTTGCCCGCTCCCGGTCAGCAGGCTGTCGCGCCGTTGCCTGTTCCAGGCCCTCCGCCGCAAGCCTATCCGGGAGCGCCCGGGTCGGCCCAACCGCCCCAACAACCGTATCCGCCACAACCGTCGATAAACCCCGGCGCCCGGGTCTCCCTGACCGGGGAGGTTATCGAACAGAACGGGCCGTCCGCTCCTCCCCCAAGTTATGTCGGAGGTGGAGCGGCAGGGCGCCCTTCGGCCGCCATGGCTCCCCGGTCCACCGGACCGGCCTCGTCGCGAACCGCCTACGCCTCACCGCGTTCCGAGGCACCGGCGAAATCCGGCGGAGCAGGTAAAGTCGTCGTCACCGTCGTCTGTCTGCTGGTACTCGGCGGGTTAGGCGTGGGTGGATGGTGGTTCCTCCGGCCGCATACCAGTCCGAAGGCAGTGGTGCAGCAGTTCGATACCGCTGTCGCCGCGCAGGACTGGAAAACCGTCTATACGCTCGTCGAAATGCCGTCAGACACGAAGTCGAAGTATCCGGACGCGAACGCCTTTGCGACCGACATGACGGATAAACTGCAGCAGGCCAAGTCGAATCCGCTGAGTTCGGCGCTGGTGGAGAGTCTCATCAAAGCGTATCAGTCCGCACAGGTTGGAGAGCCGACCATCGACGGCGATAGTGCGAAGGTGCCTGTCACGATGAAGATTTCCATAGCGTTTCTTGGTAAGACGTCGGAGCAAACCAGCACCCAGCAGGTTCCGTTGCGCAGAGTGAACGGGGCCTGGAAAATCGACGGTCTGCAGGGCGCGATGACGGGAGCCGGGAAACTGGGCGGTATGTAGTCACCTAGGATCGGTATCCGGAGGGAGTTCCATCGGAAGGCCACCGGGAACACGATTCGGCCCCCACTGAGAGCCCATGCCACCACCTTTTCAGCCCTTCAGAACCTTCCGCTCGTGACGAGACAGAGGATCCTAAAGGGCTTTTGAGCGCGCAATCCACAGCGTGAAAGCCTGCTCGCCTCTAGTGTCTGGTGTTGAAGTCACCCCTACCTGTAGCCTCGTTATGGCGCTTCGATAGTCCTCTGAATGTGCTACAAGTCACAATAACCGCAAAAAAGAGGGAAGAATTTGCAAAAAGCGCCGGTAGACTCTTGCGTAACGGCAAGAAATCTGCTAGAATGTAACAGATTCGGCATATATAGGGCCAACTCCGAGATTCGGGGCTAGTGATAGACTCGTTTGCTGCGATTCTGACGGAGTTTGTAGGACATTAGGGGAAACGATGGAATGGACGAACCGGAACTCGCGCGGAATGTCGCGGCGATTCGCTCACGGATCACGCAGGCATGCGATCGTTCCGGACGCAACCCTTCCGCTGTCACCCTCGTCGCCGTCACCAAGACCGTAGCACTGCCTCGAATACGCGCTGTTTGTGATGCTGGAGTGCGGGAATTTGGGGAGAACTACGTTCAGGAGGCGCTGACGAAAATCGGAGATTCCTATCTCTCCGCCGAACCCGTGCACTGGCATTTCATCGGGCACCTGCAACGCAACAAAGTGCGAGAGGTTGTCGGGCGCTTCGCACTCATTCACAGTGTCGATTCGTTCGCACTGGCTGCCGAAATCGGGCGAAGGTCGGAGACAGCCGACCGAATGGCAGACATACTGCTGGAAGTCAAACTGGACCCGACCGCCGCCAAATTCGGTATTGCTCCGGAACAGACGCTCCTTACGGCGCAAGCCGTTCTGGACATACCGGGCGTTCGTTTGTGTGGACTGATGGGCATGGCGCCGTTCGGATCGGAACCCGAAGCCGCCCGCCCGGCCTTCCGCACATTGCGAACCCTTTTCGATCAACTGCCTGCCGAGTCGCGCCAGGTCCTCTCGATGGGGATGTCCTCTGATTTTGAGGTCGCCATCGAAGAGGGCGCAACGTTGGTGCGCATCGGCACGGCGCTCTTTGGCAGACGACCGCCGCCGGACTGATACTCGCTGTACCTCGGATCCGATCCCCCCGTACCGGGCGCAGGCCCGCGTATGCGGAACCGACTCATATCACATCACGGGTCACGATTCGCAGCCACGCATGCGGGGAGGAAACGCAACGGTGAACGCACAACCACAATCGGACGAAGAGTATCCGCGCCGATCGTTCTGGACGAAATGTAAAGATATGATCATCGGAGTCGAAGAGCCGGAGGAAGACGAGGCTCATCCCAGTGTCTCGACGCCCGCTGCGCACAAACAGGCGCAACCCCTCCGCCTGCAGATGGCCCGCGGAGGGCGCGTCGCCGTGCGCCTGAATGCACAGGTCTTTGAAGATGCCAAGGTCGCGGCAGATGGCCTGAAAGGCGGCGAACAGCAGGTCGTCAACCTAGAAAAAGCCACGCCTCAGATGGCGGAGCGTATCATCGATTTTCTGAATGGCGTCTGCTATGCGCTGGACGGAACCGTCGAGCGCGTCGGTGAGCGTGTCTACATGTTCGTTCCAGCCAATATCGCGGTGGATGTAGACCAGGGCGCGACGGCTGCCAGTACGGCGCGCCGCACGAACTACGGAGACTAGAGGGGCCACGGGGGCCTGACTGAGAGAAGGCTATGCTTACCGAAAAACGTATCGGCATCATCGGGGCCGGAGCGATGGGCGGCGCGCTGTGCAGGGGTCTGATCCTTGCACAGGCCGCGCTGCCCACGCGCATCCTCGTGAGCGACCCCCATACCGACCACGTTGAAAATCTAAAAAATACCTTGAATATCAAGGTGGCGAAAAACAATGCGCAGGTCGCCCTTCACACGGACATTATTGTGCTTGCGGTTAAGCCGTACACCATTCCTGCCGTTATGGAGGAGATCCGCGACAGCCTGAAACGGGAAGATGGCAAGCCGTTTCCCCTGCTGATCTGTATTGCGGCAGGCACCCGCACCGCCAAAATCGAGTCTTATCTGGAAGACCCGGTGCCCATCGTTCGCGCAATGCCGAATACGCCCGCGCAGGTGCTCAAGGGCGCCTGCGCCTACTGTCGGGGCACTTATGCGACCGACGAACATATCGCGCAGACCGGGGCGATCTTCCAGTCGGTCGGCATCGGGGTCGAAGTGCCGGAATCGATGATGGACGCGGTCACGGCGTTGTCCGGATCGGGTCCGGCCTATATCTATCTTATGATCGAAGCCATGATCGATGGCGGCGTTCGCGCCGGCCTGCCCAGGGATATTGCCTCCCAGTTGGCTTCTCAGACGGTGCTCGGCGCAGCACAGATGGTCATCGAAACCGGAAAGCACCCGGCGCAACTTCGGGATATGGTGACGACTCCGGCTGGAACGACCATTGAAGCGATCGCCTCTCTGGAACATTCGGGGCTCCGAGCCGCCCTTATCGACGCGATCGGTAAGGCCGCGCAGAGATCGAAAGAGTTGGGTTAGCGGCTGTTACATATCGGCCCATTCACTCGTCTATACGGATAAGCGGCGCGAAGCTTCGCGCCGCTTACTTTTTCGTATCCGTTCGGAAAGGCCCCGTCATGATGCTGCCACACTCGAAATGCCTGCCCTTGCTTCCCTTACTGCTCGTCGGTGCGGCGTGGGGAACGCCCCTTCCTGCGGGCGCGCAATCGAATTCGACACACGTCGTCCGCCCGGTTCCTCCGAAGAAATCGACGGTACAGGTCGGGCGAAAGGGCCGGGAAACCGAAGTCATCGACGGCGCATGGCAGTTTCTGACAGATCCGCAAAACACCGGAGAACAGGAGAGCTGGCAGAAGACGCCGCCCTCCGCCACGAAGGAGATCGTGGTTCCTGCGCTATGGACCACGCAAGCGGCCCCCTCCTACACCGGCGCCGCATGGTACTGGCGAGAGTTCGAGCCGTCGGAAAAATGGAAAAAGCAGACGGTTCGCCTGCGATTTGAAGCCGTCGCCGAAAAGGCGACGGTCTGGATCAACGGCGACAAGCTGGGCGAACACGAGGGCGGAGCCACGCCTTTCGAGTTCAACGTGACCAAGAAACTGCATTTCGGAGCGAAGAACCTCGTCGCGTTGCGCGTAGAGGGCGAAGCGAAGCGCGGCGCGGGCATCTGGCAGGGTGTTCTATTACTCGCGCACGATGAGGCCTATATCTCCGAGGTTGCTCTGACCGCCGGTGGCCTCGGTCAGATAATGACGGGAATCACCTTTGAGAACACGTCCGACAACTCCGGGGTCGCCACACTGGATGGCCGGGTCATCGCGCTCAGCAAACCCGACAAGGACATCCACCGTTCCGAACAGAGTCTCTCCCTGACACCGGGCCGCAATCTCACCACCTTGTTTGCCTCGGTAAAGGGCAAAAATCTACATACGTGGACGCTCGACACGCCGAACCTGTACGCCCTGCAGCTCGCCTTCCGCCAGGGTATCGACATCCTGGACACGCAGCAAACGGCCTTCGGCTTTCGGGAGTTCGGTTGGAAAGAGGGCGGGATCACGCTGAACGGCCTGCCGTTCAAACTGGTCAGTGTCGAGCCGTCCTTCCCGCTACCGGTCGTTGTCGCCTCCACCGAAGATACCGACCGCGCCCGCGCCTCTTTTCAGCGTCTAAAAGCCGCAGGAGTCTCCGTTCTCTTCCTCGATGCCCCGCACCCGGAACTCCTGCGTATCGCCGACGAGGTGGGGATTCTGATCGTCGAATCGGCGAGACCAGGCCTAGATGCCCACACTGCTTTCGACGAACTGCAGGCGCTGATTCTCCGGGATCGGTCCCATCCCTGCCTGCTCGCCTGGCGACTCCGGGAAGCCAACGTGATCCAGATTTCACAGATCGCAACCAGCGACCTCTCGCGGTTCGTGCTGATCGGTGCCTCCTCGTCGGCGAAGCTCTTCCTCCCTGGCCAAACAAGCGGGGAGCCGAAATCCGCTCCGCCCGGACTTCTGCCCACCCCGTAGTCGAACCGGTGTTCAGTCCGCTGGCACAATGTAGAAACCTTTGTCCAGGAAGAGACTCAGACGTTTGCTGTCGGGCGACCACTGCACCCCTGCCGCCTCTTTTATATTCTCGAAGCCAATCCGACGCAGCCCCGAGCCGTCCGTGCGACTCACCCAGAGAGAGATATTGGAGGAGTTACTGCGAACAGGCATTATGCGGGAGAGAAGGCGACGAATAAACGACGACGGTTCCTCCTGTACCAGGTAGGCGACCCGACGCCCGTCGGGAGAACCTTCCACCTCGGAGACCACGGTATGATCCGGGAGAGCCACCATGTGCTTCTGCGGCGTCTTCAGATTGCCCTCGAGGTCGTATTCCCACAGTTCCACGTGCGCTTCATTGCGGGCGTTCAAGACATGCGAGTTCCAGGTGGTTCCTATCGGCCAGATAAACGAGTCCGAAATCTCCGCAGTCTTCCTGTCCGGTCCATCCAGGGCATGAATGATGGGCTGTATCGATTTACCGGTGTCGGACTGGGCGAACTCCACCCAGTGCCTGCTGTCCGGCATCCAGAGCGCATAGAGCAGGCTGTTTCGGGTTGCTTTCCATCGAATGACTCTCCGGACGCTCGTCTCGACCGCTGTGAAACCCTTCGAACCCCGCTGCCAGACGAGCAGCCATTTTCCATCGGGAGAAGGCCGTGGCGCCTCAATGGACTGAGCCAGCGCCTGCTGTGCGTTCAACGTGACCGCAGATGTCGCCAGTTTGGAACGATCGTCTAGTCGCAATATCGTTCGCGAGGCAGATTCCGTAAAGAAGATCTGCGCTTCGTTCGTCTCCCAGTAGTAGCCGTCGTAAGAGCGCACCCAGGTCGACGCATCGGCTGTATAAGTTCCGATGACCGAGAGATGATTGCGTGAGGTGAGAAAGAGAGGAATCAGAGACAGGCAGCCCAGGAGTATCAGGGCTGCGAAGCAGGAGCATGGCAGAGCCCAACGGCTCCGGGCGCGTGCGTGGTCCATAGCGAGTTCTCCCCTAACAGGACCTTCAGGTGGCAAGCACAACTTCCTTTTCCGGTTCGGTGATCGTGGCTTGCTGCGGAACGCGGTAGGAGAGAATACTGCTGATACCCGGCTCCCGCATCGTGACCCCGTACCAGGTCGGGGCCGCTTCCATAGTGGTCGGGTTGTGCGTGATGAGCAGAAACTGACTGCGCTGACTGAACTCGGCGACCAGACGCGTGAACTTCTCGACGTTTGCGCCATCGAGCGGCGCATCGACCTCGTCCAGTAAGACGAACGGGCTTGGCTTGACGGCCAGGAAGGCGAAGAGCAGCGCGGTTGCGGTGAGGGCGCGTTCGCCGCCGGAGAGCAGCGAGAGATGCTGGGGCTTCTTGCCCGGCGGTTGCGCGATCACTTCAATACCGGTTTCCAGAATATCCTCCGGATCGGTCAGCACCAGTTGGGTCGTTCCTCCATCGAACAGTTGGGTGAAGAGACGATCAAACTCCGTTTTCACCGCTTCAAAGGTCTCCATGAAGACGCCGCGCGTACTATCGTCGATCTCGGCGATAGTCGCCAACAGCGATTCCCGGCCTTTGTCCAGATCGGCGCGCTGCGTCGTCAGGAACTCTAATCGCTCCGTCAGCCGATCATACTCGCTTACCGCGCCGGTATTCACCTGCCCCATGCCGCGCAGTTCGCGCCGTAGCCTGCCCACCTCCATCGCGGTGTTGCGATCAATGGTGGTGTTTTCCGGGCGAGCCAGCGCCTCCTCCTTGCTGATGCTATATTCGTCACGCAGGCGCTCGGTCGCCTGCGTGATCTGCACTTCCAACCGGGCAAGACGCAGCTCGGTTTCGTGCAGATTGCGTGTGACCTCGCCGCGTCGCCGCACGACCTCTTTGATGGCGTTGTTGGTTTCGAAGTTCTGCGCCAGCATCGTCTGCCGACGGTCTCTCCACTGCGCATACTCGAGTTCCGCCGCCGCCAGATGAAGATTCGCGTCGGTACGCAGCAGGGTCAGACGCTGCAGTTCCGCCGCAGCATCCTCACCCGAGACGTGCGCCTGTTCACGCTGCCTGTTCTTCTGTTCGATCTGCTGCTCCACAGCCTGCAGGGAGGCGATGTCCGCACTGAGGCTGCGGGTCAGACCCTCGCGTTTCTCTTTCAGACGGCTGACCTCGACCTCCAGCGCGATGGCCCGGAGCCGGCAGGCGTCCCGACGGCTGACGAGGGAGCGCGTCTGCTCGGTAAGGGTCGCCAGCAAATCGTCGGCCGAGTCCTCTTCGACGCGATCCGTTTCCAGCGTCTGCGTGAGTTTCCCAACCTCGCCCGTAAGGTTCTGCCGCTGCGTTCCGACGGCGTCTCGACTGGCCTCTCGTTCGGCCTGCTCGCGCGTCAGGCGGAGCCTCTCCCGCTCCGCCGCCGACCGGGCGCTCTCCGTCGCGGCAAGTTCGGCCTGCGCCGTCGCCTCCGATTGTACGACCTGCCTCCGTTCGATTTCCAGCTCCTGCAACGCCCGTCCCACCTGATCCATCTGCGCAGTGAGGCGGTCTACTTCGGCCTTCGTTTTCGGCAGGGCGGATTTCAGATCGTCCATTTCGCCCTTGCGCCCCACCAGATGCGCGCCTTTACCCTGCAGTGATCCTCCGGTTAATGCGCCGCCTGGAGTCAGCAGTTCACCCTCCAGGGTGACGATTTTGCTCCAGCCGCTGCCGACGCGTCGGGAAGCCGCGATGGCCGCCTCCATGTCCGCGACGACCAGTACCCGTCCGAGCAGCATCTGCGCGACGGGGGAGTATTCTACCGAGAACTGCACCAGATCCATGGCATTCTGGACCACAGCGGTTTCGCCTCGTCCGTACGACGGCTCAAACTTATTGCCGGAGCGTAGCAGCGGCAGGGGCAGAAAAGTCGCTCTGCCGGCGCGGTTCTGTTTCAGCCACTGGATGCCGGCTTTCGCCTCGGCTTCCGTTTGCGTCACGATGTCCTGCAGACTGCCTCCGAGCGCAACCTCGATAGCGATGCGATAGGGTTCGGGAACCTGCAGCAGATCGACGACAGCGCGGAAATGTCCGTGCAACTGTCCCCGATTTTCGGCGTTCAACACTGCTCGAACGCCCTGATAGAAGCCTTCGTGGTTCTCTTGAAGCTCGGTCAGGGTCGAGTGCCGCGCCGACTGTTCCGCGTGCGTTCTGCGCGCCGAATCAAGGGCCGTTCGCCCGGCAGCCTGCTGGGCCTGCGCCGTCTGCTGTCGTGCTTCGACCTGGGCGCGTTGGGCTGCCAGTTCGTCCCGCTGCTGCGTTAGTTCCTCGTGAAGGGTGTGGGCCTGATCCTCACGAGCCTGGACCTCGCGCAGTGTCTCCGCAAGCGCCTGTGCGTCGCGCTCCATCCGCTCCGACCGCGCTGCCAACTCTGCCAGGCGGTCCTGGGCGGCCTTAAGCGCCGCTTCGCGCGCCGCCCGTTCCTGTAGGCGGCGTGTGCGTTCGCCCTGCCGGTGGTCGGCCTGTCGCACGGCCTGGTGAACTGCTGTTTCCAGCTCCGCCAGAGTCGCCTTCTGCGCGCCCCACTCTTCCTGATGGGCGCGCTCCTCTGCATCGACATCCTCGCGGTCTTGCCTGTCGAGGGCGATACTGTCGGTGAGGCGGGCGACGCGATCCGTCAGTTCCCGAAGTTCGACCGCAAACTGCTCCTGGTTTTTTGCCGAAGTCTGACTGCGCTCCGTCATCAGCACAAGTTGGCTCTCGGTGCGCTCCACCATGGTCAGGGCGTTCTGCCGCGTGATCTGCGCGGCATCCATATCGCCTTCGGTTCGCGCCAGATTCTCCCCGACCTCCGCTGAAGCGCGTTCGAGGCGGGCGAGTTCGGCGTCGGACTTGAGCAGATTGGTCTGGTCGTTGTCCCGTTCCGTTCTGCCAGAATACAGTTCGTAGTCGGCCTTCTGGACCTCCGCGACGAGCAGACCAACCTCTATCTCGTGCAGACGTTCCTGCAGCAGTATAAAGCGCCGGGCCGTCTGCGCTTGCTTCTCCATCGGCTCGCGCTGCGCGTCCAGTTCGTGCAGAATATCGCGGACGCGATTTAAATTGGTTTCAGCGCTCTCCAGCTTGCGCATCGCCTCGCGCTTCTTGACACGATATTTTTTGATCCCCGCAGCCTCTTCGAACAGTTCGCGCCGGTCCTCGGGCCTCGCCGACAGCACCGCATCGATCTCGCTCTGGCTGACGAAGGCGTAAGCTCCTTTGCCGACTCCTGTGTCCAGAAACAGCTCGACAATGTCCTTAAGCCGACAGGGCGCGCCGTTCAGCATATACTGGCTCTCGCCCGAACGGTAGATCCGCCGTGTGACGGTCACCTCCGCGAACTGAATCGGGAGGGTGCCGTCGGAGTTGTCGATGGTCAGGCGCACCTCGGCCATGCCGAGCGGTTTGCGCTTGTCGCTTCCGGCGAAAATGACATCGATCGTCGAATTTCCGCGCATCAGACGCGGGTTCTGTTCGCCCAGAACCCACAACAGGGCGTCCACGATGTTCGACTTACCAGACCCATTCGGCCCGACGATAGCGGTAAGACCGCTATCTATAAAGATTTCGGTCTTATCGGCGAATGTTTTGAATCCAAGGAGTTGAAGCTTCTTGAGTTGCACGCGCGGCGTACCCCTTGCTATTTCTTGCGATTTTTCAGTGCAGCGGCGAGTGTCGGTTGCAAACGGTCGCCGCGCAGGTCGGCCCCGATGGCGAGAATCTGACCGGTGTCGCCGTCCACCAGGATGGGAGTCGGGGTGTGCTGGACATAGTAGAGCCGCGCCAGTTCGGCCTGCATCCAGTTGCCGTCGTAGATCTCCGGCCACGGCATTCCCACGCGATGGGTGTAGGCGGCCAGGTCGGCGGCGGCATTGGCATGGTCGAGGCTGATCCCAATCATATCGAGGCCATGCGCATGCTCGGCGCTGTACGCCTTCACGACGCCTGGCATCTCCCGTGAACAGACGCCGCACCAGGTCGCCCAGAAGTAGAGCAGGACGAATTTGCCCTTGTACGCGCCAGGGAAATGGATCGTCGCGCCGTCTACCGCCTTTGTGTCGAAGGAGGGCGC
>JBBQPO010000186.1:0-12147 GCA_038217285.1 Chthonomonadales bacterium
CACTGTCTGTGGACAAATCCATGATTTTGCGACTACCGCTAGAAATCAGACAACGCCGTCAGTCGAAAAATCCTGCGATCGGTTTTTAAATTGATCGGCAGACACTATAGGTAGCGAAATCTTCGGCCCGACCCTGCCTGTAGGGGCAAATATGCCTGTGTAGTAACAATATGTGACAAAAATAACAGGCTGGCCTCATTCTTTGAGTCCGGCCTGTTGTATTTTGCCTGGTGCACCTGTCTTTGCAGGAACCTCTCCTCTTCCCGCCGAACAGGAAAGGCAAGAGAGTTAGGCGGAACAGGGGTTCCACGCGGGAAAGGGAGAGAGCATGAAATTTCGAGGTCTGGTGACAGTGGGGTTGCTGGCATTGAGTGTGATGGCGCAGGCAGATGGGACGGGGGATAACTCGGTCGCCAGTGTGCGACGGCAGCCGCCGCCCGGAGTAGCGGTCTCCGCCGAGGATCGCGCGGCGCTGCAGACGGGCATCGCCGCGCTCGGTAAAGAGATCGATTCGCTGCGCACGGAGCTGAAGGGCAAGCCCGAGCTGCTGGAACTTCTGCCGGATGTGCAGATCTACTACAATGCGGCGCGGTACGCGCTGACGTACGACGAGTTCTTCAACCCGAACGAAATCAAGACCGCCAAAACGGAGTTGGCGCAGGGCACGGAGCGTGCGACGAACCTGCGGGCGGGTAAGACGCCCTGGACGACACAGACCGGCCCCGTCGCGCGAGGCTATGTCTCGCAGATCGACGGCTCGGTACAGCCCTATGGAATCATCGTCCCGACGACATTCGCCGACAGTACGAGCCGCAAGCGCCCCCTAGAAATCTGGTTTCACGGCCGGGGCGAGACTCTGAGCGAAGTGAACTTTATCAACGACCGTCAGCGTTCGATGGGGGAGTTCGCTCCGGCGGATACCTTCATGCTGCACCCCTACGGCCGCTACTGCAACCCCAATCGCTTTGCAGGCGAAGTCGATACGTTCGAGGCGATGCTGCATATTACCAAACACTACCCGGTCGACCTAGACCGCCTGGCGGTGCGCGGGTTCTCGCTGGGGGGGGCCTCCTGCTGGATGTTCGCCACCCACTACTCGGGCCTCTGGGCCGCCGCAAATCCCGGCGCCGGGTTCTCCGAGACGGCGGACTTCCTGAAAGTCTACCAGAACGAGAGTCTCCAGCCAACCTGGTACGAGAAGACGCTCTGGCATCTCTATGACAGCACGGACTACGCCCTGAATATCTACAATGTGCCCACGGTCGCCTACTCAGGCGAACTCGATGGACAGCGGCAGGCGGCGGAGATGATGACCAAGGCCATGGCGGCGGAGGGTCTGACCCTGACGCATGTCATCGGACCAGGAGCCCACCACTTCTATGAGAAGAACGCCAAACTGGATGTCGCCGCCCGCGTCGATGCGCTGGTGGCGAAAGGCAACGACCTCGCGCCCGAGAGCATCAAGTTCACGACCTGGACGCTGAAGTACAACACGCTGAAGTGGCTGACCGTCGATGCGATGGGCCAGGAGTGGCAGCGCGCCCGCGTCGATGCCGACCTCGATACCGCGGGAAATGTCCTTGGTATCAAGACGCAGAACATCAACGCCCTGACCATTAGCCCACCGGCCGATGTCGACTGGGTGCATCTGAAAGCGATCAACGTCGATGGGCAGCATTTCGGCTGGAAATCTGGCCCGGTCCACTTCCGGAAAATGAACGGCAAATGGGCCACCGCGAAGTCCGCGACCGAAGTCCGACTCGCCAAGCAGCATAACCTGCAGGGGCCGATAGACGACGCCTTTATGAGCCACTTCATCATGGTGCGTCCGACCGGCACGCCGATGAACCCGAAGGTGGGCGCGTGGGTCGAGGGTGAGATGAAACACGCCGTCGAGCACTGGCGGCGTCAGTTCCGGGGCGAGGCCATCATCAAGGACGACAGCGCCATCACTCCCGCCGACATCGCCTCCGGCAATCTCGTGCTCTGGGGCGACCCATCGAGCAACAAAGTCCTGGCGAAGATCGCCGCCAGCCTGCCGGTAAAGTGGGATGCGACCGGAGTGCATGTCAACGGCCAGACCTACCCGCCGGACAGCAGCGTACCGGTCCTGATCTATCCGAATCCGCTCAACCCGAAACACTACATCGTCCTGAACAGCGGCTTCACCTTCCGCGAATACGACTATCTGAACAACGCCCGCCAGACACCCAAACTGCCGGACTGGGCCGTCGTAGACATCACCGAGCCGCCGAACTCCCGATGGCCCGGCCGCATCGCCGCCGCCGACTTCTTCGGCGAACACTGGGAACTGACGGCCCCGCACAAGGAATAGAGCAGGGAAGGGAATGCCTTGATCAAGGAGAGTTCGGCTTGCCGAGTGAACCTGGCCTTCCCCTTCCTGCCTTCCTTTCTTCCTATTTCCTGTTCTGCATCCGCATTTCCTGATTTCCTTAGAGGAGTAAGTGTGAACGGTAAGATACGGGTCGGGATCATTGGGGCAGGGTGGTGGGCGGCGCATACGCATGCTCCTGCTCTGAAGGCGACGGGGGATGTGGAGATCGTAGCGGCGTGTCGGCGGTCTCCGGAGCCGTTGCAGGAGTTCGCGGATCTGGTGGGCGTGCCGCAAACTTTTACGAGCCATGAGGAGATGCTCGATAGGGTGGCGTTGGATGCGGTGGTGGTCTGCTCGCCGCACGCCATGCATTATGAGCATGTGAAGGCGGCGCTGGAGCGGGGGCTGCCTGTTTTGACCGATAAGCCGCTGAGCATCAAGGTGGCTGAGGGGGAGGCGTTGATCGCGCTGGCGGCGGCGAAGGGTGTGCCGCTGGCGGTCTTCTTTGGGCACTGCTACGATGCGGCGCACCGCTATGTGGCGCGGGCGATTCGGGAGGGACGCCTGGGGCGGCTGCTGGATGTCAGCCAGACGGGCTATGCCAATCCGGACGCGCTCGGCTTTTTTGGGAATGCCGAGTTCAAGCCGGATAAGAAAGAGTTTCCGATTGTGCCCACGCAGTTCCGCGCCGATCCTGTGTTGGGGGGAGGGGGCTATCTGCAGGATGTGGGCAATCATCTGCTCAGCGGCATGCTGATCGGCACCGGCCTACGTGTCGCGGAGGTGTCGGCCATAATGGACGACCCGGAGCGCGATCTGCGTGCTGTCGTCACGTTCCGCTTTACCAACGGCGCGCTCGGTACACTGACGGTCTTTGGGGATCTGCGGCCACCGGTTGAGAACTACTTTGGCACGGGCCGCTTCGCCTACACCGGCGATCTCGGCGCGTTCTGGCGCGACAATGGCAGTCCACATCTGCGCTTCCAGCGGTGGCGTGAAGAGCCGATCGATGTCGGCACGGAGGAACTTCCGACCCCTACCAACCCCGACGAAAACTTTATCCGCACGCTGCAGGGCCGTGCCGAGCTCATCGCCCCGGCCTCCGAGGCGATCGAGTGTGTCCGCGCCGCCTCTGCCGCCTACGAAGCCGCCCGAACCGGCTGCAAGGTCGTTGTACGTCCCGTGGAAAAATAGCGCCGCGCGCACCGGAGTTCAGGTATGTCTGTAGGGATAAGGGTCTGGGCATGGCTACGGACGACGTGTGAGTTGAAGGATCCCAAAACTATGATCGCTAAAATCGTAGATTTCCTGGAGAACAATCCATGAAACGACCAATTGGCATAGATCTCTTTGCAGGCGCTGGAGGAATGAGCTTAGGCTTCGAACAAGCCGGGTTTGATGTCGCCGCTGCCGTAGAAATCGACCCTGTTCACGCGGCAATACATAAATTTAATTTTCCCAACTGCACAGTCATCCCAAAGTCGGTTGTCGGTCTGACTGGCGACGAAATTCGCAGGACGGCCAATATCGACGGATGTCGCGTAGACGTTGTATTTGGCGGTGCACCATGTCAGGGGTTTTCTCTTATGGGCCAGCGGGCAATCGACGATCCCCGCAATAGCTTAGTAAAAGAGTTTGTTCGTCTGGTACACGAATTGGAAGCCAGTTATTTTGTCTTCGAAAACGTAAAGGGCCTGACTGTCGGGAAGC
Organism: Chthonomonadales bacterium; assembly: GCA_038217285.1. Lineage (GTDB taxonomy): Bacteria > Armatimonadota > Chthonomonadetes > Chthonomonadales > Chthonomonadaceae > JANXLO01. The sequence goes on from JBBQPO010000186.1 coordinate 4,046, forward strand.
ATCGGAAGTTCCTCGAAGAGATTATCGAAGCCTTCGAAGGTATCGAATATGATGTTCGTTTACCTTGGAAAGTGCTGAACGCGGTGGAATACGAAGTACCGCAGGACCGACAACGCCTCATTTTGATAGGTGCAAAGAGGGGCAAGCGACTTCCATGTTATCCTAATCCAGTAACAAACGCAGCCGATAAAAGAGTAGACAGCTTATTTGCTGGCCCTTCGTGCCACGATGCCCTCGCGGATCTTCCGGAGGCGGAAGATTTTCGCGACTTGCTCTATAGTGATGAAGTGGAAGTGAAAAGGTGGGGCAATCCTAGCATTTATGCACAGAAAATGCGGTGCCTCGGCAAAGAGTCTTGGGGGTTCGGCTATCAGCGCGAATGGAATCCCGAACTTCTGACATGCAGTATGAGAACCGATCATTCGGACATTTCCCGAAGGCGATTTTTGGAGACGCCGCCAGGAAGCGTCGAGCCAATTTCGCGATTTTTCCGATTGTCGGGCGACGGTGTGTCGAATACACTGCGTGCAGGGACCGACTCGGCACGTGGAGCCTTCACGAGTCCGCGCCCTATACACTACTCCAAGTCGCGTTGCATTACTGTTCGAGAAATGGCACGTCTTCATAGCTTTCCGGATTGGTTCAGGTTCCATGAAACGAAATGGCATGGCGCGAGGCAGATAGGGAATGCCGTGCCGCCATATTTAGCTCGTGCAGTCGCAGATAAAATTATCGATGCCCTCGGAGCCGAACCGGAGCAACCGGGGCAGGTCGTCGAATTAGGCCACACGGAACTATTACGAATGGATATGTCTCAAGCATCACGCTATTGGAACATCGTTGTACCCATTGGGAAGCGGGATCGCAAGAGCGGCGCACGAAAACGTAAGCAAAAGGATATCGAGACAACAAGACTGATTGAGGCCACCCATGGCTAAGACTACGAATACCGAGAATAGATACCAGGCTTTAGTGAAGAAGATTTTCTCTGATCGCTACAAGATCGGGGCGACCGAAGTAGCCTTTGTACGGGAAGACCTGGAAGCCGCCGCCGCAAAGTTAGGAATAGCGCTGCCGAAAAATCTGGGCGATGTTATTTACTCGATACGATACAGAACCTCGATGCCGCAGGAAGTGCTTGCGACACAGCCGAAAGGTATGGAGTGGATCGTGGAAGGAACCGGTCGTGCGCTCTATTCATTTAAGCTCGTCACCATTAACCGAATTGTCCCGAATGCGGCCTTAGTTAAAGTCAAGATCCCCGACGCAACACCGCAAATAATCAGCGCTTACGCCCTCTCGGACGAACAGGCTCTCCTTGTTGACGTTTAGACTATTTTCGCCCGTCCGAAATGGCGTTCACAGACGATTTGAGATCGGAAACCCTAACTCTAATGAAATGCTATGGATTTATGGCACTCTGGTACAGCGAACGGGCTATACCTAACACGCCATAAATTCCTGGCAATACGTTCGCGAAATGCTTTTTGATCTCATTTGCCTTCGATGAGGCCGCACTTGAAGGTTCAATTTAGTCTAAACGTCAAACTCAAAGAGGCGGTCGAAAAGATGCTGCGATTCAGCGAACCCATCTCTATCGAAACCGATCTGCCCCAGCAGCGCGGCGACTACCGGTATCTGCAAAAGTGTCTTTTGCAGAATGGCGTCTTGCGCCATGGAACGCCGGACGGCTTTATCCTGCGATGCGAGTTCGAGAAAGACACTGCGAAGTTCCAGGCGAAGTTTCCTGCGTTGGCAGAGATGATATGCGAGATTCGTGCTCTGGACGCGACAGGCAAGATACGCCTCTCAGATTGGGTTCAGAAGTATAGATGCTCGCCTTATGGTCAAGGGCCTGTCGCCCTAGCGCTTTCTCTCGCCTGTCTTCGTCATCTGTTCCGTGATAGCATCCGCTTCAAGTCGCAGGAAGGCGACCTTGCCGATACGGCAGTTCGAACATTCGATCAGGTTATGATGCTCATCGATGGAACACTGCCCAATGCATTTCTCAGTTACCGTCCGCTCAGTTCTACCGAGAAGGCGGTCGTAAGCGGTGTCTACTCGCTCTTCGGCGCTTCCGGTTCAGCCGTGACAAAGGATTATTCGGTTGTTGAAGCGCACACTGCGTTAAAAACATGGTGGGCAGGACTACCTCCGATTGCCAGGGTACCGAAGCTCTACCCCCAGGAACAGGCTACTCAGAACTTCATTACCGTAATGGAGAAAGTAGCTGGGAAGGATGCGCATGCCTTTATCTTCGAGGAGCTGCCGATAGCCTTTGGATTGGACGGGGGCTTAATGGTAACCACGGAGGTCGCAGACACGCTTCAGGCCGAACTTCCCAAAGTGAAAGCGAGACTGGAAGCCGGACTGGAAGCCTTAGAGGCACGCATTATTCATGGCGTGCGCGATCTGTTTGGAGTTGAGCAGAACACCTACAGCGACATTCTGGATGGAATCAAACAGTGGTACAACAAGCTGGACAATCAGCAACGCGACTCGTTCACGAAGCAGACAAACGACTCAAAACCGCTGGTTGTGTATCTGAAATCCCTTTCGGACTTTACACAAACGTTCTTTGTGGAGATTCCGAAAACGCCGGAATATGGCAACAGGCCTGTACGAGATTGGCTTTCTGACAGAGTAAGTGAGTATCTGGCTCAACTCAAGAGCGGCAAGGAGTATATCGAGGCTAACCGCATCAAGGTGGAACCTCCTACGCTGGAACCAGAAGGCGACTATGATTGGCCTGAGGGGGGACAACTGGCGTTTAAAAATAAAGTCAAAATCAAGTTCAAAACGCCGAGCAAGAACGCCAAGATCTACGTCGCAGAAGGCAGCGCCGACCCGACCAATCCTGCCGCGGATCGCCATGAGATGAACGGAAATGAGCCTCTCGTAATCGAAGAGAACAAAACGATCCGTTATGCGGCGCAGGACGCGGAAGGAAACTGGAGTCCCGTGCAGATGTTACATCTCTCCAACGCCAACAAAGAGTTCGTTCCGGCGATCGGTCCATCGAATCTGTATGGACAGCGTACGGTACAGTTCAACTTACCGACGGATGTCTCCACACTAAAGGTAACCTGCCGTGAGTTGTTCCGCAAGTGCGTTGAATTCGGCATCGTAGATGCGTCTCAGATGGAAACAGCCGTCCTCGAAGCGCTGCAAGAGGTGATATCCGTCTCATGAGCGTTCTCATCACGATAATGCTGGATAAAGACCGGCTTCTGGATGTGCCGAAAGGCGTCGTCTTGATCGAAAGGGTCGCAGACTACCCACAGGCTTGTCTGGCAGTACGTACGGCCCTGCACAGCCGCAAGCGCATTACCCTTACCGTTCGTCATAAAGCAGTCGCAACGTGGCTGACCTCTTATGCCCAGGTCTACGGAGATGAGAACGTAAGTATAGCCAGGTATACAGCGCGCGAAGCGTTGGCGGCGAAATGGCAAGTCTCTCTGCCTGCCGACATATCTGACGCTGATATTATCCAGGCGCGTTTGCTGGATGAGCCTGCGGTTGCACGTGAGGGCCAATCATTTTCAGAGCTTCTCATGGCGCACTTCTACAGCCCCCTGTTCAGTTTCCGAACTCTGCCGGTCATGCAATTAGGGGCGTTGCTGGCAGGATACGATGCAGATAAGTGGAAGGCGGCTTCCAGTCGCCCGCTCGTATCGCGTATCTTGAAAGAGCGACTGAATCAATGGTATGACAGGGCGCAAAACGACGCAGCACGGGCGCTCGTTACAGCGTTCCGCAACGATCCCCTCGGCCTGCGGAGAGACCTGTGTGCGTTCAAAGTGTTGAAAAGCTATCCTCCGGAAGTCGGGAAGAAGGTGTTGGATGTTAAACTGGAAGTTTTTCGAAAGGCGAAGGTCGATACGGACGCACTTGATTTAGCCTCTAGCGATCCTCAGTCAGCCACAGAGATAGACTACTATCTGGCGAGCGTGCGGGGCGACATAAATGGACAAAATGACGTTGAGACCCTTGTGGGGCAAATGAGCGGTTATCTCGACATAGAGTTTCGCTTTATCGAGGCTCTGCTGCGGGAGCATACCGACTGGATAGCGTTGTCTCTCATCCACCGGATTGAACAGCGTTTCGCCCCCATTTCGTCTCGGGTCGCCAAGCCGCTGGCCGCGCTGCGAAAACTCATCCAGCCGCCTTTTCCTGTCCAACCACAGGCCGACTGGGATGCCGATGACTGGCTCCAGTGGGTACAGACCAGCTACATGCCCTACTACGGCTGGCTGGAGCTTCAGGATAAACAAGACGAGAAGGTAACGGAGTATGCAGTCACGTTCGCCGATTGGTTCTATGAGAATTTTGTCGCCTTGAAGTATGGACAGTACAAACGCTTCGCGTTTACCGCGCTTTATCGTGAAAAACCTCGTATCAATACTCAGGATGCTGTCACGCTTGCCCTGATCGTGGACAACTTCAACTATGTGCATTTCGAGGACTTGTGCCGCATATTCCAAGCACATGGCATGTCGCTTGCCGCAAGCGAGCCTCTTTTTTCTTTGATACCGACCGCAACCGAAGTCGGAAAGGCTGCACTGCTCGCTACCAAGGGCGATCTTATCGACCTGCCGACCAACAGTTACCCTGCTCTGGTGGATAAGGAATGGAATCACAGTAGTTCCAATAAAAAAGCGACCTATCTGGCAAACATCGGCGCGTTGCAGCAACTGTCGGCGCTCAATCATGAGATCTATTTTTTGAACTACCTGCCGATTGATGAGGCGCTCCACCAGAACGCGCAGGAGACAGGGCGGCCGCACAGCGAAGTTATCTATGAGCATTTAGGGACGGTAGCAAAAACTGTCGCTGATTTCGCAGGACGTTTCCATTTGCAGAAGCGTCTGCAAATCTACGTCCTTTCGGATCATGGCGCGACCCGCATCGCAGAAGCCGCAGTAAATGTACTGGACACGTCGTATTACAAAGGCATCGCCGACAAAAATCATCATCGTTATGTCGCCGTCTCCGACGAGAAATTCGCAGATCTCCCACAGGCAGCAGGCCAACAGTGCTATCTAATAGACCGGCAGAAGTTCAAGACCAACCACAACTATCTTGCGGCACGGCGCTACTATCGCTTCCTGACAACGACCAGCAATTTCTACGTGCATGGAGGACTGACCCCGGAAGAAGTCGTAGTGCCATTCGCGCGATTCACTTTTGTTCCTGTCATACCGGATGCCCCGACTTACGCTCTGGTCAGCGACCAATTCCGATATTCAGTCAAATCGCGTATTCTCATGGAAGTATACAACCCGAACGGCTTTCCCTTGGACAATGTAACGGTGCGGTTGCTGGATGCCGACGCCGAAGAAGTTACCCTGGATAAGCTCGGCCCGAAAGAGAAGGTCACAGTCGAGTTAACCACAACGTTCCGCAAATCTATCGGTGGTTCCAATACCCGACCCCTCGCAATTAGGGTCAAATACAGTTACCAGGGAACAGAGTATTCGGCTCCTGACAAAGAGTTTACGATAACTATGAAAGCCGTCATGGAGGAAAAAGATGACTTTAGCGATATATTCTAGATCGGAACGCCTCCCCTTTGAAGAAAAGGCCGTCGAGCATTTTGCCGAGGTCATCATTAACAAATCTCTTATCCATGAGGCTGGCTTTGGCGCACGTGCTATCCCTACTTACGTGGGCGAGTGGATTATGTCACGCTATCTCGAAGACGGCGAACTCAGCGACGTTTCCCGCGAAAAAATTGCTCAATTCATTGCCCGTTTCCTGCCAGCAAAGGGGCAGAAAGACACAGTCAAAGATATCTTGCTCCGTCAGGAAGCGGTCAAATTGCTCGACGATTATAGCGTCACCGTGAACCTGAAGTCGGGCCAGCGCCAACTCAGAATCCCATTTCTTGACATTAACGACGCAAACTTGACTTCCCTCATTGTGGACCAAAACGCGCTCTTGCTATCGAGTGGAGTATGGGGAGTGGGCGAACTGTTCTATATTCCGCCCGACGGCTCGGATCGAAAAAAAGGCGAGGTATGGATGCGTGAGTTCCGTCCTTTTCAGGTCGGAACGATCGACCTCGAATACTACATTGAGTGCCGCCGGCACTTCACGCTGGACGAGTGGCGTGATCTGCTGGTATCCAGCATGGGTTTCAATCCAGTAATTTATACAGATCGCCAGAAAATGTTGTTGATCACGCGAATGCTTCCCTTCGCTGAACCGCGCGTTAACCTAGTAGAACTCGCTCCCAAAGGAACGGGCAAGTCCTTTGTTTATGACAACCTTTCCCGCTATGCACGTGTTTTGAGCGGCGGCAGGGTGAGCCCTGCGGTTCTGTTTCACAATCTGGCGACGAACGCACCCGGTCTGGTTACCCGCTATGATGCCATCGTGTTTGACGAGGTCCAGTCTGTTGCCGGAGATACGGCCGGAGAGTTAATCGCAGGTCTAAAAGTATATCTGGAGTCTGGCCGTTTCTCACGCGGGAACGCAGAAGCGTCAGCGGAGGCCGGACTTGTAATGCTCGGCAATATCAGTATGGACAGCAATCATCAGCCTCTCTATATTGAACAGAGCCTATTCAAGGAAATTCCGAACTTTTTGCAGGAGACAGCCTTCATAGACCGAATTCATGGGATCATTTCGGGGTGGGAAATGCCTCGCGTTTCGAAAGAGACGCCTTCACGCAGTCTGGGCTTTAAGGGCGATTTCTTCTCGGAAGTGTTGCATCGCATACGAGGTGAGGTGCGTTACAGCGATTACGTGAAGACCAACATGCAACTCGACGGGTGTAATGATCTTCGTGACCGCAAAGCCATAGGGCGTCTGGCAACGGCCTATCTCAAACTACTGTTTCCTGACATTAATCCGACGCCGGAGGAGTTCCGTATTTATTGTGTAGTGCCTGCGGTGGAACTGCGGCAGCGCGTAAGAGATGAATTACATAAGTTGGATGCTGAGTATTCCTCCGTGTTCATTCAGGCGCGGTGCTGAGCCTGAAAGAGATCCACGACATGACAACCGGGATGCTGGTCGAACTGCGCCCCTACCTGCCGCAGTTCGCGGGCAAGTGCCTGCGCCCTACGCCGACCATCAACATTCCCGCCGACTGTCAGGCCGTCGATGTGCCTCTCGACCCTGCTCTCGCCATCGGCAAACGCTTCGGCACCCTCATCGAACAGAAGACCGACTGAACCCAAAGCTGGTGCAAGAGATCCAAAGTCTACAGCAGCCCTCGGCTCACAACAGGGAGCCGGTCGCTGGAACGCCCACGTAGGGTCCCGGAAGACCGAGGGGTCGTATAGATTTCAGCAGGCTGACGCGGCCTGATCGCACTCCGGAAGAGACAAGGAATAGGCAAATGAAAAGGATAGTTCCCGCTCTGTTTTGGTTGGGTCTCTTCGGCCTGAATGCGCATTCAAATGCGCGGGCCGAAGAGACTAGACCGCCGCTGAAGGTGACGGTCGAAAAGGGTTCGCGTAAGGACGGCTTGACGGTGAAACTGACGGTTCTGAATGCGTCCAAGACTTACCAACTGTTTCAGTCGATCAGCTGCAGTTGGCAGGATTTCTGGCAGGCGGATAGCAAGGACGTACTGCTGAGAGGACAAAGCGAGTGTGCAAAGAACTCGCTCTACACGATCGTCCCCCTATGCGTCTATAATATGTGAGACCAAAGCCCGCAAGGCTTTACTGTAGTAAATTTAAGGGCGAGAAGGATCCTCTCTAAGATTATGTCTGCTTCTATGATACCAGATGGCCCCAGCGCCGAAAACGCTCCTCTCTCTCCAAAGCCGCATTTGACCGAGGCCAAGCCGGTTCGACGCCGCTACACTCGCGAAGAGAAACTGCGCATTCTCCGCCTGGTCGATGCCTGCGCCGAGCGAGGACAGATCGCCGCCATCCTGCGACGAGAAGGCATTTACTACTCCACTCTCAACGACTTCCGAAAACAACAGCAGCAAGGACGTCTGGAAAACAAGACCGAGCGTGCAAAGCTGCACAACCACGACAACGACAATGAACTCGCCCGCTTGCGACGCGAAAACGCACGCCTGCAACACAGGCTCGAAAAAGCCGAGCTCATCATCGACGTCCAAAAAAAAGTGTCGCACC
>JBBQPO010000187.1:0-12112 GCA_038217285.1 Chthonomonadales bacterium
GATGTGGTATTATCTTAAACGTCTGTCTCACGCCCAGGGAGAAACCCTGCGCGTTTTGCTCCGGAATCGATGCGCACATTCAAATGGAATCGGTGCGCTCTTTCCTCCGGAATCGATGCACTCTTTCAGCGGAATGCGCAAGAATATCCTGACCGCTCTGGAAGGCGTCTTTCGGGGATCGCCCGAGCCTGTCGCTCCAGGCTAGACAGTAACCCCAAAAGAACGCCCCCGAAGCCATTACCCCATCTCGCCGGAACTCTCTACGAGCGTACTATATAGATGCGGATGTTTCTATTGAATTCGGCCAGAAATCACCTCTAATATCTGGTCAACGCGTGCATCCCAGGAGTGTTTCCGCGCTTCCGCGCGTCTGGCCTCCGCCAGTTCCGGGGCCTCGTGCTGCGCTTCCTGAAGGGCGTTCAGGAAATCATCTTCGCTCGTCGCAATCCGCACCAGGGAGGGAAAGTCGCGAAAACCGGCGACATCGGTCGAGACGATGGGTTTACCGCCCGCCAGATACTCCCACAGTTTGATCGGGTTCAGGCTCTCCGTGAAGGGCGTCACCCGATGCGGCGTGATGCTCACATCGAAGGCGCGCATGAACTGCGGCAGGCGCGCATAGGGAATCGGCCCGGTGAAGAACACCTTGCCGGTCGCCAGCAGGCGGTCGTGGTCGGCCTCCGACAAAAAGCCGGGCCCGACCAGGGCGATACAGCCCTCCGTCAGCCGCCGCGCCATGCGCTCGACCAGCCCGACATCCACGCGATCCGGGTGGATGGTCCCGGTATAGCCGTAGACCGGGTGGGGCCATGCGGCGGTCTCTTCGGGCAGCGGCCCGGTATCGTCCAGCACACAGCGGTAGTGTTCGGCATCCACTCCATTAGGAATAAGATGCAAGTTCCGTGCCAACTCTCTTTTGAGGTCGTATAGCTTCTGCGAGCAGACGATAACGGCGTCCGCGATATGGCATAGCTCCCGGTCCTGTTCGATGATAAGGCGTGTGAGGGCTTCGGACTGCGTCAGGGTGATCCAGTCGTCCGTGATGTCGTAAATGGTGCGATCTTCGCCCATTTTCCCGAGCATATGCACGGCATAGTGCGGGTTCAGCCAGAGGATAGGGCGGCGGAAACCGAGACGGCGGGCGACGCGCAGCACATGGCGGCGAACCATTCCTTCGTTGATGCGCCGCATCGCCGGAACCGTGTTCGGGAGGAACTTCAGGGGGCGCGTGACATGGATATTGGGATAGCCGGGAACCTGCCAGGTCGTCGGAACGCGCAGATCGGCGGTCTGACCGCGCCGAATCTGGTTCGAGACGTCGCGCGCCGTGCCGACAAAGAGAATTTTGCAGTCGGGGAATCGCCGGGCGATCTGCCCGCAGACAAACTGGTTGCGCCGCCAGACGTCATCCCAGTTCTCGATGGAGACGAAAATCAGCTCCAGCGGCTCATTTGATTCAAAACTCATGCCTTCACAATCCGGCTTTCCGGGCTACAAAGCCCTATTTCCGTGGGCCGTACAGAGCGTGTGCCTCCGACAGATCACACGCCGCGTGGAGTGGGATAGCCGCGTACATAGCGGTATGCATGCACCAGGATATGACCCAATTTAATCAGGACCTCTTTCAGATGCCGCTCCGCCACCGCCTTGCGAACCTGCCCCCACTTTTCCCGGATCTTATAGACCTGCCAGGCTTTCCATCCACGACGGACGATTTCACGCTGCTCGGGGGTATTGTCCGGAGAGATAAAGATCTTGTAGTGTTGCAGGCGTGTCTCGCGGATGTTCCGATCCGTATCGGTGGAGACGCTGCCCGCATATTTGCGGTAGTAGAGCACCACCCGGTCCATAAATCGGATCGGCCCGTGCCGACTCACGCGCACGACCATATCCCAATCCTGAGTGGCAGCCAACTCGGCGTCCCACGGGCCGATCTTATCGTAGATCTCGCGCCGCGCCAGCAAAACGCCTGGGGGATAGACACGCCCGATATGGATCAGCGTCTCGAAGGTGGTCGGCTCCTCTGCGGGCCAGGGAACGATTCTGCCATCCTTATAGCCGATTCGCTCGCGGCCAAAGGTGACGAAATTACCGGGGAAGTGCGGCTCTCCCTTTTCGTTGATCATCTCCGCCAGCCCATGAGTCCCGGACGCTTCCGGATGCTGCTCCAGGTCGGCGCGCAACACCTCCAGGGCGTCTGGCATCCAGACATCGTCGGAATCCATGAAGGTGACATAGCGCGCCGACGCACTGATATTTTCGAAGCCGTGGTTGCGCGCGCGGGACGGCCCGGAGTTGGTTTGGCTGACCGCCTTAAAGCGCGGATCCCGCTCGGCCCAGCGTTGCGCGACCTCCGCCGTGTTGTCTTTCGATCCGTCGTCTACCACGATGCATTCCCAGTCGGAGATCGTCTGGTTCAAGATACTTTCCAGCGTCGCATCCAGAAATCGCCCGACATTGTAAGACGGGATGACGATGCTGACGGAAGGTAAACCGTTGGTTATCACAGGCAACTCCTGTTTATTCATGCCAAATGCCCCAGAGCGTTCCGCAGCGTACGGTACTGGTTCTCCCAGGAGAGTGTCACGGCCCGTTGTCTCGCACGCCTTCCCCACTCCTGACGCGCCTTCGGGTCGTCGAGCAACATCGCCAGATGGTCGGCGAAAGTATCCACATCCGGCGGTTTAAAGTAGAGCACGGCGTCTCCGCCCACTTCTGCGATGCCGCCGCGCTGAGAGGCGATCACCGGCAGACCGCTAGCCATGCCTTCGGAGATCGTCAGCGACACCGGTTCGTCCCAGTTGGAAGGCACACAGAAGATCGAGGCAGCGTGATACTCTTCGATCACCTGCGCCCGACCCACAAACGGCTGAAATTCCACGGACTCGCCCATCGGCTCCGCCAGTTTGAAAAGTTCCTCTTGATACGGCGTAATCGGATCTTTGGCGTTGAAGTTGCTGCTGCCCACGATGCGTACCTTAAACTTGCGCTTGGAGCCATAGAGTTTCTGTGCCGCTTTCAGTAGCAGATCCGGCCCCTTCTCCGGCAACACACGCCCGATGAAGAGTATGGTCGGAATCTCCTCGTCCAGCGGTTCGGCGCGTGGTTGGAATCGTTCCGGATTGACCCCATTCACCACTGCAAAAACGCGGTCGGCGCCTGCCTTCAAGCGCTGCTTCACCCCATCCGCAATAAACTGACTGCAACAGATGATCCCATCCGCCTTCGCAAGAACACGCGCCATCTCCGCATCCGAATAGGTGCGAAACAAGGCGTTATGCACCCACAGGATAATCTGCGCCTGCGGGAAATTCTGCTTGAGCATCCGCAAAGCGACCGGGTTGTTATGCAGAAAGATCGGGCCGTTAAAGTCTTTGGGGATCGCCGCATTGGCCGGAGCATAGACGCTCTCTCCAAATACACGCGGCAATCCCAGTCGGCTCAGAACCACATCCACGACCTTGCGTCCTCGACTGGGCAACAGCGGAAACTCCACCTCGATGCACTCTCCCACCGGATAGTCGTGGCGTGTCCCGCGTCCGACGACCAACCGTGTGAGGCCGCCATTCAACTCATGCCGACAGGCGATCTCATAGATGACGGTCGAGACAGCGCTGCCAGTCGCCGCAGAAAAATGGTCTCCAGGAGTAGGAATATGAAAATGGATCCTCTCTCTAGGAGAGAGAGGCTTTAACTCCGTATCAGACACAGACACACTCCGGTTCTTACGGCTCCAGATGCGCCAGAATATAGTCAACGGCCTCATCCAGAGTATCGACAACAGGGACATTCCAGTCCGCATAACGTGCCAACGTAGGAAGTTGCTCTGTGCCGCGGCCGGTGCGGACCAGGATGCCTTGCGCCCCGACGGCACGCGCCGTCTCGATGTCGCTCATAGCATCTCCTACCATGAAGGAAGCGCTCAGGTCGATGTCCCACTCCTGGGCGGCCTGCCGCAGCATTCCCGGCAACGGCTTGCGACATTCGCACGGATCATTGGGATGGTGCGGGCAGAAGTAGACCGCATCGATTCGACCGCCATTCGCTTCGACTTCGGCGAGCAGACGGCGATGGATCTCCTCCACGAAAGAGGCCGTGATGATGCCGCGCCCGACGGCGGACTGATTGGTGACCATGACGATCCGACGTCCGGTCTGCGCCAATTTGCGCATGGCTTCGAAGGTGTGTGCAAAGATCTCCACCTCCTCCCACGCCTTCACGTAGTCGGAACGATTCTCGATCAGCACGCCATCCCTGTCCAAAAAGATCGCGCCTTCCCTCACTTCGGATTCTCCTCCACCAGACGCTGCATCGTCGGGGTGGGCCACTCTTCCTGCACACGGGCGTACTTCTCGTGCGAGCCTATGTCGATGAGATAGGAGTGCGTCGGCATCGTCCAGCCATAGAATGGCACCCCTTGCTCCATCAGACGCGGAAACAGATCGAGCGAGAAGTCGTAGAACGTCTCCGGAGGAATGGAGGCGAGGATTTCCGGCTCCATGATGAGAACCCCGGCATTGGCGAGATCAGAAAAGACCTCGTCTGCCGGCGGTTTCTCGACAAAGCGGGTGATACGGCCCGTCTCATCTACGCCGACGATACCGCACTCGGTCGGGTTGGGGACATGCGTCAGGCTCAAGGTCACTTTCGGCCCCGGTGGTCGGCTCTGGTGAAACTGAATCAGAGCTTCCAGGTCGAAGTCGGTCAAGACGTCGCCGTAGACCAGCACAAAGGTGGAATTGAAAAACGATTCCAGGAGCTTGACGCCGCCCGCCGTACCCATGATCTTGTCTTCAATGGAGTAACGCAGGGAGACGCCGAATCGGGAGCCGTCTCCGAAATACTCCTCGACCGTTTCGGGCAGCCAACTCAGATTCATCGCCATCTCGCGGACGCCGTAGGCGCGCAGCCAGAGTACGATCCACTGGAGTGTCGGGATGCCGGAAACAGGCAACATCGGTTTCGGTCGGGTGGCCGTCAGCGGGCGGAGGCGCGTGCCCTCTCCCGCCGCCAGAATCATCGCTTTCATTCCGCTCATCAGGCTGCCACGCGCTCACGCAGGAGAGAGAAGGCCAGATGCAGAACGATCATGTGCAGATCCTCGACACGCTGCATATTGTCACTGTAGATCGTCAGGCACTCATCGCACATTCCCGCCAGTTTGCCGCCTCCGAAGCCTGCCAAACCGAATACGAAAGCGCCTTTGGCTTTTCCGGCTTCGACGCCGTTCAGAATGTTCTTCGAGTTGCCGCTGCCGCTGATCGCAATGACGAGATCGCCTGGCTCCGCCCAACACTCGACCTGCGGCGCGTAGATGTTGGCGAACTCCGTATCGTTGCCCCACGCGAGAATGAGCGGGGTGCAGTCGGAGAGGCAGATCGTACGCAGCCCCTTGCCGGTATCGCAGTGAATACATTTCTGAAGGTCGTTGACGATATGGCTGGCCGTAGCGGAACTGCCTCCGTTGCCCATCAACAGTACCTTGCCGCCTGCGGTCCATACCCGGTGCAGATGATCGGCAAGCGCCTCGACCTGCGTTTTGGGCAGGGCGTCGATCAAGCTCTTGACATCTGTCAGGTAGTTATCTATAAAGCTCATGGTCACTCCTCATAACAGTTGCTATCGTGTTTCTCTCAAGGGGACACGCAGAATCAAGGGGACGGTGGGGTCAGTCCCTTGGAGCGCATCACGTCGGCGTACATATTTACCACATTGATGGCATAACCCTCTTCACTCAGGTCTTCCGACAGCCGCTGAGATGCCTGCAGCGTCTCGCTTTTCTGCGCCATCGCCCTGGCGACGATCGGCGCGAGCGGCGTGCCGGGGTCCCAAGCGACCCCTACTCCATACTGATCCAGATGGGACAGCGCGCCGATTTCCGGTGTCACGATCACCGGCAGACCGCGCGAGGCCGCTTCCAGAATGACTCGGCCAAACGGCTCGTACAGGCTGGCCATGATCACGACATCACAGGCGGCGTAGAACTCGCGTAAGTTGGAAACCAACCCAACCGCCTTGAACCGACCATCCAGTTCCGGAATCTGCATCCCATCACACAAGGAGCCGCCCATCAGAAAGAAGACATCGTTCTCTCCTTGCAGCCCTTGGGCGATTCGCCGATAGCCTTTTCGGGCGTTGCCTCCGCCCAAAAAGCCCAGAACCGGCCCTTTGGGTTCAAATCCGAGTATTTTGGCGCGCGCCTCCCGCCGCTCTTCCTCCGAAATCGGGTCGAACGGGGGCGCAGAGCAGAGCAGAACCCCCTGTTTGGGCGGTTTGCCGTACAGTCGGGCGAAGTCATCGCGCGTCATATTGCTGTTGAACGTGATGAACGTTTCGGGGTTCCAGTGCCGGAAGTGGTAGTCCTCAGCCACAAGAACGCCGCGCTCCTGAAGGCGCATCAAGGTCGGTTTCAACCCCTTGCCCGTCTCCAGACTGTTGCGCAGGAAGGCCATCCGCGTCAGATAGTGGATCTGAAATATATCCGCCAGCGACGCCACCTGCGGCTGATGCGTGTGGATGATATCGAATTTCCGCCCGCCCAGCGCTTTGCGTATGAAATATCCTGCTGTCGTCCACTGTACTAAAAAGAGGCGGCGAGGCACCAACAGGTGCAGCCAATGGACACGGTCGTGCAGATCTTCATCCAGATGTTTGGCGATGACCGTGACGTCGTATCCGGCGTCCAACGCGGCGTAGACCCCCCGCATTGCCGCCTTGGCGATGGCGCTGTGATTACCGATCGCTTCATGGATCACACAGACTGTCGGCTTCCTCATGTTAAGTGCGTCTTTCCCAGTTCCCACGCGATTCGGCATTCACGGTAGGACGGCACGGTAGACCTCGGCGTACTGCTCGGCGATTTTGGCCCAGTCGTAGTTCTGCACATAGCGGCTGCCCGCCGCCGCCAGCCGCTCGCGCAGCGCCGTGTCCTCTTCCAGGCGCCGCAGCGCCAGGCTCAGAGCCTCCACATCGTCGCCGGGGACCAGCAGGCCCGTCTCTTCGTGACGCACATTTTCCGGGACGCCGCCCACTTCCGAGGCGACGATCGCCTTGCCCGCCGCCATCGCCTCGAACAGTACGATCCCCATCGGCTCCATGCGTGAGGGCAGGACGAAGAAGGAGCAGCCGTTGAAGTAGGCGACCGCGCCGGCGCGATCCGCGCGCCCCGGAAGAGAGACTCGGTCGGCCAGCCCTAGTTCGGTGATGAGGCGCTTCAGATCCGCCTCTTCCGAGCCTTCGCCGACCAGAATCAGGTCGTGCGAGGTGATACCGGACTGCGCGTAGGCGCGCACCAGGACATCGAACCCCTTCTGCGGCACCAGTCGCCCGATGCCCAGAATGTAGGGGCGCGGGTGACGGTGCGTTTCGCCCTGCGTGAAATCCGACAGCGTGACACCGTTCATGATCACACGCGCGCGGTCGCCGAACGGCGTTCCATAGAACTCTTCGGCGTCCCGGAGCGTCTGCGCGGAGCAGGCGGTGATAGCGTCCGCTTCCGTCAGCGCCCTGCGCATGAGGCTCTGCGCGAACAGCGAGTTCTGAAACACCTGAGAAGCGTCCATGGTCAATTCGCCCTGCAGGGAGATCACCAGCGGGATCCGCAGCATCTTTTTCGCCCAGAGCGCATAGTAGGCGTTGGAGCTGACGCACTGCACATGCAGCAGGTCAGCCCCATGCGCCCGCACAGCGCTGCACAGCGACCAGAGCGTAGCCGGTCCGAAGAGGATAGCGCCGCCCATCTGCTTCCAGGTCTTCTCCGGCACCCGGAAATTGTAACGACGCAGCGGCATACCCTCGAACACCTCCTCGGCGGGAAGGCTCTTGGGCCAACGATTCGTGATAATGAGCGGCATCGCATTGCGCAGCCGCTCCTGATGCGCCAGTTGCCGCACCAGTTCCTCCACTCCGCCGACATGCGGGTAGAATCGACTGGCCAAAAGAGCGATCTTCATGCAATGATTCTCCAGCGAGCCTTCGGGATATTAGCGGGCGGCGGTCGCGGGCGGCGTCGACGCCGGTTCTCCGCGGTAGAGCGCCAGATACTCGGAACAGACATGTTCCCAACTGAAATCCTGCGCCCGCTTCAGACCTGCCTCCCGCATGGTCTGACGCAGGTCGCGGTCCGTCAACAGGCGTACGATCTCGGAGGCGAGGTCGGCGTCCGGCACCACCATTCCGCTTTTGCCCTCCTGCAGCACCTCGCGTGCTCCCACGTTCGGAGAGGCCACCACGGGAGTGCCGGAGGCGATCGCTTCGATATAGGGGACGCCGAAACCTTCGTAGGTGCTGGGCAGACAGAATACCCAGGCGCGACGAAATAGATCGGTGAGCTGCTCGGTTGGGACGCGGCCGAACCACCGTACGCCGTCGCCCTCGACCGGATTCTCGCAGACCGCCCAGAACTCGGCGTCCGGCACCTGCGGTCGGATCTGCGTCTTAAAGAGATCCAGCAGCATCTGGCCGCGTTTGCGCCCGTGCATCGTTCCGACGAAGAGGAGTGAGGGCTTTTCCGACTTCTCTTCCGTGGGATGAAACGTTTCCAGGTTGACCCCGTTGGGGATCACATGATGGATACGGGGAATATAGCGGCGCGTGTTCTCGGAGACAGCGACGTTCTCATCCGCCAGAAACGTAGCGTTCATCTCCGCGAGCGCGAGCATTCCCATACGCGCCCTCTCTTTGACGCCTTTGATGTTCAGCATCTCCGCAAGACAGGAGCCGTGGTAGGTATGGATATGGCGCGGGCGCTTGCGGCCCCACAGGAACCAGTCGTCGCCATGCGCGTTCAGAACATCGAATCCGCTGAAATCTACCTGACGCAGGTTCCAGGCGAAGCCGAATGTCCGCATTTTGCTGCCGGAGGGCACGACGACCGTCTTGTAGAGGGAGCCGTCGGAAGGGCCGCACTGGCTGAACACGGTGACCTCATGCCCCCGCTGGACCAGTTCGTTCGACAGGTAGTGAACGACATAGCCGACGCCGATTTTGCTGCCGCTCGGCAGATAGAGCGAGGTGATCGCGATATTCATACCGATCCGTCTCCCTCCTCGACGAAGATGATCTTGCTGCCCTGCGGTTCGAACCGAAACGGCATCGGCTCCAGTTCCGGGAGAGAAGCCCTGATGGCGGCATGATGTTCCGGATGCGCGTAGAGCAGCAGAAATCCGCCGCCGCCCGCGCCCAGAATTTTGCCGCCGAGCGCGCCGTGGCGGCGGGCGCGGGCGTACCAGTCGTCGATCTGCCCGCTGCTGATGCCGGAGGCCATTCCGCGTTTCAGCAGCCAGGCTTCGTGCAGTATCTCGCCAAAGGCGTCCAGATCGTCTTTTCCCAGAACGACGCGCAGATCCTGGGCCATCCGGGTCATCCGGCGCAGGGTGTCGCGCTTGCCCTGATCGCCCTGTGTGTTGCTCTTCTGCTCCTCCAAGATCGTATCGGCGGAGCGTGTGATGCCGGTATAGAGCATCATCAGGCGGCTCTGCAGCGTTCGCCTGGTTTCGGGCTTACAGAGAATCGGGTCGGTGAAGACGGTCCCGTCCGGATTGAACTGAATATACTGAAGGCCCCCGAAGCCCGCGATGTACTGATCCTGTTTGCCGATCGGCTTGCCGCAGATCTCGATTTCGAGGTGCGAAGCCTCCCGTGCCAGACGCTCCGCGCCGACATGCCGCCCGCAGTAAGCGTAGAGCGCATTGAGCAGTCCCACCGTGAAGGTGCTGGAGGAGCCGAGGCCGGTGCCGTAGGAGTGGACATCCGAAATCGACGTGATCTCCACGCCGGTCGTCACGCCGACCATCTGCATCGCCTCGCGAATCAGCTCATGCTTGAGCTCCCCAACCGTATCGACGATCTCCGTCACGGAGTAGCTGGCGCGGATCTTGTGGTCGAACTTCTTATTGACGTTGATATAGATATACTTGTCGATCGCGGTGCTGACCACCGCGCCGGGTTCCTGGGTGTAGAACGCGGGCAGATCGCTGCCACCGCCAGCAAAGCTGACGCGTAAGGGGGTGCGCGAGATGATCATGCTGCGTCTCCGCGCGGGTACACTGCCGGGCGGGTCATGAGGCAGCGTTCTCCACCAGCAGGCGCGGAGGCGCTGCTTCTTCCAGCGGTAGATCTTCGATTTCGAAAGCCGGATAGTAGGCCGCGTTCTGGGCACAGTCGTTACGGCGGGCAGGATAGGGCAGAATGGGAGCGATGGTGATCTCCGCGCCCCCTTCCAGGCGATCGAGGACACCGCCGATGCAGCAGATGAAGGCCGAAATTCGATACTCTCCCTGCGCCAGACGAGATTCGCGTATGGTCAGGCGGAGACGGCGCAGATCGGCGCGGTCGAACTCCCTATCGAGCAGACGGGAGTCGAGATGGAGGATCGGCAGGCCGTAACCGTTCTGTACCTCGACCGAAATAAAATAGCCGGGCTGCCCATTGGTAAGCTGGGCGATCTCCATATCGATATGAATATCGTCGGTGCTGAGATAGGTGCCTTTGTCCGTTGTAAAGCCTGTAAAGCGGAACTCACCGCTGCCGGGCCGTTTGATCGAGAGCGCCTCAAGCTGCGGGGCCTGCCGACCGCTCATATAGTGCTGAATGGTGGTCGGGACGTCCCCGATATAGGCGATGCGCCCCTTCTCCAGAAAGATACCGGAGGAGCACAGGGCGTTGATGGCCTGCATCTGGTGGCTCACGAAGAGCACGGTGCGTCCACTGTTGGCGACGTCTTTCATCGCTCCCAGGCATTTCTTCTGAAACTCGGCATCCCCCACAGCCAGCACCTCATCGACGATGAGGATCTCCGGGTTCAGGTGGGCGGCGACGGCGAAAGCCAGCCGCACATACATGCCGCTGCTATAGCGTTTTACGGGCGTATCCAGAAACTGCTCGACGCCCGCGAAAGCGACGATTGCGTCGAACTGTCGCTCGATCTCTCGGCGCGTCATGCCCAGAATAGCGCCGTTCAGAAAGATGTTCTCCCTGCCGGTCAGCTCGGGATGAAATCCGGTTCCGACTTCGAGTAGGCTGCCCAGGCGACCATAGAGTTCGATCATCCCGGTAGTCGGCTCCGTAATGCGGCTGAGCAGTTTGAGCAGGGTGCTCTTGCCCGCGCCGTTGCGCCCGATCACGCCGACGACTTCGCCCTTATGCACCTCGAAGTCGATATCTTGGAGCGCCCAGAATGTCTCTTTCGAGGGGCGTTCCAGCGGATGACGCACCCGGTGCATCAAGGCTTCGATGGAGGTCGTATGTTGCGGAGCGTTGTGCGCGATGGTATACGACTTCGACACCCCCCGTACTGCAATGGCGAGGTCGCTAGATGACATCGGCAAACTTCCTTTCCATCTTTTTGAAGCCGAAGGCTCCCCACACAAAGACACCGCAGGCGCAGAACGCCGCATAGATCACCCAGTTCCAGGAGGGGGACGGGGCGCTGCTGCCAAGCAAGGACCAGCGCAGTCCTTCCAGCAGGGATGCCAGCGGGTTCAGCATGTAGAGGGAATGATATTGCGGGGGCAGCTTCTGCATGACCATAACGACAGAGTAAGCGACCGGACTGCCATACTGCAAGAAAGAGGTCAGTACCGGCAAAATATACTGCACGTCACGGTAGCTGACCATCATTGCGGCAGCCAGCATACCGATGCCCATCGCCATCATCAACATGAGCAGCATCCACAAAGGCAGGGTCAGGATCGCCAGGGTCGGCATAATATGGTTGACTGCCATCAGCAAAAACATCATCGCCAGCGCGACCCCAAAGTCGATCAGCGTGGAAAAGACGGTCGAAATGGGCAGGACCAGTCGGGGGAAGAAGACCTTAGAAACAAGTTGCGCATTCCCGACCAGACAGGAGCTTGACTTGTTGAGCGTACTGCTGAACGCCTGCCAGCCCAGCAAGCCCGCATAGGAGAAGACGAAATAAGGGATGACGCCGGGACTTTTCAGTCCTGCAACTTTCCCGAAAACGAAGGAGAAAATACCGGCGGCGATCAGAGGTTGCAGCACGACCCAGACAACGCCGAGTGCGGTCTGTCGGTAACGCAGTTTCACGTCGCGCCCGGCCAGGGTGATCAAAAGATCCCGAAACTGCCAGATTTCCCGCAGGTTTAGAGCG
>JBBQPO010000188.1:0-12110 GCA_038217285.1 Chthonomonadales bacterium
ATGGCCACCTTGGTGGATGCCGGACAGTTAACCATTGGTGGGGAGTTGGATACGCTCTGCGAGTATCTGGCTGTCGCTCTGGCCGCCGTCATCAATCTGTTCAACCCCTCGTCTCTGTTCGTATACGGCCGACTGTTTGCCCTCGATGCGGCCCTGTTTCCGCGTCTGCTGGCAGAGACGCGGCTGCGAGCGCTGGCGCCCTCATTCAACGAGTGCCGGATCGTGCAGGCGCGCGGCAGCAAGCGCCAGGGAGCCATCGCCGCCGTCATCGATCATCTAATCAACGCCGTCGTACCGATGGAGATTTCCAACCTATCGCGCAACACGAAGTCTTGAACGTCCGGGTACGCCGTTTCGAACGAATGTTACCGGGCCAAAATGAGCGCTATCCGTTCTTTACCCTATGATGAAGGAGCCTTCCTCGATGTCGGATCTTAAACAGCGCGTTCTGTGGTTTATCACCGGGAGCCAGCACCTCTACGGCCCCGAAACACTGGCCCAGGTAGCCGCGCACTCGCAGCAGATGGCAGCGGGACTTGACGCAGACGTGGCCATCCCCGTGAAGGTCGTTTTCAAACCGGTTCTGACCACGCCCGACGCGATCCGCACGTTGTGCCGGGAAGCCAACGCCGACGATGCGTGCGTAGGGCTTGTCACCTGGATGCATACGTTCTCGCCCGCGAAGATGTGGATCCCCGGCCTCTCCGAACTGCGCAAACCGCTGCTGCACCTTCATACCCAGTTCAATCGCGATATTCCCTGGGACAGTATCGACATGGACTTCATGAATCTGAATCAGGCCGCCCACGGCGACCGCGAGTTCGGATTTATCGGCGCTCGCATGCGTCTGACGCGCAAGGTCGTGGTCGGTTACTGGGAGGACCCTGCTGTCCAACGCGACATCGGGAGTTGGGCGCGGGTCGCCGTGGCCTGGTCCGAAGGGCAGAATCTGAAGGTCGCCCGTTTCGGCGACAACATGCGCCAGGTCGCGGTGACCGAAGGCGACAAGGTCGAGGCGCAGATTCAACTGGGATGGTCCGTGAACGGTTATGGCGTCGGGGATCTTGTAGCGCATGTCGATGGCTTCTCGGACGCCGAGGTGGAGCGCGTGATGGCCGAATACGAGGCGCTGTACGATCTCTCCCCCGACGTTCGCACGGCAGGCCCTGCGCGGGACAGAGTGCGCGAACAGGCGCGGATCGAGTTGGGCCTTCGCGCCTTCCTCACGCAGGGAGGTTTCGGAGCCTTTACCACGACGTTCGAGGATCTGCATGGCCTGCCCCAACTGCCGGGACTCGCCGTGCAGCGCTTGATGGGAGACGGCTTCGGTTTCGCGGGCGAAGGCGACTGGAAAACGGCGGCGCTGGTGCGCGTCATGAAGGTGATGGCGTCCGGGCTGCCCGGCGGAACCTCGTTCATGGAAGACTACACCTATCACCTGGAGCCGGGGAATGAGCTTGTTCTGGGCGCGCACATGCTCGAGATCTGTCCCTCGATAGCGGCGACACGCCCGCGCATCGAGGTCCATCCGCTCGGCATCGGTGGTAAAGCCGACCCGGCCCGCCTGGTATTCGACGGCGCTGCGGGGCCAGCGATCAACGCCTCGATCGTCGATATGGGCAGCCGTTTCCGCCTGCTTATCAATGCCGTCGATGCGATAAAATCCGAACGGGCGATGCCGCACCTACCGGTGGCACGTGTGCTCTGGAAGCCGCAGCCGTCGCTGCGTATCGCCGCGCAGAGTTGGATTCTGGCGGGCGGCGCACATCATACCGGATTCTCGCTGGCGATCACCGCCGAACAGATGATCGACTGGGCCGAACTCGTCGGGATCGAGTCCCTCCTGATCGACAAAAACACCGATCCACTCGCCTTTCGCAGCCAACTGCGCTGGAGCGACGCTGCCTGGCGACTGCTCTAACGGAGCCGCCCCTAAAGGAGCGGCCTGTTGGGGAATTTAAGGCCCATAAATGGGCCTGCGATGGTTGAAAGGGAGAGCAAATCTCTTCACGAAGGATGGCTGACAGCCTGTTTCCTTGCGCCATCGTCCCTTCTCACGTCCGACCCAGCCCCCTTTAGGGGGCTTACCGCCTCAGACCGCTCCTTGAGGGGCGGGGAGCAAAGCGCGAGGAGACTGGTCATGCAAACTATGAGGTTGACGGGCCTGCGCCGGATGGCGGTTCAAGAAGCGCCCGCCCCGGAGATCGAGGCCCCCACCGACGTGCGAATTCGGATGGCTCGGGTGGGAATCTGCGGCTCCGATGTACACTATTTTGCGGAAGGCGGAATCGGCAGTCAGCGAGTCGAATATCCCTTTACGGTGGGCCATGAGGGCGCGGGGGTTGTAGAGAGTGTCGGAACGGCGGTCATGCGTGTACGTGTTGGTGATCGGATCGCCATCGATCCGGCGCTGCCTTGCGGCGTCTGCGATCAGTGTCGGGCGAGTCGGCCGCATACCTGTCGCAACCAGAAGTTTCTGGGCTGTCCGGGTCAGATCGAGGGCTGCCTCACCGAAGTTCTGGTGATGCCGGAGGCCAACTGTTTTCCGATCCCGGATAGCATGACCCTCGATGAGGCGGCGACGGTGGAACCGCTCTCCATCGGCGTTTATGGCGTTTCGCTGTCGATCCCCATGCCCGGCGCAGCCATTGGGATCCTCGGCGCGGGGCCGATAGGTCTGAGCGTTCTGCTCACCGCGCGAGCCCAGGCCGTAGGGCGCGTCTATATGACCGACAAAATCGAGGCGCGCCTGAAGGTGGCGACCCGCGCAGGCGCGGACTGGGTGGGAAATCCGGACGCCGAGGATGTGGTCGGCGCAATAGCGCAGTGTGAGCCGGACCTGTTGGATGCCGTCTTCGAGTGCAGCGGTGATCAGGAGGCGATGGATCAGGCCCTCCTCCTCCTGAAACCGGGCGGAAAACTGCTGCTGATCGGTATCCCCAGCGCGACGAATCGCGTCTCCTTTGATATCAATCTGCTGCGGCGCAAAGAGATCTGTGTCCAGAACGTGCGGCGGCAAAATCAGTGCGTACAGCGGGCTATCGATCTAATCGCCTCCCGGGCGGTCAACGTCGCGGAGATGATTACGCACCATGTTCCGTTCGCGCAGACGCAGGAAGGGTTCGACATGGTCGCGGACTATCGGGACGGAGTCGTCAAAGCTATCGTCACTTTCGATGAAGAGATTCCCAGGGAAAGGTAGGAGACAACGATTGTCCATTTACACTCTTGGCCTCGATTATGGAACCAGCTCCGTTCGCGGGCTGCTCGTCGATGTCCAGACAGGGGAGGAGATCGCCACCAGCGTCTTCCCGTATGCACATGGCAAGGACGGGGTCATTCTCGACGAGCGTGATCCCGATCTGGCGCGTCAGCATCCCCAGGACTATCTCGACGGCGCCGCTGCCGTCATGAAAGACGTGCTCCGTCAGGCGGGCGCTCGCCCTGGATTCTCACCCGCCGCCGTCGTTGGCATTGGGGTCGATACGACCGGCTCCACGCCTATTCCTGTCGATTCTGCCGGCGTTCCTCTAGCCATGAAACCCGAGTTCGCGGGCAATCCGGCCGCCATGGTCTACCTCTGGAAAGATCACACCGGTCACGCCGAAGCCGCAGAGATTACCGAACTTGCGGCCCGAATCCGTCCCCAATATCTGGCGAAATGCGGAGGAGCCTACAGCGCCGAGTGGTTCTGGTCCAAGATTTTGCACTGCCTGCGTGCCGATCCGGACGTCTATGCCGCAGCCTATACCTGGGTGGAACACGCCGACTGGCTTCCCGCCGTGCTGGCCGGAGACACCCATCCGGATCGCATCAAACGCGGTATCTGCGCTGCCGGTCACAAGGCGATGTTCCATCTGTCCTGGGGCGGCTATCCGGACGCCGCGTTTCTCGCGCAGCTCGACGAACGGCTCGTCCCCTTGCGAGCCACACTCCCGAATAGAGCCTTCCATGTCGGAGAGGTCGCGGGCGCGTTGAGCGTGGAATGGGCCGAACGGACCGGTCTGAAGGCGGGTATTCCTATCTCCGTCGGCGCGTTCGACGCGCATCTCGGCGGCGTCGGATCGGGGATCAAGCCGGGTGTGCTCGTGAAAAACATCGGAACCTCCACCTGCGATATGATGGTCTCTCCCCTGGATTCGGATTTGCAGGACATACCGGGCCTTTGCGGTATCGTGCCGGAGTCGATTCTGCCGGGCTTCTACGGCCTGGAGGCCGGTCAGTCGGCGGTCGGAGACATCTTCAACTGGTTCGTCAACGAGATACAGCCTGCCGGTCAGGGCCACGAGGCGCTGACGACCGGAGCGGCGCGACTGCGGCCCGGAGGCAGCGGCCTCCTTGCCCTCGACTGGCATAACGGCAACCGCACCGTGCTCGTGGATCCACGTCTGACCGGCGGCGTGATCGGTCTGACGCTGCAGACCACGCCTGCCGATCTCTATCGCGCCTGGATCGAGGCGACCGCTTTCGGCGCGCGCGTCATCATGGAGCGGCTGGAGGAGTATGGTCAGACGGTCGAGAGCATCATCAACTGCGGCGGCATCTCGGTCAAAAATCCCCTCGTGATGCAGATCTACGCCGACGTCATGGGACGGCCCATCGCCATCTCCAGCAGCGCCCAGACCGCCGCGCTCGGAGCCGCGATGGCAGGCGCCGTCGCGGCAGGAGTGGTGGGATCGTTCGCCGAAGCGACGGCCGCGATGACCTCTCTCGACCCGCGCGTGTTCCAGCCCGATCCCGAAAGCCGACGCCTCTACGACCGCCTCTACGCGCTCTATCGCCGTCTGCACGATGCGTTCGGCATCGAGAGAACCCAGGGGGATCTGTTCGACGTGATGAAAGAGTTGCTGCAGATTCGAGATGAGGTGCGACATGCCTGACCTCTCTTTGGAAGCGCTGAAACAGTCGGTCTACGAGGCCAACATCGCTCTGGTGCAGGCGGGCCTCGTCGTCCTCACCTGGGGCAACGCCAGCGGAGTGGATCGCGCACGCGGCGTCATGGCGATCAAGCCGAGCGGGGTCGCTTACGATACGCTGCGGCCGGAAGACATCGTCCTCGTCTCCCTGACCAACGGCGAGCCGCTGCCGGGCGAGCGACTGCGACCCTCCTCGGATACACCGACCCATGTGTGTCTGTACCAGCGGTTTGCGGAGATCGGGGGCATCGCACATACCCACTCCCGGTATGCGACATCCTGGGCGCAGGCGGGCCGCGAGATCCCGTGCTATGGCACGACCCATGCCGATACCTTCCACGGCGTAGTGCCGCTCTGTAGGGCGCTGACCCCGGAGGAGATCGATCAGGCGTATGAGTGGAACACCGGCCTCGTGGTCGCCAACCACTTCGAGGCCCGCGACCTCCATCCCCTGCATGTGCCCGGCGTTCTGCTCCCCTTTCACGCACCGTTCGCCTGGGGCGTCACGCCGGAACAGGCCGTCGAGAACGCCATCATCCTGGAAGAGGTTGCGAACCTGGCGTGGCACACCGAACTCCTGAACCCCCATGCCAGGCCTGCGCCCCAGGCCATTGTCGACAAACATTTCCGCCGCAAACACGGCAAAGACGCCTACTACGGACAGCCGAAAGACTGAAATCCACGATCAGGTACGCAATCTCGGGTAACACAACCGTCTCAAGAGCAATCTCACGAAAGAGGTCCGTTCACAAATCTATGCGTAAATCGAACATAAAAGCCCTCATTGCCGTCGTAGCCTTCGCCGGAGTGCCGGCTACCCAGACGGCATTCAGCCAGAGCAACCAGCAAGTTGGCCACGTTATAAACATCGGCCGGGGTAAATACGGTGGGAATCCCGTGGACTTCGTCGATGGCACGACTGCCGATGTGCGACTCTACTCCACGGCTTTGCCTGCTGCCATCGTCGAAACACTGGCCAGAGGTGAGGTGAAGAATCTGGCTCTCCAGACGCCCGGCTCGTCGGTGCCGGTCCAACTTCAGATCGACGCCTCTCGTCCTGGTCCGCGCGTCAGCCCGATGCTCTACGGACTGATGACGGAGGAGATCAACTACTCCTACGACGGCGGACTCTACGGTGAGCTGATCCGGAACCGAGTCTTCAAAGACGATGCCGCTTCGCCCGTACACTGGTCCGTCGTCCAGGAGGGTGGGGGAACCGGTTCGATCTCCCTCGATAGCGCGCAGCCTTTGAACAAGGAACTGCCGATAAGCCTGAAATTGACGGTCGCCGCCACCGGTACTCAACGGGTTGGCGTGGCCAACGACGGTTTCTGGGGCATTCCTATCCGACCGAATACCCGCTATCAGGCCACTTTCTATGCGAAAGCCGGAGACGGATTTACTGGGCCGCTCGATGTCGCTATCGAGAGCCGTGACGGCAGCAAAGTCTATGCACACGGTCGAACCCGGAAGATCACCGGCGACTGGAAACAGTTCGCCGTGACCCTGCAGACCGGGCCGGGGCCCGAGGCGCAGGACAGTCGGTTCGTCATCTCTGCTGCCGGGCATGGCACGGTCTGGCTCGATCTTGTCTCCCTCTTCCCGCCGACCTATCACCGGCGCGCCAACGGCAACCGCATCGACCTGATGCAGAAGCTGGCCGACATGAAGCCCGCCTTCCTGCGACTGCCAGGCGGCAACTACCTGGAAGGCGATACGATCGCCACCCGCTTCGACTGGAAACAGACGCTTGGCCCGCTGACCAAACGGCCGGGTCATCCGGGGCCCTGGCAGTACCGTTCCAGCGACGGCATGGGGCTGGCGGAGTTCCTGGTATGGTGTGAGGATCTGCACATGGAGCCGGTGCTCGCGGTCTACGCCGGCTACTCCCTCCAGGGCGAGTATGTCAAGCCAGGGGCGGCGCTGCAGCCGTTCGTGCAGGATGCGCTGGACGAGATCGAGTATGTGACCGGAGAGACGACGACTCACTGGGGAGCGCAGCGTGCGAAAGACGGTCATCCGGCTCCCTATCCCCTGCACTACGTCGAAATCGGCAACGAGGATCAGTTCGACCGCTCCGGCAGCTACGACGGCCGTTTCACGCAGTTCTTCGACGCCATCAAGGCGAAGTATCCGACCCTTCAACTGATCGCCACCGCGGCGACCCCAGGTCGGACGCCCGATGTTCTCGATGAGCACTTCTATCGCACGGCCCGCGCGATGGCCCGCGACGCGCATCACTACGACAACTACGACCGTCATGGTCCTAAAATCTTCGTGGGAGAGTGGGCCTCGCAGGACGTCGACCGTCCGTGGGTGCAGCCGGAACTGAAGGGGCCGACCCCAACGCTCAACTCCGCGCTCGGAGACGCGGCGTGGATGACGGGTATGGAGCGCAATTCGGATATTGTGGTGTTGGAGGCTTACGCGCCGCTCCTCGTCAATGTCAATCCGGGCGGGCGGCAGTGGGCGGTCAATCTGATCGGTTACGACGCGCTGAACAGCTATGGGTCGCCTTCGTACTATGCCCAGGTGATGTTCGCCGCACACCATGGCGACACCGTCATCCCAGCCACCCTGACAGGCGGCGTGGATCTCTACGAGAGTGTTACCAGGGACACGAAGTCGGGGGCGCTCTATGTGAAGCTCGTGAATACGGCTGCCAGTTCGCGCAGCGTTCATATTACGTTGAGCGGCATCAGGACCGTACAGCCGACCGGAACTGCCGTCACGCTGTCCGGCTCAGGTCCGAAGGACACCAACACGATCACCACTCCCAATAAGATCGTACCGGTGACATCGAAGTTGACAGGGATGGGGAAGAGTTTCGACTATCCGCTCGCGCCCTATTCGGTCACGATACTGCAACTACACGTCCGGTAAACGAATGGGAAGGGCGTTGTTGTCAACGCCCTTCCCTATAACCTGGCTGACCTGGTACCAGAACAACCGCCAGCCTTCAGGTCGATTGCACGTTTCATGCCGGTTCTTTTCAGTTTTCGAATGCTTCTGGTTCCGCCAGCAATGTACGAGGGCGCACCGGGGTTGTCGCAGGCATATACGAGGCCGTCAGGATGTCGGGCGGTCGGACGGCAGGCACGGACTGCTCGGCGGCGACCAGCAAGGCGGACAACTGGCCTGCCTCCCGGGCTTTCTGCGCATCTTCTGCATCGAGAACTTTGCCGGACGCTACCAGGATATTACCCCGAATGTCGGTTACGTCCATGGTCAAGGCGCGGCCCAGGTAGCGATGTACCTCTGCGAACTCCTCCACACTCTCCAGTAGGCGTGATTCGCGGGCAGTCTCGGTCTGTGCATACTGCGCCTGTACTTTTTCCTTGATGTCCTGCCCGTGGGCCTGCAGGGCCGAAGCGGCGAGCGCCGCCACCTTGCCACACTGTTGGGCCAGTGCGATCATAGTCGCATCGATACGCTGACCCGCTTCTACCAACGCCTCCCCTCGCGCATCTGTGACCGTAACACCGGCCACCTTACCAAGCGCGAAGGCTGCCTGCTGCTTTTCAATGGCGGTAGAGGCTTTGCCTCGAAGTCCGGCCCACCACCCGCCGATCCCATTCGTTCCGTACTGTGCCATTATGTGAATTCCTTTTGAGTATCTGAGATTATGTGAGCCCGCGCGCGTAGCGCGTAGTATGATAGCGCGACAGAATGGAGGACAACTTTGTTCCCGATATCTTCGAATCCAAAGAAGGAACGCAAATCGTCCTCTTCCGTATAGTCGAACATACGGCATTCGCAACGAGGGCGTGGAATGCAAGATGTACTTCAAGCAGCGTGATTGCTACCTGGTAAGAACGCATTGGCTCTGTCCAGCAACGAAGCTAGGGCGGGGATGCGATGTTGCCCCAAGAAGCGGTATAACCGTTTGGCGGCCCAAGGGTCGCATCAGGTGGCGCCGGTATGGAACCGGAAGGAGAATAGGAATGAATCTGTCGGATAGGTTGCTCAGGGGGCGAACCACGCGAACCCACAAGGATCGCACACTTTTGGCGCTTTGCCTGGTAGCGTTGGCGATGCTATTAGGGGGAGGGCGCGCCGGGGCGCAGGTCGTCTTCTTCCCCGGAACCGGTCACTACTACCAGGCTGTAACTGCCACCCTGACCTGGGCCAGTGCGCGAGACGACGCCGCAACGCGTACCTATTTCGGGCGGCACGGGCATCTGGTCACGATCACCTCTGCCGCAGAACAGGCGTTTGTGGTCAATACTTTTCCGGGAGCGTTAGGAACGTCCTGGATCGGAGCCTTTCAGGACACAACGGCACCGGACTATAGTGAACCGGCAGGCGGCTTCCGGTGGGTGACCGGTGAGCCCATGCAGTACACGGCCTGGAGCCCGGGAGAGCCCAATAACGGCGGACTTGGATCGCCGGAGAACTTCGTCATTTTGGGGGCCAATGGCCTCTGGGACGACTTCGGCACGGCCACTTCCCTCGCGAGCGGCTACGTTATCGAATTCGACTTCCCGCGTCCCTCCTTCGATGTGAACGGGGACGGATACGGCGACATCCTCTTCCAGAACAGCGTCACCAATCAGGTTTCGTATTGGTTCATGCAGGGCTTAAACTTTCTCGGCTCCGCGTCTACCTCGACGATTCCCACCGCTGGCTACGCCCTGCGAGGAACCGGCGACTTCAATGGAGACGGCAGCCCTGACCTCGTCTACCAGAACACGACTACAGGACAGATCGCCATCTGGTATATGAACGGTACCACGGTGATAGGCGCGGAATCGGTGAATGTCTATCCGGCTCCGGGGTACCAACTGGTAGGCATAGGAGACTTCAATGGGGACGGCAAGCCCGACTTTGTGTTCCAGAACACCACGAGCGGACAGATCGCCATCTGGTATATGAACGGGGCACAGCTCATCGGTTACGACTCCACACAAGCACGGCCTGCCGCCGGTTACAACGTGGTCGGCGTTGGGGACTTTAACGGAGACGGCAAACCCGACCTTGTGTTCCAGAACAGCAGTTCCGGCGTGATCGTGTTCTGGTTTATGAATGGCGCACAGTTCCAGTCCGGAATCGGCGCTTCGGCGAATCCGCTTCCGAACTTCAAAGTGGTGGGCGTAAACGACTACAACAACGATGGTCGGCCTGATCTTCTCTACCAGAACACAGCCAACGGCCAGCTCGCGATATGGTATATGAACGGCCCCACCCTGATCGGAGGAGGGGCGATAGGGCCTATTCCGACCGGGAATAACGTCGCTGTCGGCCCACGCTGATCCTGGAATCTCACTGAATCAAGACCGCCCGAAGGCCGCAAGCTTCGGGCGGTCGTCTTTAGAGGCTTCCAATTCGGTCAGAATGTCCGGATCCCCTGCTGCAGAGTATCGTCCCAGCGGTGGGTGCGCAGGCTGTCTATCGCGGCCTGAACCCCAGAGGGTCTGCCGGTGCGCAGCAGGCACTCGACTCCGAACCCCGTGACGTAGCCGCACGGGTCTCGCAGCGCTTCCACGATGGCCTGCTCTGTGTCGGCTGAACTCCAACGGAGACGCAGAAGCGCCTGCATGGCGTTGGTTCGCACCTGATCCTGTGCCGTCCAGTTGCGCAGCAGGGGTGTCTGCCAGTCGGGCTGATCGTCACACAGTAGTTTTCGGATAGCAGGCAGAGTCAGGCTCTCCAAAGCGCCGGTCTGACCCAGGGCATCCAGGGCTGTACGCACGACCGGATGCGACAGCGAATCGAGGGTTTGGACAATAGCGGGGACAGCGTTTGCGGCCTGCACGCCCATTTCGCCCAGCGCGAACAATGCATTGATCTGTGTCCACTCGTTGGGATGTGTCAGAAGCGACTGGAGGGCTGGGACGGCGGCTCTGCCGATGCCAGCCAGTGCATACGCGCTGCTCTCCATCGGAATCGCATTCTCGTTCCAGCGGCTCTCCTCCCGACTTTGCAGATGGGCGACGAGTGGGCCTATCGCCTCTTCGCCGCAGGCCACGAGGGTATAGATAGCGTTCTGACGGGTCTGCTCGTCGCCTTCCATATCCGCAAGCAAGGCTGCGACCCGCCCGGAATCGGAGGATGGATGATCCAACTGTGAGGCGATTGACGCCTGATCTCCCGACATCCAGTTCCATGTATGCGACCAGACGGTGGTTCGATCCTGCGGGGACTGGTGGTCCTCGGGCGTTTCCCAAAGGGCGCTCCGGCAGTCCCATGAAGGCGCTCTGGGCTCTTCGGTGCGTACAAAGACGAATTTTGCCATGTAGCGCGTCTTGTCGGAGATGTTGAGCGAGCCACCATGCGCGAGATCGAAATGCACCAACACGCACGTTCCTGCGGGGCCGCTTGCCTGAAAACCACGCCCGAGATCGTTCGGGGAGAGGCGACGATGAAACTGAGTGGCCGGAATGATCTGCGTCGGTCCCATCTCCGGCGGCGTATCCTGGGGATAGTAGAGCAGCATCGCGTAGCGTGGGTAGTGATGGCGCGGGCGGGCGAGCGGACTGTGGGAGTCCTGATGCCATCCGACGAACGAGTGAGAGCCTTTACCGACTTTCGGTCCTTCCGATGTCTGCTCGCCCGGCTCATTATTATGGACGTAGCGGTGGGGGTGAAGAACGTAGTTCGGCCCCAGCACACCGGCGAGTGCGCCGCGAACCGTCGGGCTATCGAGGATCTGTTGCATCTCCGGAACGGCAGGCAGAACGTTGTTCCCCGGATTTCCGCCCTCGTTCAGCACGCGCTGCAGCTTCCGATAGATAGCCTGGTGCAGCGTTTCGGGCAGTCCTGCGTCCAAGAGGAGGTACCCATCGGTAATAAAGCGTCGCACTTGCGCGTCGCACAGAGGTATCGATGGACTGGCTGCCGTCATGAAAGGTTTCTCCGTTCGTTGGGTAACGTGAGGGCTTGCGAAAGCGAAGGCATCTCCTGCACCCGGCTACTATTCATGGTCCAGTTCGTCGATGACGTTCCTATCTCCTGCGCATCGAGGCAGAAGGGGTAGGATTTTGGGAGGGGTAAGAGGAAATAAGGGAGCAACTGCGTCGGGTGCAAGGGAGTAAACTGCCTTGTCGAAAGGATCGACTCTGTGAAACGATACCAAAATAGCAATATTCGCCGGTTAGGGCGCCTGTGTCTTGCTGCCTTCCTGCTTGCCGGGAGTTCGACGGTTCGCGCTCAGACACCATCGTCGCCGAAAGACCCGGTTACCGGCGAAACGGC
>JBBQPO010000189.1:0-11965 GCA_038217285.1 Chthonomonadales bacterium
GACTGATACTCGATCTCCGCGACGGCTACGGCGGCAACCCGTTCGGCTACACAGATGTGTTTTATAGGCCGGATGTTGCCTGGGAGCAGCAGCTTCATGGACTGGTGCCGAACACGCGCTATACTGGGTATGATAAGCCGATGGTGGCGCTAATCAACGGAGGGTCGCGGAGCGCCAAGGAGTTCTTTACCTATCAGTTAAAGAAGACCAGGCGCGCGACGGTGGTTGGAACGACTACGGCGGGCGCGTTTCTCGGGGCAGGCAAGTTCGACATCGGCGCAGACGGAATGTTGGAGTTGGCTATTGTCGGTCTGCGGGTCGATGGCAAACGCCTTGAGGGTGCCGGCGTGACTCCCGATATTGAGGTTCCTCTGTCACATGCTTATACGGAGAGGGATACTCAGTTGCAACGTGGCCAGGAGATACTGATCGAAGAGGTACAGCGCAAAGTCGACGAGTTGAAGGCGAGAAACATTAATCGATAAACGGTAGGTCGCCCCGGTCCTTGTGACCACCTCCGTTCTGGTCGAGATGCGCGATTGTCGGGCCGCGTCGCGGCCCGATTTTTTGAGGGGGGCTAGCCCCCCTCAAAAAATCGGTGTTTTATCCTCTACTACTTAACATTATCGGACAATATGATATGTCGAAATGCTGCCGTGCCGGGAAGGACATCTGGCCGAAGTTCCATCGCTATGCTGAAACGTTGTGGGGTTCCACGGGTACGACGAGGACACGCTCGTCCCCCTCGCGACGGGTAAAGTGGATAATGTCGAGATATTCCAGGGCCTGCAGCGCGAATTTGCGGTTTGAACCCGTAAGATCCCGCAACTCGCCGACGCTGATCGATCCGGTCTGAGCGACATGATCGCGAACTGTCTGCTGGATCTTATCGAGCGTGTCCTTGTGGTAATACTGACCGTCTGCCACGCGGGAGAACGTGCCACGATCCGAACCGATTCGCAGCAGCGCCAACAAGGCATCGGGCGGCGCTTTTACGAGGCGGCTGACATCGGTGATCGTCGGGATCGCGATGCCGTATTCGCGGTAGATGGAGGCGATGCGGTCGAGGAGAGCGCTCTGACGCTCATTCAACTCGACGCGGAACGCCGCCAGCCGAACCGTTCCGGATTCCGACGCCAGAAATCCTGTCTGTTGCCAGGGCGTCATCAGGGACTGGAAAGCGCGCGGATCGAGCTGTTTGTCTAGCGTGGTGCGCAGCTCTTCGGAGGGCATTCCGGCACGCAAAGGAAATTGACGATGATACGACTCAAGGATCAGCGTGACCCGTGCATTTAACGTTTCGAGAAGCACTCGATGAATCAGACGTCCATTGCCGATCAGGACCGCCTGTCCAGCCTCGGAGATCGAACGGAGCGCCTGATTGAACTCTGGGGGAGGCATCTCACTCGCCGAGAATAGGTCGCGTTGCCCGATCCCATACGGGCGGCGTTGCAGCAGAGTTTCTAAAAGATCGCCTGGAGAGCCTTTCTCCGTTGCAGCGAGGGCTGCGAGGACGGACGCTGTGCCTTTCCGGTGGCGCTGTGGGGCGGCATCCAGCACCTGACCACCGCCGATCGTATGCAGCGGGGAGTAAGACCGCACCACAAAACGATCTCCTCGGGCGCACACCAGACTCTTCTCCGCCTGAAACTGCACGTAGGCGGTCGCGCCTCCTGCGAGCTCTGTCCGTTCGTCCAATAGGCGTACACGGCCCAACAGTTCTGCAGTACCGAGGTGGAGGCGCACCCGGTCGCGGTCGCGGAGCGGGGAAGCGATGTTCGGGAGTAGGTTGAAAGTGGCGTCGAAGGTGAGGGTAGGGGAGAGCGCGTTCGGAGTAGCGAGTTGGGAACCGCGCTCCAGGTCGTCGATCTCGACGTTGTTAAGGTTGACGGCAACCCGAGATCCGGCCTCCGCTTCAGTGACTTTCTGATTATGTATCTGAAGCCCGCGCACACGAGACATGGCCTTTTGAGGCACGATCTCGACCGCATCGCCTACGCGCAGGGTGCCCACAACCAGAGTGCCGGTCACCACGGTCCCGAAACCTGGGCGCGTAAAGACTCGATCTATGGGCAGGCGAAAGGGGAGCCCGGCGTTTCGTACTTCGGCGCGACTGACGGCAGACTGCAGGGCGCGCTTCAGCGCCTCGATTCCCTTTCCCGTCGTAGCCGAGACACGAATGATCGGTGCATCGGCGATAAAGGTGCCTGCCAGGTGCGCGCGAACGTCCTCCTCGACTACGTCCGTCCACTCTTTATCGACGAGATCGATTTTTGTCAGGACCACCACACCATTTTTGACATCCAACAACCGCAGAATATTGAGGTGTTCGGTGGTCTGAGGCATCATACCTTCGTCGGCGGCGATGACGAGCATAACGACATCGACCCCGCTTACCCCGGCCAGCATGTTCTTGAGAAAGCGTTCGTGGCCAGGGACATCGACTATTCCGACGACCGTGCCATCTGGGAGACGGAGCGAGGCGAAACCGAGGTCGATCGTCATGCCGCGCTCCTGCTCCTCCTTTAACCGGTCGGTATTGGTTCCGGTGAGAGCCTTGATGAGCGTGGTCTTGCCGTGATCGACGTGTCCTGCTGTACCGATAATGACATGTTTCATGGGGTAAGAGTCGAGATGATCTTGTCGGAGGTGACGTAGACCCCTTCCCTCAAAACGACTGCGGGTTCCGCAGAGCCATCGACGGGGCCCCGAATGACGGCCCACTGCCAGAGCCGGTCCGGGCCGCGAAAGCCGGACAGGGTCGCGGCCGCCCCGACAGCCCCATCTTTGCGCAGCGCGATCAGAGCGGCGCCATAGTAGCCGTGGGTTTCGGCAGGGCGTTTGCGGAGCAGATATCGCAGTGTTTCGATGCAGGCCTCTTCCGGGGAGAGCCCGCGCTCCATCAACATGACCACGCGGTAGGAGACACAGGCTTTCATCATCTCATCGCCATGCCCGGTGCCTGCCGCCGCGCCGATGGCGTTGTCTACGTAGAGACCCGAACCGATGATCGGCGAATCTCCGACGCGTCCAGGCAGTTTCCAGGCCATGCCGCTGGTCGTGCACCCGACCGCCAGGTCGCCATTGGCATCGAGCGCACAGAGTCCGATGGTGTCGTGATCGTCGGGGGTCAAGAGGGCTTCATCGGACGGAAGCAGGTCCTCGGGGGAGACGACGTCGAAATGGGCGACATCTGGCCCGCTTCGTTCCTTTTTCCAGGCTTCCCACTGAGCGCGGCTGGCGTCCGAGAGCAGATCGGCGTCCGGGAAACCTTCCGCGCGCGCAAACTGCCGTGCTTTCGAACCGACGAGCATGACGTGCGGCGTGCGCTCCATGATCCGCCTTGCCACCGAAATAGGGCGGTTGGTACGTGTCAGGCTGCCGACCGACCCGGCGGCGTGGGTGGGGCCGTCCATAATTGCCGCGTCCAGCTCTACCTCGCCCTCGGCGTTGGGCAGTCCACCGGTGCCTACAGAGTTCACCGAGGGATCGTCCTCTGTGACGTTGCCTCCGGCCTCGATGGCATCCAGAGCCGACTTTCCGGCCCGCAACTGCTCCCAGCCTGCCTGACATGCCTGCACTCCAAAACGCCAGGTCGCGATGAATACCGGTTCCACTGCCATTGTCTATTGAGCTCCTGCGCGGATGAGATTGTTGAGGGTGATGTCGCCATGAAACACCTCTTCAGCCGGACCGGTCATCAACACCCGGTCGTCGCCTGTCCATTCCACCCGCAGGTCACCCCCTGGCAAGTGTACCAGCACATTTCTTCCAGACTTCTTGTTTAAGACCGCCGCCACGACGCAGGCACACGCGCCAGTTCCACATGCCTGCGTTATGCCTGCGCCGCGCTCCCAGGTCCGCATAAGGATTTCGGTGGAACTGCATATCTGGACAAAGTGGACATTCGTCCGTTGTGGAAACGACTTATGGTTTTCGATGGCGGCGCCATAACGCGCCAGGGGCACGCTGTCGGGGTTGTCGCCAAAAATGACGACATGAGGATTGCCCATAGAGACAGCGGTAATCTCGAACTTCTGGCCCTCCGCCTTCAGCGTTTCGCCAATAACGGGCCCTTCGTCATCTCCACGCATCGGGATTTTCGACCGCTGGAGGATCGGCGATCCCATATCGACCCGCACCGATTCGACCTTGCCGGAGCGGGTCATGAGTTTCAGGACTTTGATACCTGCCAGCGTCTCTACCTTGAGTTGTGTCTCCGGATTGAGTTTGTGATCGTAGACGAATTTGGCAAAGCAGCGGATGCCATTGCCGCACATCTCGGCTTCGCTGCCATCCGGATTGAACATCCGCATCTTGTAGTCCGCTTGCTTTGACGGCAAGACAAGGATAAGGCCGTCCCCCCCAATACCGAACTTGCGATCATTGACCCGTTGGCTCAAATCCGAAAGCACGGATTCCTCGAGGGGGTCCGTCAGGGCATTGACGATAACGAAGTCGTTCCCTATGCCATGCATTTTCGTAAATTTCACTCGCTTGCTCCTCAGCAAAACCTTGTGGCGGACACCTCGCGCTAGTCCCGATTGACAGGCTCGGTGGGGGGGTGCATCTGGGGATCCCTGGGTTCACGGGGAGGAGCGTCGCGAAATTCACGCGGCTCCCTGGGCGGTCCTTCGCGGTAGTCACGGGGTTCGCGCTCGCCGCGTTCCGGCCTTTCACCCATCGGTTCGCGGTTCGAATCCTGGTAGAAGTTGGACACGGGGCGGGACGGGACGATAGAAGTAACGGCATGTTTGTAGACGAGTTGCGTGGGCTTGCCGACCGAATCGAGGAGAATGGTGAAGGCGTCGAAGCCCCGGACTAAGCCGCGCAACTGTACGCCTCCGATCAGATAGATCGTGACGCCGATGTTCTCTTTACGAACTTGATTCAGGAAGATGTCCTGAAGGTTTAACTGGGGTTTATTCACTGCGATTCTCCGCCCTGTCAAAGACCAGGGTAAATGAAAGATGGCTTCTGGGTCGCCTCTGCATACCGCGCACTACCTTTTTCAACGACGATCAAGAGGCTCGATAGCCTTCCGGAGCCATTGCATTGAAGATCTGCGCGGCGACCTCTGCCGAATTAAGTTCAGACACGTCGAGCCACTGAATCGATAGATCCGCTCGAAACCATGTCTGCTGCCGTTTTGCGAACCGGCGTGTATTTGCCTTTATCTCCTCGACAGCCGACACATAGGATCGCTTGCTGTGAAGGTACTCGACTAGCTCCTTATATCCCAGGCTTTTCATTGGGCCGAGCTCACCCGAATAGCCCTGTTGCAGCAGCGTTTCGACTTCGACGACCAGACCATTGTCCAGCATTTTGTCCACTCGGGCATCGATACGGGCATTCAGCAGCGGTCGCGGTAGCGTCAGGCCGAATCGTATGGCAGCGCGCGGCTGCCTTCTGGCGCGATCCTCTTCTTGAAACCGACTTATGGGAACGCCCGAGGTAAGGAAGACCTCCATGGCCCGGACGATGCGAATCGCATCGTTGGGATGGAGACGGTCCGCAGTCACGGAATCTACTTCCTTCAGTTTCTCATGCAGCCAGGGCGCACCCGAGTGGGTGACCCATCCCATAAGTTCGATTCGAACCTGGGGGGAGGCCGGCGTTGCCGCCAGTGTCCAGTCGTCAAGCAGTGCGCGAAGGTAGAGTCCGGTTCCCCCGCACACTATCGGAATACGGTTCCTTGCAGCAATCGCTCCAAGGGCCTCTTCCGCCCCTCGCTTCCAGTCGGCGACACTCACCTGCTGGTCCGGTGGTGCGATATCCAACAGGTGGAATACCGTGTTTCGGCGTTCCATCGGCGTTGGCTTGGCCGTTCCGATGTCCATACCGCAGTAGACCTGCATGGAGTCGGCGTTGACGATCTCGCCCCCGATGCGCTCTGCCAGAGCGATTGCTACCGCCGTTTTACCCGTCGCTGTCGCTCCGCATACGACAAGGACGGGGGTGTCCGGCCACCGATTTCGGCTATCCAAGGACCGCATCCAGGCGCGAAAATACGGTCCGAAACGGAGCCGTGTGCGCAAAATCAAGTATAGCATACCGGTCTGCAATAAGCAAGAATTGGCCTGCGGTTTCCTTCATCTGCGGTAAAAAAACGCGATGTCTGCCGTTCTGCTGATCGGCCCGCGCCACGGGACAGGCCGCCACAATATGACGAACGGCCACTACGGAACCGGGACGGAACTGCTTGGAGACACCGGAATGCTTTTCGCCGACGTCGGCAGGAAAAGCGCTGATCCAGGCAGGGAATCGGCGCCATCCCGCACAAACGCCAGTTGATGATGGGTATACCGAAGCCCGGAATCGGCAGCAATCGTCTGCCGTTCTCCGCCACGGTTCAATGTCAAGGTGATCGGTGTACGGGGCGGAATTCGGCCAAGCTGGTCTTTGAGCGAGTCGAGTGTAATCGGCTCCCCATTGAGCGCCACGAGGCTGTCCCCCACCTGCAGCCGACAACGGGCGGCGGCAGAACCTGTCTCGACGGCGTCGATAACGACGCCATCGTTTGGGCCGCCTTTGCCTTAGTGCAACTGCACTCCCAGATAGGAGGAGCTGTCGCGGCGGAGCGCCAGCCCTGCAGGCGCGAGCGCGGCCGCCCAATCTATCTCTCCTTTCGAGCTTACCAGGTTTGCGTACTCGGTATGGAGATCTGTTTGAGAAACGGCTTCCAGGCATGACAGCAGAGCGCCTTCGGGGTAAGCACGGCCTTTGCTGCCGTAGTCTGCCTCCATCAGACGCATGACGTCATCCAGACCGCGTTGGCCGTGCGTTAGCGCACGCAGCCGCAGATCGAAATAGAGTCCGACCAGGCTGCCCTTCAGGTAGTAACTCAGGCCATCGAAGCCTTCGCTCTCGCCCTCCCAGGATTTGCGGCTCGCGTCTTCGAGGGAGACGCGGAGACGAGAGGGGGTGTTGTCCAGGTCGCCTATCCGGTCTGCGAGATCGTTTAGCAGCCAGGTTTTGTCGCGCAGGCCAGCGCGATAGAGCAGGACATCGGCATAGTAGTCGGTGACCCCTTCCGCCCACCAGAGGGAAGCGGTTCGAACCGGCTGTGTGTAGTCGAAAGGACCCAGTCCGGCAGGGCGCAGGCGTTTGACATTCCAGGCGTGGAAAAATTCGTGGGCCGTGACTGTCTGGAAATCTTCGCCTTTGCCACCAGATAGGGGCTGCCCCATGTGAATCACCGTGGAGTTGTGGTGCTCCAGACCGCCCAGGAATCCGCTGCCACCGATGTGGTAGAAGAAGACATAGCGCTTGAAGGGGGGCTTGCCGAATATCTGTATGGCCGCATGAACTATTTTCGTGAGTATCGTGCTCACCCTGGATCGGTCCCAGTCGGGACTCCCGACGCAGACGCACTGGAAGGTTGCACCATCGGACACGAATTCCGCCGACGTGAACTTCCCGAACTGAAGCGGACTGTCGATCAGGGCGTCGTAACTTTCGGCCTCAAATGCCTGGAGTGTTTCGCTCTTCGCTTCTGCTGTAACCGCTGTTCCCAGTGACCGCGCTCCTATAAGCGGGGTGAGAGGCGTTGCAAGCTTCCAGCCGGCCGGGAGTGCCGTGTCGAGCCGAACCGGCCGCTGGGTATGCCCGACCTCATAGAGAAACGCAGAGGCTCCGTTGATGTAACCACGTTCGAGTTCGCCGTCAACAGCGCTGCCGAAGAAGCCAAGGCCGGGATCATGGGCATTGACATCGTAGTCCAGGGTGACAGGCATCGGAATCGCGTTGCGCGCCGTCGTGTCGATGGACCACACACGCGGGGTGGGGTGGATTACCGGCAGGGCATTGCCGTCTCCATCTGTCGCACGGACATGCTCGATGTCTGCCTGATAGTTGAGTATCTGATAGTAACCCGGAGTCCATGCGGGAATGGCAAACTCCATTTTGGTGCCCGATGGATGATCTTCCGTAATGCGCAGATGAAGACGATGGGAGTTGGGAGCTGGAACAGACAGGCGATAGACGAGCGGCGGTTCGGGCGCAATGCCATCCTGCGGAGAGGCGAAGGCGGTAAGGGAGGGGAACGGGTGAATCAACAACGCCCCGAGCGCAAGACGGTACAGTAAAGTGCGAAATAGAGCCACGAAGGTCGGTCACTTTCTTACGGTCTGGGCGCCCGGTAAAGGAGCGCCTCTTTTGATCGGTAATCAGGGTACGCACGGGGCACGGCACTCAGAAGTTCGCGCCATGCCAGAGAAGCTATCGGGAGTCCTGACGGGTAAACTCCTCATAGACAATACCGCTCGCGCCGAGGAGAAGTTCGCGAACCGTATTGATCGCACCGGACATAGCCTGCACGACCGCCTCATGCTCGACCGGGGCCGTCGTCAGTCCTGCGCCGAAATTCGTCACGATGCCGAGCCCAGCGTACTCCAGCCCGGCTTCCTTCGCAAAGATCGCTTCTGGCAACCCGGTCATTCCCACGACGTCGGCTCCCATTCGGCCAAAAATCCTGACTTCCGCAGGCGTTTCGAACCGGGGGCCATCGCAGCAGAGATAGGTGGCTGTCGGGACGAGGGGCACATCAAGGTTGGAAGCGGACTGAAGAATGGCCTGACGCAGATGCGCGCTGTAAGGCGCGGTAAAGTCTGTATGGTGCCAGGGTTCGCCTTCTGGAAAATAGGTGAGAGGTCGCTGTCGGGTAAAATCGATGAAATCGTCGAATAGTACCAGGGTGCCCGGCGGCAGATCGGACCGTAGCGATCCGACCGCATTGGACGCGAACAGGTAGCGGACATCCAGCGCTGCCAGTGCCGCGATGTTGGCCCGGTAATCGATCTGGTGCGGAGCCAGGCCGTGTGTTACACCGTGCCGTGAGAGGAAGTAGAGTTTGTACGGTTCGACGTAGTTGTTGGATAGGCTCAACAGATGCGCGGTACCATATCGTGTAGTGACTTCGACGGACTCCGCGAACAGTTCGGGGGGCAGGCTTTCAAAACCGGTGCCGCCGATGATCGCGATATTGCCTCTGGACATATGTTTCCTTCCGACCGCTGAACGGGACGCCTTGACAGACTGTCCCCTTTCGAGGGTACACTCGTCCTATAGTGTCCGCTTTGGGAACCCCAGTCTGCACCCACCTTGAGTACTTCACCTACAAACAAAGATGCCTTTCGCTCCGGCGAGGAATCTCGGCGAGCGGGCGGTTTTGCCCGTTACCGCGCGGCGATTCCTGTTCTGGTCCTGCTCGCCTTCACCGCCGCTCTGCTGTGGCCACTCTGTAGGGGAAGGGCGCTCTATTGGGGCGACATTCTCTTCTATTTCGAGCCCATGGCAGCCTTCGCACAGTCACACCTCGAACATGGACGACTGCCGCTCTGGAATCCTTACGTGCTCTGCGGTCAACCCTTTCTGGGGAATCCACAGATGGGACTATTCTACCCTAGCACGGTCCTCCTTGAGTTCTTCCCGGTCTGGCTCTATTTGAGTCTCAATACGCTGCTGCATGTGTTTCTCTCCGGGGCGTTCTGTTTCCTCTATCTCCGTCGGTGGTCCGTACACCGGGCTTCAGCCCTGGCCGGGGCCATGGTCTACATGGGCAGCTCATACCTAATGGCACGGCTTCAGTTCCCTCCGATGATTCAGACGGCCCCTTTCCTGCCGTTGCTTCTCTACTGGCTCGATCTCAACATAGATCGCCCACGCCCGGAGTTCCGATTGGGCCTCGCGCTCACGATCGCCCTGTCGATATTAGCGGCGCATGCACAGTTGGCTTATATGACGCTGGCCTGCGGCATCGCGTATGCGCTGATGCGCCTCTGGAGTCAGAGGGGTCCCCGACGAGATCGGCCCGGACTGTGGGGTTTCACCCTACAGGTTTTCGCGCTGGGCTGGGTTGGTATTCTCGGAGTGGCCCTGACGGCGATACAGTCCTTGCCAGCGCTTCAGTTGATGAAAGCCAGTACGCGCGAAGCGTTGACGCCAGCGCTGGCGAACCGGTTCGTGCTTCAGCCCCAACAACTGCTCACGCTGCTCGAGCCTCACTTCTTTGGACATCCCGCCACGGCGGACTACTGGGGGGGCGGCAACGCGTGGGAACCTGCCATTTTCGTTGGATGGCTGCCCCTTCTGCTGATCGGTTATGCCGTGGTGCG
Source organism: Chthonomonadales bacterium (assembly GCA_038217285.1). Classification (GTDB taxonomy): domain Bacteria; phylum Armatimonadota; class Chthonomonadetes; order Chthonomonadales; family Chthonomonadaceae; genus JANXLO01. Next base: position 10,116 of record JBBQPO010000189.1, read on the forward strand.
CTGCAGCCAGGAACGCCTGGTCCGATTCTGGGCTATTCTGGCGCTCCTTGGTATCTGGCTCGCGTTGGGCATAATGGGAGGCCTCTACTGGATTGCGTTCTACGCAGTGCCCGGCATCTCTAATTTCCATGACCCGGCTCGTTTCCTGTTCGTGGCGACGTTTGCGTTCGCGGTGTTGTCCTCTGTCGGAATCGATGCGTTGCGGGAACGAACGAAGTGGTGTAACCGGCGTATGTGCTACGGGGCGCTGATCTGCATCGGTCTGCCTCTGGCCTGGTTCGGGCAGGAGTGGAACCCGACCACTACGGCGGCTGCCGTCCGCGGCGGAGAGCGCCACGAGCCGTACACGATTGGGCAGGCCGCTCGAGGACGGATCTATCTGCCGGAACACAGTCTCTACTGGCGCCGCTTTGTGACCGATGGTTACAGCGATTATGGCCCCTCCGATCCTCGCGCGATACAGTCTTTGCGGCAGACATCCCTCCCCAATCTACCGATGGGACAGGGAATCGCCATGGCTGCAGGATACGAGCCTGTGCCGATATCCGCTCTAACGGGCATCGATGGTCTCGCCCGCTCCGCATTCCGGCGCGGCGAGCCGAACATGAACAATCTCCTCTCTTTGATGGACGTCGGCATCGTTGCCCTGCCAACTTTTCAGCACACCTTCGATCCCGGCCTTCTGCTTCTATCGTCGCAGGAGGTGCCGGGTCGCCGGGCATGGTATGCGGAGGTAGGTGTGCCGCCGGCTAAGGTTTGGCTCGTGCGCCGCACCCTACATGTAGAAGGGAGGATGCGCGTTTCCGCCGTAATGAGTTCTCCTGGTTTCGATCCTCGGCAGGAAGCGATCATAACTGGGAGCGGTGCCGCCGCTGTCGCTCTCAGCGGGCCTAACGAGGTGGTTCCGACGTCGATCCCTCTCCTCGATCTGTCTGAAATAGAGGCACGGATGCGCGTCGATGCCGGATCCCAACCTGCCTATTTAGTCTATGCCTCTACGGCGTACCCCGGATGGACGGGCTGGATCGACGGCAAATCGGTCTCGCCTCTGCGTACGGATGGGGCCTTTTTGGGCCTGCCGATACCTCCTGGGAGACATGACGTTACGTTTGAATATCGGCCTGCTATCTGTCGCCTGGGGGCATTTATGTCGCTGGTCGCTGCGGGCCTGTGTGCGGCAATGATGGTACCGATCGGATTGACGCGGCTTCGCATCGGTCGAACTCGCGGCCCTGTCGTGCAGAGGGAGCTCACGGAAGGAGTGGAGATTTAATCCTATGGGCAGCGACGACGGGCGGGGACGAGGACGGAAATGGGTCTGGGCTGGCGGAGTTCTCCTCGTCCTTCTGATGGTGGTTTTGCGGGGGGTGGCGCTGGATTCGGACGCCTATCCGCGCCTCTCCTGGAGCAGCGCCCTCCTCACCGATGAGGGCTTCTATATCCATAACGCTCGCAATCGGGTCCTCTTCGGGCACGCGCAGACCGATCAGTTCAACAACGATCTCATCATGCCTCTCCTGGACGCTCTGCAGACCGGCGTGTTCCAGACCTTCGGGGTCGGCGCTGTGCAGGCGCGTGCCGTCTCGGTCGTGCTGGGACTGCTTACCCTGCCCGTCTTCTTCGACGGGCTGCGGCGAGCCTTCGGCTTGCGCACGGCCTGTCTGGGGACGCTGCTGTTGGGGTTGGACCATGTGAGCCTGCTCTACTCGCGCCTGGCGCTCATGGATACGCCCGCCGCCTTCGTGCTGGTCTGTGCCTTCTGGCTCTGGGTAAGGAGCGGGGAGAGCGAGGGGGGGCATCGGGGTCGTGTGTGGCTGGGCCTGTGCGGGGTTGTGCTGGGTCTGTGTTAC